>WRNP01000099.1 GCA_009776515.1 Dehalococcoidia bacterium | reverse complement strand
CCGTATGCGGACATCCTGGACAGAGCAGGGGCGGGCGGGCGGGCAAATTCTGCTTCGCACTCGACAGCTCGGTTTGGGCTCCGCCAGACAACCACCCCGCCTCGACGGCTACGCGGCGCAAGATATCAGCGCTGAGCTCACCGGTCTGGGGGACGACCCTCTTGCCCTGAACCGAGATACCCAAAGCTCTGATCTGTTCCTCCATAAAAGGCTCAAGCTCCTCTACCACAACCAAGGTCTTTACCTTAGCCGCAAACCGGCGGATGAGGCTTTCTGGCAACGGATAACTCATTCCCAACTTGAGGAATGAAGCATCCGGCAGGGATTCACGGGCATAATGATAAGCAATACCGCTGCTGATAATCCCCAACTCATCGCTACCGGCGATCTCCCGGTTGAAGACAAAGCTTTCGCTGAACTCCCGCAGCTTGGACAGACGCGCGAGAGCCAGCGGGTGGCGTCCCCTGGCATGGACTGGCAACATCACAAACTTGCCCATGTCCGGCTTAAAGAGAGGCTCGGCCTGAGCCGCAGCCTCTTTCTCTGCGGTGACCACGGATTTGGCGTGTGAGATGCGGGTGGTGGAACGAAGTAGCACGGGAGTGTCAAACTCCTCGCTGATCTCAAAGGCCAGCTGGATGAACTCGTAGGCTTCCTGGCTGTCAGACGGCTCCAACAGAGGCACCTTGGCGAGCTTGGCATAGTAACGGTTATCCTGCTCGTTCTGAGAGCTGTGCATGCCGGGATCGTCGGCAGAGATGATAACCAGGCCACCCCGTATGCCGGTGGTGGCTGCGGCCATAAAAGGATCGCTGGCTACATTTAAGCCCACGTGCTTCATAGATGCCAGCGCGCGCACCCCGGCATAGGAGGCGCCCAGAGCTACCTCTAGGGCAACCTTCTCGTTGGTGGACCATTCGGCGTGCAGGCTGGGATAACGGGCGAGGTTTTCCAAAATCTCGGTGCTGGGAGTGCCGGGATAAGCCGCGGCTACCTTGAGCCCAGCATGGTAGGCTCCCAATGCCAAGGCCTCGTTGCCGGAGAGGAGTCTTTTCGTCGCGGACGGCATCGCTAAACCCTTGTCTGGGCAACTTGGCCTTGATAATCCTGCACCGCCATGCGCAGGACATTCACCGCCAGTTCGGCGCAGTGGCGGTCTTTCTCGGGCAGGCCGCCTAGGTCGGCCGCCACGTCATCTGGAGTTACCCGAAGAGCCTCGGCTAGAGTCTTCCCGCGTATTAGCTCGGTGACGACACTGCCCGAAGCCGTACAGGTGACGCACTCCTCAGCCGTAAATGAAGCGTTGGTGATAGCGCCGCCATCTATTTTCAGCCACATGGCAATGATATCATCGTGCTCATCATTGATGATGCCGAAAGCATCGTGTTCGATAATCTCACCTGTATTGCGCGGGAAGACCATGTGATCCGCCGCCACCTCCGAATAGGCTTCTTGATAGGTAGCCTTTAAGGCTGCCCAGTATTGATCCAGCGCACCATCGCCACCGCTCATATTTGCTCTCCTGTCTATGCCTTGAGGCTATGTATTTTAAATTTCCAGCCCGCATAGTTTAGCTGATTTGTCCACTCACGGGCAAACCGCTTGGTTTTAATCGGTTCACATGGCTCGTGCAGGGCGAGAGTTGATTACCAGTCTGTCGGCACGCCAGGACGCCGACAGACTGGACAAAGGGCAGACTCATCCCCAGACGAAGCAGGGGCCTCCCACCGATGACCACCCTTGCATTCCAATTGCACCTGCTCCAGCCTGAAGTCCCCACCATCAATGCGGATGGCTCGCCCGCCGACCAGGGCCCATGCGATCTTCCGGCGTGCTCCGGCCAATATGCGCTGGAAAGTAGGGCGAGAAACTCCCATCCTGACGGCTCCCTGAGACTGTTTAAGCCCCTCAGCATCTTTTAGGCGGACGGCCTCCATCTCCTCTACCGAGAGGCAGACCTCCTCCATAATTTTAAGCGGGATGCCCGCCGGTCGGTAGTAGCTCACCTCCGGCAGTGAGGATATCTGGCGGCGCTTGATCGGCCTAGTCATAAGTTATGAGCATATGCTCATAACTATTCTATACATTTTCCTTCAGTCTGTCAAAAATAACGGCAATAATACGGCAATGATGCCTTTGCTCAAAACAATCAAGTCGGCACAAGACCTGACGGGAAAGCCTTATATTCATCGGTATTTATATAGAAAGCATTCAGCATAGAGTGAAATGTTGCTAAATTCGAAGATGTACCGGCATGCAAAGAGAATGCCGAATTGTCGTAACGCATAGAGTGTATCACGCCACCTAAGCGAAATGTGATTATGTAATCAATGCTTGGAATAGCTGGACACTCCCCTGTTTGCTTAGCAGGCCCGCTAAGTGGTTCTATATCATACTCAATAATCCGTAATTCCCGACATTATTCACACCACACGGCATGGAAAGGCGTCAATGATGTCTAAACACGCTGGGGCAGATAGAAAATGATTGACAAGCAGGTGGTGG
>WRNP01000098.1 GCA_009776515.1 Dehalococcoidia bacterium | reverse complement strand
CCCGCCCCCGGCCCCTGCTGGTCGCCATGATGGGATTTGTAGGTAGCGGCAAGACGACAACGGCTCGCGAGCTCGCCGGGCGACTGGGCGCGATCTATCTCTCCTCAGATATCACCCGCAAGAAACTGGCGGGTATCCCCCTCACGGAACACTGTTACCGCCAGGGAGAGGACGGCCTCTATTCAGACGAATTTACCCGCCGCACCTACGATGCTCTTTACCGAGAAGCAGCTGATGCGCTCTCCCAGGGCCACCATGTCATCCTGGACGGCGCTTTTTTGAAAGCGCGTGAAAGGGCTGCTTCCAAAGAGGTTGCTGTCCGCGCCGGGGCTGATTATTACGCCTTAGAGTGTCGGACGGCGGCCGAGACCATTCGGAAGCGCCTGATAGCGCGTCTGACACAGGACACCATCTCCGACGGTCACTGGGGGATCTATCTAAAGCAACAGGCTTGGTTTGAGGCGCCGGAACCAGGAGAGCTCGGGCATATAGCGGTTGACACCTCCCAGCCATTGGCGCAAAATGTAAGATGGGTTCTTATCCAAGTATTGGAAGTATAAACGGCCTCGGCCATACGGATAGCTTTAATCTGCGCCCTGTGCCGGAGCCACCCCCTGCCCCACAAAATAGAGCAGGATAGAAAATGAACTACGACCTAAAAGACTTGAAGCTCGCCCCCGAAGGAAGGCTCCGTATTGAATGGGCCGGGCAAAATATGCCCGTGCTGACCCAGATAAGATCGCGCTTTGCCAAGGAGAAACCCTTTAAGGGTTTCCGCATCGCCGGCTGCCTCCATATCACCACCGAGACCGCCAATCTGGGGCTGGCTCTCCAAGCAGGCGGGGCCGAGCTCGTGCTGTGCGCCTCCAATCCCCTCTCCACCCAAGACGACGTGGCGGCAGCGCTTGTTGCGAGCGGGATTCCAGTGGGAGCCATCAAGGGCGAGGATGAGGCAACTTACTACCGCCACATTGAGGCCGCCCTTATGACCAAACCGCAGCTTACGGTGGATGACGGGGCCGACCTGGTGACCCAGCTCCACACCCGACACCCCGGGCTCATGAAAGGAGTCATTGGCGGCACCGAAGAAACGACCACCGGGGTCATCCGCCTCCGGGGCATGGAAAAAAGCGGCTTTTTGAAATACCCCGTCATCGCTGTCAATGATGCTCAAACCAAGCACCTCTTTGACAACCGTTACGGCACCGGCCAAAGCGCCATGGACGGCATCACCCGCGCCACCAACATCCTCTGGGCAGGCAAGAAGGTAGTAGTAACGGGCTATGGTTGGTGCGGCAAGGGGATAGCCCTCCGCGCCAGGGGCATGGGAGCCCAGGTGATTGTGACCGAGGTAGACGCTGTGCGAGCGTTAGAGGCAGCCATGGACGGAGCGCAAGTCATGCCTTTGGCTGAAGCAGCCCGGGTGGGCGAGGTCTTCATCACTGTCACGGGCAACAAGCACGTCATAGATCGAAGGGTACTCGCCAAGCTGCGAGACGGGGCTATCCTGGCCAACGCCGGGCATTTTAACGTGGAGATTAACCTGCCTGCTTTGGAAGCTCTCTCCGTCAGCCGGCGCCCAGTAAGGCCATTCGTGGACGAATATACCCTAAAGGACGGGCGCCGGATTTATCTGCTGGGCGAAGGCCGTCTTATTAATCTCGCCGCCGCCGAAGGGCATCCGGCCAGTGTTATGGATATGTCTTTTGCCAACCAAGCCCTGTGCCTAGAGTATCTGGTCAAGAGCAAGAGCAAACTCAAGCCCGGCGTCTACAGCGTTCCTGAGGCCATCGACAGTGATATTGCCCGCCTCAAGCTAGCCAGTATGGGCATGGATATCGACACCTTAAGCACCACACAGAAGAAGTACCTGGACAGCTGGGAGGAAGGGACATAACCCGGCTGGCCCTTCCGGCAGGATGCGTCACTTAAATTAAAATCCTAAGGAGCACTGTGAGCTACAGCTTTGGTTCCGCCGCCAAATATCTCTTCACCTCGGAGTCTGTGACCGAGGGGCATCCCGATAAGATCTGTGACCAGATATCGGATGCTGTACTGGATGCCATCCTCAAAAAGGACAAGCAAGCCCACGTCGCCTGCGAAACCGCCGTCACCAACGGTTTGGTGCTGGTGCTAGGCGAAATCACCACCAAAACCTACGTCGATATCCCCGCCATCGCCCGCAGCGTTATCGAGGACATCGGTTATACTAAGCCCGAATACGGCTTTGATCACCGCACCTGCGGCGTGATGAGTTCCATTAATAAGCAGTCGCCGGACATCGCCCTGGGGGTAAACAAATCGATGGAGGCCAAGGACGGTTCGCTTGACCCCATCGACACCACCGGTGCCGGCGATCAGGGCATGATGGTAGGCTTTGCCTGCAATGAGACCTCCGAGCTTATGCCTCTCCCCATCAGCCTAGCTCATCGGCTGGCCCGCCGATTGGCCGCCGTACGCCGCGACGGGACGCTCCCCTATCTCCGCCCCGACGGCAAGAGTCAAG
>WRNP01000097.1 GCA_009776515.1 Dehalococcoidia bacterium | reverse complement strand
TAACAGGCTTATCTTGCCCAAGAGTTCACATCGACGGCAAGGTTTGGCACCTCGATGTCGGCTCGTCGCATCCTGGGGCTGGAGAAGGTCCCAAGGGTCCGTCTGTTCGCCGGTTAAAGCGGCACGCGAGCTGGGTTCAGACCGTCGTGAGACAGGTCGGTCTCTATCCGTGGTGGGCGTCTGGAGACTTGAGGGGGTCTCTCTGTAGTACGAGAGGATCCAGAGGGACGAACATATGGTGTGCCAGTTGTCGCGCCAGCGGCATTGCTGGGTAGCCAAGTTCGGTTCGGATAAACGCTGAAAGCATCTAAGTGTGAAGCCGGCCCCAAGATGAGGTCTCCCTTCCTCGCGAGAGGAGAAAGGCCGCAGATAGACTATCTGCTTGATAGGCCACAGGTGTAAGCATCGCAAGGTGTTAAGCTGAGTGGTACTAATGGCCGAGGGCTTGACTTGCTTCAGATTTGGTATTAGCCAGAGATATTTAAGTCCTTGCCGCTTCAGTATGAAGTGACACTGGGCGAGAGCGGCTCTTAACAATTTAATATGATTTTACCCAAGGCTTAATCCAGTGCATACCAACTTGCTTTCGGGCAGGGAGGGACTGTAAAGATTTGCCTAAAGAGTCTTCTGGTGGTTAGAGCAGGGTGGCACCACCCGTTCCCATCCCGAACACGGAAGTGAAACGCCCTAGCGCAGACGATACTGGGGGGGCAACTCCCTGCGGAAAATATGCCACTGCCAGGAGGCTTTTTGGTTTCTCTTTGTAGGTGCGGGTTAGGCCTTTTTGTTTGTCAAAAGCTTCCCTAAAAGCGAACCGTCTCTAAGATGGTAGCTCCCGACTTGATTGAATTGGTGTAAATGTCAAAACTAAACCCGCCACGTTCAGAGAAAATCTGCTATAATCCCCGTTAATGCAAAGCACATCTAGACTCATCGGGCGGAAAGACCCCCCTTGGCCTCATACGCTCTCTCTTTCTGAGTTCCCCCAGGTTGTCAATACGATGACGAGACCTTCCGGCCAGTGTTTGAGGGTCTAATAATGCTTTATTGGAATGGCCACCGCCGTGCCCATTCCAATTGGTGTGGCCATATAGGTAGATTCCAGCACGAGAAATAAGGAGAGAACCATGACAACTGCAGAGCAACTACGCCTATTGATAACAATCGTGCGCCGAGGGTGGGGCGATCGTGTTATTGAAGCAGCTCGCCGGGCTGGGGCTGAAGGGGCTACTGATGTCTTCGCGCGGGGAGTAGGTGTACATGAACACCAGAAACTCCTAGGCATCCCTATTGAACCCGAAAAGGAAATGATACTTATTGTCATTCCCCAGGCAAGGGTAAAATTCGTGATGGAAGAGATAATCAAATCGGTTGATTTGGATAAGCCCGGTATGGGCATGGCTTTTACCTTGCCAGTGGAAGATGTGGTCGGCATCGTCCATTTTCAAGACCACGCTCCCGTAACTGAGCATGAATAGTAACGCCCATCCCTAATATTCGTTTGGTATTTGGCATGGCCAACCTTGGCCTGGGCTTATTGCCAGCAATAATGTAAGATAAGGAGTCGCATGTACTGTTCTAAATGTGGCCAAGAGGTACCCCCCAACGGAGTCTACTGCCCATCGTGTGGGACCACCACCGATCGCGGGCAAGAGGCTCCTAGCAGCCAAAAATCGCGCATCGTAGCCGGCATCCTGGGAATATTGCTCGGCGGTTTGGGTATTCACCGTTTCTATTTGGGCTATACCAGCATCGGTGTTATACAGATCATTGTCAGTATCATCACCCTAGGCATCGGCGGACTATGGGGTTTTGTTGAGGGCATCTTGATATTGGTCGGGAACTTCAATAAAGATGCCCAAGACCAACCACTAAAAGACTAAACCAGTGCCGGCTGTCACCTCTAATTGATAGACAAGGCAATGCCCCTCAGTTGAGTGTCCGAATCTACCTCAGGAGGATTTTGTGTCAGCGCTTTACTTCGCCGCTGGGTTTATCTTGGGTGGACTGTTAGTCTATCTCGTTGTACGACTACACCGCCAGGACACAGAGAGATCTTTCGCTGCCCTCTCGCTAGATGCCCTGCGCCAGAACTCAGCCGAATTCCTGAAGCTTGCAGGTGAGGCATTCTCCCGCCAAGCCCAAACCGGTACAGGCGAGCTCGATGGGAAGAAGAAACTTATCGATCAGGCGCTCGAGTCCCTCAGCGCCGAGCTTCAGCGGGTTAAGCAGTGTGTGGCCGATTTCGATAGTAAAAGCGGGCAGAAGTTCGGCGAGGTCACAAGCCACCTGCAGAACGCTACCGCGCAGACGAAAGAACTGCGAGAGACCACCTTCAAGCTTCAGAGCGCCCTTAGTAGTAGCCGAACGCGCGGGCAGTGGGGTGAGCGTTTAGCTGAGGACGTGCTCCAATTGGCAGGGTTCACAAAGGACATCAACTACCTCAAGCAACAGACACTGGAGACGGGCGCTTCTCGCCCTGACTACACTTTCCTGCTACCGCAAGGACTCAAGCTCAATATGGACGTCAAGTTCCCCTGGGACAATTACAAGCTTTACTTGGCGGCGGAAGTCGAGGAGGCTCGAGAGGGTTACAAGCAACGGTTTCTAAGAGACGTGCGGGCGCGCATTAAAGAGGTCACTACGCGCGACTATATTAACCCCAACGAGAAGACCTTGGACTATGTGTTGGTCTTCGTCCCCAACGAACAGGTCTATTGCTTTATCAATGAATATGATCACGACGTGATTGACGTTGCTCTGAAGAGTCGAGTGGTGTTATGCTCACCTTTCACCCTATACGCCATCCTTGCCGTCATTCGTCGGGCTGTGGACAGCTTCAACCTAAGCCGGACAGCCGCTTCCATCAGGGACTACCTAGCCGAGTTTGAGAAACAATGGCAAGAGTTCAAAAAATGTATGGAAAACACTGGGCGGCATATCGAAGCGGCTCAGGCAGAGTTCCAGCGACTGAGCGCAACCCGTGTAAATAAACTGGAGAATGTTTTAAACCGCGTCGCAGAACTCCACCTGCCCCAAGAAGCCGAGCCCGCCGCCTCTGCAAGCAACCAGCCATCATAATCAATGGTTAGTGTGTCAAAAGCCCGCTTTTGCAACATGTTCTAGCAAAAGTATAGACAGACAGTTTGGTGAAAATCTTGTCAAGCAAGGTTTCACCGTTAA
>WRNP01000096.1 GCA_009776515.1 Dehalococcoidia bacterium | reverse complement strand
CTGGAGGTAGAAACCCCCGTACTCCAGCCATCAGCCGGAGGAGCACTGGCGCGGCCGTTTATCACCCACCACAACGCCCTGGACTGCAACTTCTACCTGCGTATCGCCCTGGAGTTGCATCTAAAACGCCTTATTGTGGGCGGTTTTGACCGAGTATATGAGATTGGGCGAGTTTTCCGCAATGAAGGCATAGACACGCGTCATAACCCCGAGTTCACCATGCTGGAAGCCTACCAGGCTTACGCTGACTATCAAGACGTCATGAGACTCGTCGAAGAAATGATCGTACACGCCGTAAAAGAGGTCACCGGCAGCTATGCGATAGCGTTCGGCGATCATGTGATTAATTTCACTCCGCCATGGCAACGCCTCGACCTCCGTCAGGCTGTCTTGGAAACCTCAGGCATCGACTTCGAAGAGTTGCCTGATACCGCCTCTCTCCAAGCAGAAATGCGCCGACGCGGCTACGAATTTGACCCCTCCCGCGACCGCGGCCGCCTTATCGATGACCTGCTTTCAACGTTCCTAGAGCCCAAGCTAATCCAACCGGTGTTCCTGGTAAATTACCCTATCGACATGTCGCCTCTCGCCAAGAACCTGCCTGGTGACCCGCACACTGTAGAGCGCTTTGAAGCCTATGCGGGTTGTATGGAAATCGCCAATGCTTTCTCCGAGCTTAACGATCCGCTAGAACAGGCCAGGCGCTTTGCCGCCCAATTGGAAAACAGGGCACCATGTCGCCAGGATACCGAAGAGACCGAAGTGATTGACGAGGATTTCCTTACAGCACTTGAGCACGGCATGCCGCCCACCGGAGGGTTGGGTATAGGCATTGACCGTCTCACTATGCTACTTACGAGCCAACCATCCATCAGGGAAGTCATTCTCTTCCCGGCGCTGAAAGACAAGGAACAGGGTCTATGCTAGAGTTAAAATACATCCGCGAGAACGCCGACGAAGTGCGCACTGCCATCGCCGGGCGCAAGGATAGTGCGCCACTGGATGATATCCTGGCACTTGATGCTGAGCGACGCGATAAGCTCGCCCTCTTGGAAGAAAAGCGCCGCGCCCGAAAAGAGATTGCTCGCACTGCTCAAAATGAAGCCTCCGATGCAGGCCGACTCCTCCGCGACGCGATTAAATCATTGGAGGAGCGCCTCCGCGACATAGACAGCAAGTTGGGAGAGCTCTTGCTCCAAGTACCCAATATCCCGCAACCCTCGGTACCGCACGGCACCAGTGAGGAAGACAACATCATCGCACGGAGTTGGGGTGAGCCGAAGCGCCTGAGCTTTCCCGCCAAGCCGCACTGGGAATTGGGGGAGAGTCTGGATATCATCGACTTTGAGCGCGGCGTGAAGCTTTCCGGCACTCGTTTCTATGTACTTAAAGGCCTGGGAGCCAAACTGCAACGCGCTATCATTGCCCTCATGCTCGACCTGCACACCAATGTAGCTGGTTACACCGAGGTCTATCTGCCATACTTGGTAAGACGCGAGGTCATGGTAGCCTCCGGCAATTTGCCCAAGTTCGCCGATAACCTCTACCGCGAAGATGTCGGTGATATGTGGTTTGTCCCCACAGCCGAGGTACCGCTCACTGGGCTACATGCGGGCGAGATTTTACCGCCAGGCAGCCTGCCTCTGCGCTACGCTGCCTACACTGCCTGCTTTCGGCGCGAGAAGATGTCTGCAGGCAAGGACACGCGCGGCATCAAGCGCGGCCACCAGTTCGATAAGGTTGAGCTGTATAAGATCGTCGAGCCAGAGCACTCCAACGATGAGTTGGAGGCTATGGTAGCCGACGTGGAGAGAGTATTGCAACAACTGGAGTTACCATACCGCCTGAAGGCTCTCTGCACCGCCGACCTGGGCTTTGCCTCTTCAAAAACCTATGATCTTGAAGTCTGGGCCCCAGGCTGTAACGAGTGGCTTGAGGTATCATCATGTTCCAATTGTCTAGACTTCCAGGCTCGGCGCGCTGCCATCCGCTATCGCCCCGCCGAGGGGGCCAAGACCGAGTATGTGCATACCCTAAATGGCTCAGGATTGGCGCTGCCGCGCATCATGATTGCCATACTAGAAAACTACCAGCTACACGACGGCACAATCTTTGTCCCGACCGCTCTGCAACCATTCATGGGAATGTCGGTTATTTCATAATACGCCAAGGTTGGCTTTGTGCTAGGTTTGTGTCAATTCCCTAACTGGGAGTGACAGGGGTAGTTTATGAAAATCAGGCTTCCGCGACGCATGAAAGCTTTCATCGCCAAATGGGGCGGTTTGGTCTTGGCTGCCATCCTGGTCTTGCCGATGGCCGCCATTGGCTGGGCATACCTGTACGCCAACATTCGCATAGAGGCTACGACAAACTTTGTTACCCAGGCCATAACCATAACTGGTTTTGAGCCCGCAGAGCTGACATCGGAGACGACATCCGGTACTGTCTACCGCCTTTATCTCAGCATCATCAACGAAACCCCCAATGCCGCCCAGATAACCATCACCAACGCTAGCAAGTTACTGCTCAACGACATCTCTTTCGATATCGCCGGCTCTGCCGATTGGCAGGGACACGTTGCCGGCGAAAGCAACCTGCACTTTGAAGGGTATATAGTTTTAGACGCGGACGATACCCAGAAATTGGATGGCCAGCCCCTGACTCTAAAGATAGCCGGCACCATCACCGCTAAAGCACAGTACGCTTTCTGGAGCAAGGAAGAGACGCGCTCTTTTAATATAAGCGCATCTGGTGGCTGGACAAAGGAAGAACCTGCGCTATCCATCACCTAAGCATATACCCCTATTACCACCAAAAATACCGCTACGCCATAGAGCCTGACACGCCTACGAATACCCCCCTGCCCCCTAAAGCCACCATTCGGGCAATGTCCCGCACGTCAAACAGGTGAAGCCACCTCGTGGACCGAAAGTGCTATAATTATCTGCCTAGCGCCAATTTCGCTATACGGAGGGGTGACCGAGCGGCCTATGGTGATGGTCTTGAAAACCATTGTTCCCTATGGAACCGTGGGTTCGAATCCCACCCCCTCCGCCATTCCATTATGAGCCACTTGTAATCTTGTCCCACATGCCTGGTGGAGTCTAGTTTAAGCCTAGGGAATCAACCATGAAAGTGTTCAGTTACATAATCGGTGGACTTCTCGGTTCTGCGCCCTTAATCGCTGGTTTACTATTGAAGTTGGCACCGCCCAAGGAAATCAACGATCTGTATGGATTCAAAACGAAGGCAACGTCCAGAAATCAAGAAACGTGGGATTATGGTCATAGGATTTGCGGCAATGTCTTAATTAGGCCCTACTGAATAACGCCAAACACGCACAAAACGATGGTGACTTAGGCATGCACATGGTAAAATAGACGCAAGGAAAAAGCGGGATAGCGCCCAAAAC
>WRNP01000095.1 GCA_009776515.1 Dehalococcoidia bacterium | reverse complement strand
GAGCCGTTGTCGTCTTGCCGCTACCTACAAATCCCATCATGGCGACCAGCAGGGGCCGGGGGCGGGCGTAGGCGGCGGCGAGATCGAAATATCCCTGAGCTGTAGCGAGAGCTTCCAGGCGGTCCGATTCGGGCATGCACGGGTCATCCAGCTTAAAACAGTTCACCTTGCCCCGTACGTAAGCGCGGTAGCCTTTATAGAAACTCATGAGTTGGACAAGGTCGCCATCGCGGCTTTCGGCGGTGTAGGCCGCCACGAAATGATCGGCTAGGTCGGCCCGGCCGTTGCGTTCCAGATCCATGGCTAGGAAAGCCACCTCAGCCGCCGTGTCGCTGTAACGGAAGCGGTCGTTGAATTCAATGCAGTCGAAGATGCACAAATCGTGGCAGAAACAGATATGCTGGGCGTGCAGGTCGCCGTGGCAGTCGCGGATATGACTCTCTCTCAGGCGCCGGGCAAAGAGCGGACTGTTTTCTTGAATAAAATGCTGTGTGTAGTCCCGCACCATCGTCCATTGTTTCCGTGAAAGGGCTTGCCCGATGTACTTTTCGGTCTGGGCGAAGTTTTCCTCTGCGTTGCGGGTGATGGCCTCGGGAAGGCCATAGCGGGTGATCTCGTTGTCGGTGGCGGCATTTAAGTGAAAGCTGACCAGCCGGGAGGCCACCAAGGCCATCATCTCGGGGGTTACCTTGTCTTGCTTAAGGAGTTTATCCAGGAGCTGTTCTCCCGGCAGGCGACGCATCTTAACGGCATACTCCACCGGATGGCCCATCCCTTCCATGACGAGCTGATGGCCATCTAGGGTGATGGGCACCACTCCAAGATAAGCTCCCGGGCAAAGGCGCCGATTGAGCACTATCTCGCGCTCACAAAAATACCGCCGACGTTCAAGTAAGGTGTAGTCCACGTAGCCCAGATCGACGGGTTTTTTGATCTTATAAGCGTACTCGCCGGCTAGGAAGACGGCCGACATTTGCGTCTGGACAAGTTCGACCTCTCTGATGGGTTCGGGATAGGCGGCGACCTCGGAGAGAGCGGCAATCAGGCGCTTGAGTTCGGACATGGTTGGCGTCTTAAAATCCCCAACTGGCCGCAGGTTGGTTTGTCCCAGGCGAGGCTAGCCCGTCTCATCGTGGAACTTGTTCATTGCCTGAAGACCTGCGGATAGGCTGTCGGTGACCACATTGATGTCGTCCTGGCCACGGATGGGCTCGCTGTCCAGAATGACACCCTTTTTGGCCAGACTGGTGAGTTCCGCTACGGGGAACTTGACCCTTTCCCAGGCGATGCACTTATGGCCGGCGATTTCGCAAACGCGGGCTAGAATGAAGCTGGCTGTATGCACGATGTGTGGCTTGTTATCCAAATCGTAGTTATACTGGTCGTCAAAGTGGGTAAAATCGTCCAGCGACTGCTCTGGCTCGGTGTTAAAAGCATAGATGAGCTTGGTGGCGCTGACTTCTTTGGGGAGGGGGGTTTTGTCCGGTTCGTCTCTCTCGGCTACCCAGCGGTAGCACTGACTCAACATGAGGAAGGAGAAGAGTTGGCTGATCTCATTTGCCCAGGCAAGGCTCCCCTCGCCCCAGAACTGGCTGGCGGAGGTGGCTCCCACCACTGCCTCAGCGGCCACGGTGCCGCCCATGACGATCGCTTTCAAAAACTTTTGCTCCGCCGGATCAGGGGTGAGCTGATCTATTCGGGTGGTGGCTTGTTCCCATACCTGCTCGAAGAGCTCCGCGTTTTTTTCTACCTGGGTTTCGGTCATGGCTTCCTCCTGTGTAAAAATTCGCTCCGGGGTTGCGGGGAGAGAATCCGGCTAAGATGATCCCCTCGGTTCCTGCAAAGGGCTCGCTGTGACCCTGTCCCCAAGTTGGGGCATAGTATAGCTGAAAATGCCGGCAATTGCATCAGGCGGGGATCTGGCTGCCTCTGGCCGGGCTTTACGGGACGGGCTCGCCCCGCATGCGAGCGGAAAGTTCTGCCAGCAGGCTGAGCGCTTGTTCCGCTCCGTCTTCAGAGAGTGCCGCTAGACCGCAGGCGGGGGTGATGATGGCCTGTTCCTTGATAAAGTCATAGGGTACACCATGACGAGCAAAGGGGGCCATAGCCTCCTCCAGCCGGTCTTGAAGGCTGGCTGCACTCTCTTTTGCCAAGGTCTCGTCGGTGGGCACGATGCCCCAGGCCACCGCCCCGCCCCGAGCGAGGAGATTATTTATCTCGCTTGGGAAAAGGGCCAAGGAGGCGGCGTAGTTATAGGCATCGAAGCTGATGATGTCGGTTTGGGTGGCGGCCACCAGCCCCCAGTCGGTGTTGCCGCAGCAGTGGATCCCCTTAAGTCCGGTGATCCCGGACAGCACCCCGTCGATTAGGGCGACAGTTTGCTCTTTGGGCAAGCTGAAGAAAGCCGAGCCGTACCCCGCTAGGCCGGGCTCGTCCATAAAGATGATGGTGCGCGGCGAGATGCGGCGGAGCTCTGCCTCTTGCCATTTTGCTTTAAGATATAGGAGCCGCACGGCGGCATCAGACAGGAATTCGTCGTAGATAATGGCCTTACCTGAGCTGGCGCGCACGCTTAGGCCGAAGCTGACGGGGCCGGTCAGCTGGCCTTTGACGGCGGGCGGGCGGGCGGTACTTAGGCTTAAAAACTCGTGCAACCCGGCGGCGTGGGTCGGACTCACCGGGAAGATGGCGGTGTCCTCTGTCAGGTAAGCTGTGTAGATGGCCTCCAGCCCGCAGCTTAAGTCTTGTGAGTCATCGGCCGTAAGATTATCCTTGGCCAAGGTGAGACCGGGGAAGCCTTCACTGAACTGGGCGACCATGCTCTCCAGAGGACTTAGGAGGGGGAGTTGCGGCCAGGCGGGGAGATCTTTCAGGTAATGCGTGACCAGCGCACAGGCGAGTCTCGGATCCCGATGAGGCAAGCTGCCGATCATAGTGGGCAGGCAGTTAAAACGCGTATCGCTCACCGCTTTATTAAACCATGAACTTGGCAATGGGGTGAGGGGGCGGCCTGCAGGTCAAGACAGGTATTTACCGATGATGAGAGCAAGTTCTTTTTTCCTTTTATCAGGGATGAGTTCGAGGTCGGTCATGATGGCACCAGCTAAGGCGCTGGTGCATCCGCAGAGGCGGGGCGCTGCGAGGTGAGCGGCAGCAAGCTTTATGAGGCGCTTGGCAAGCTCAATGTTGCGCCGCATAACGCTCAGGACGGCTTCTACCGAGACGGCTTCCTTCGCTTCGTGCCAGGCATCGAAATCGGTGGCCAAGGCTACCACGGCGTAACACATCTCCGCCTCGCGGGCGAGCTTGGCTTCGGGCAGGGCGGTCATGCCTATGACATCGGATCCCCACGCTTGGTGCAGTTGCGACTCGGCGCGGGTGGAAAAGGCCGGGCCTTCCATCACCACATAGGTTCCGCGGGGGTGTGCCTCCGCCCCGGCCTCGCGGGCGGAGGCAAAAAGCAGAGTGCGCAGATTGGGGCAGAAGGGCTCGGCAAAGGGAACGTGGGCGACGATGCCCTCGCCGAAAAAGGTGTTTTGGCGCTGAGAAGTGCGGTCGACGAGCTGATCAGGGATGAGCAAGTGTCCTGGCTTTACATCTTCCCTAAAGCTTCCCACCGAGTTGATGGCGATCACCTGCTCAACCCCCAAACTCTTCAGAGCATAGATGTTGGCCCGCGAGGGGATCTCGGCGGGCATGAAGCGGTGGCCTCGGCCGTGGCGCGGCAAGAAAGCCACCTTTACATTACTAA
>WRNP01000094.1 GCA_009776515.1 Dehalococcoidia bacterium | reverse complement strand
TATGGATATGTTCACTCGTATTTCCCATGCTTGCAGTATAGGTATACTGGCCTTACCGAGTCAACGCAGCAGAGCTGCGAGGTATCTACCCGACCTGGAATAAACTTAATACCCATCTTTCCCCTGTAGCAGTGTTACCTTGCGATTTACGCATGTGCCGCCCATCATAGATGATTTGATAAGCGCTCCTTTGGCAAGTGTAATCCTGCCTCGGTGTCTTCAACGCAATTCCTATGGCATTGCCTAGTTAAACTTAGAATACTTTTTTAGCAGACTCGGTACTAGTGCCAGTGCTTCGTCTAGCTTGGAAGCATCCTTGCCGCCGCCCTGGGCTAGATCAGGCTTGCCACCACCTCCGCCACCTGTAGCTTTGGCCACTTCGCGGATGATTTTGCCTGCATGATAACCTTGAGCGATTAGATCTGGTGTGACTGCAACCACGAAATATGGCTTGTCATCGCTCGTGGTACCCAACACCACCACTGCTGATCCCAACTTTGCGCGTAACGCATCGGCCAGCTCGCGCAGAAGGTCTGGCCTGGTGGGTTTAAGGTGTGCGGCAAGTACCTTTAGGCCGCCAAACTCTTTTACCTGGCCCAGGAATTCAGACATGTCTTTGAACACTAACTCCCGCTCAAAATTCTCCGCGCGGTGCCTCTCCTGATCGCGACTGTCCAAGAGGGCTCGCGCTTTTTCTAATAAGCCCTCCGGGGCGGCCTCCAGCATTTGGGCAAGGGTCAAGATAAGGGCGCGATTCTCGCCCACGGTTTTGGCGGCCTCGCGTCCCGTGAGTGCCTCTAAACGGCGTAGTCCGGCACCAATAGACGCTTCGGTTACAATTTGAAAAAAACCAAGCTCGCCAGTGGCAGAAACGTGTGTACCGCCGCAAAGTTCAACGGAGATGGGCGGGCGCCCCACCGAGAGTACGCGCACCATCTCGCCGTACTTTTCATCAAAGAGCGCGATTGCCCCCAAGGCCATGGCCTCCCTGTAGGGCATCTGATGGTCATAGACCGGATGGTTATGGCATATTTCGCGGTTAACAATGTCCTGGACCTCTTTGATTTGCTCTGGGGTGAGCGGCGCGAGGTGCGAGAAATCGAAACGTAGCCGCTCGGGGGCAACGAGCGAGCCGCGTTGTTGCACATGCTCGCCCAGCACCTTCCTGAGAGCAAATTGCACCAGATGAGTCGCGGTATGGTTACGTGCGATGTCTTCACGGCGTGCCACATCTACCTCGGCAACCACCTGATCGCCTACGGCAAAGCCTCCCGTTGTAACGAGACCTTGGTGCATGGTGATGACAGGGCTTAGCTTTACGGTATTTGTAACGGTAAAGACGCTACCGCCGGCACTAATTTTGCCGGTATCGCCCACTTGACCGCCCATTTCGGCATAGAAAGGGGTGTCTGTGAGTACTAGCCCAACCTCATCGCCCTCGCTAGCTTGGGTAGCACAGTCGCCTTCGGTGATGATGCCCGCTACGGTGGTCTCCTGGGAGAGTTCGGCGTAACCCACGAAGATTGTCGGAACAAAGTTGGCTATGGCGGTCACGGGCTCCCCTCCTCCGAAACGATGGGCCTCCCGCGCTCGGGTGCGCTGTTTGGTCATCTCGGCATGGAAGCCATCCGTGTCTACCAGGAGACCGTGCGCTGCGGCTACCTCACATGTGAGTTCGACGGGGAAGCCATAGGTATCATAAAGCCTAAAGACTGTTGCTCCGGGTATGATATGGCTTTGGCTCTCTGGGCTGCCAATGATTTCATCAAGTAGGCTTAAGCCGGTGGAGAGCGTCTCGTTGAAACGCGTCTCCTCGCGCCGGATTACTTCCAGCACAAAAGCCTCGCGCGTACTGAGTTCGGGGTAGATAGGCGAGAACTGCCGGATGGTCGCCTCCGCCATATCGGCCAAAAAGACTTCTCTTTGGCCGAGGCGGCGCCCAAAAAGTGCCGCACGGCGTAGGAGCCGGCGTAGCACATAACCTCGTCCGTCGTTTGATGGTAACACGCCGTCTGCGATCAGGAAGGGGATAGCCCGTCCGTGTTCGGTCACCACGCGGAGCGCTCGGTCAGCCTCTTCGTCCTGTCCGTAGGTTTGGGCGAAGATTTGCGCTGCGTGCTTTAAGAGTGGCTGGAAGAGGTCTGTCTGGTAGACCGACTTCACCCCTTGGAGTATGGCGGCGAGGCGTTCCAGGCCCATGCCCGTGTCAATATTGGGCTTAGGTAGCGGTGTGCGGTGCCCATCCTGATCCTGATAGTATTGCATGAAGACCAAATTCCAAATCTCGCAGAAACGGCCGCATTTGCAGGCAGGGTTGCAGTCGGCCTTGCCGCAACCAGCGTCCTCGCCAAAATCATAGTGCATCTCGCTACAGGGACCGCAGGGGCCAGTCTCTCCGGCAGGCCCCCAGAAATTGTCGGCTTCGCCCAAGCGTATGATTTTTGTCTTGGGTACTCCGATGACATCGCGCCAAAGAGCGAAGGCCTCATCGTCATCCAAATAAACGGTGATCCATAGGCGCTCCCGCGGCACCCGGAAACACTCGGTGACAAGCTCCCAAGCCCAGGCGATGACCTCATTTTTGAAGTAGTCGCCAATGCTAAAATTGCCCAGCATTTCGAAAAAGGTAAGGTGCGAGACATCGCCTACCGACTCAATGTCGGTGGTGCGAAAGCATTTCTGCACCGATGCTAGGCGCTTGGCAGGTGGGATGGCCTGGCCCAGTAAGTATGGCTTGAGTTGCACCATGCCTGCTGTGGTGAGGAGGAGGGTGGGATCACTGTGGGGGATGAGGGAGGACGATGAGATGACCCGGTGTCCCTTTCCCTCAAAGAACTGTAAAAACGTAGTGCGGATATCGTTGCCTGTTAGCATGGTCCCCCCGATTCTATATGGTGTTGCCGGCACGCCCGGCAGAGCAATTCTTGGCGAGAGGAATTGTAAGGAAAGAGGTAGGGGGTGTCAAAAAGCCACTGGTGAAATAGGCCAATGGCAGAAGACTTTCGAAGCAGCCGATGGAAACCGCCATGAAAACTGGCGGACTGAAAACCCAAAAGATGGCTCTTCGCCACTTTGTGCAAGCAGGTAAGGACAACGGTAAATGTCCTGGAAGGTCAGCTTCTCTAATATACCCTGGCTGTTTTTAAGGTTTGCAAGTTGCAGGGTTGAGAGTTTACAGCGCTGTCCTGCGGTGAGGTTCTCAGATTCTTCGACCAGATATAACGGGAATAGTTGAGCGAATGTGTCTTGGGGCATATCATTTTCAGGGGCTTAAGATAGTAAAATAAGAATATATTATCTAGTCCATAAAAATTGATATTGTCTGAAACCTTTGCTAAACTGCCTTAGATTGCCTAATGAATAGGCTATTGGCACTTTCCGAAAAACCTATTGGGAATTTAGGATTTAGGTTAAAAAGCGTGGCATAAAGATAGGCGACACGGATTTTGCGGGAATAAACGTAAAAGAATTGAAACACTGCCCGCCTGGAATTATGTGATTTTTCCCCACGAATAGGCAAGTTAGTTATCGACAGGTTCTGAACTTGAAATAAATGCTTCTGCGGCTTGTGTTAATGAGCATTGGAGGTATACGTGAACGAAGAGTCCCTCGTAATAGAGCAGCCAAGCAAACCTGTTTGGTATAAAAAGCCCATATTTAAAATAATAGCTGCAGCAGTAGTTATTGTGGCCATTGTGGTGGTGTATCTCTATAACCTGAGTTTTGCACGCTTTTCTACTAGAAATTACTCACGACGCCAAAAACACTTTCAGTTGTAGGTTTTTTGCATCAAACCTCTTGACTTACCTCCAT
>WRNP01000093.1 GCA_009776515.1 Dehalococcoidia bacterium | reverse complement strand
GTATACCATGCTGAAAGTTCTGTGTTCAGCATTTGAATATCCGGTATACGCCGCTTTCCAAGACACTGTGCCGCCAGAGCAGACAATTCGATTTCCGCTATAACATCTTGAAGGACAATGGCCGCTTTTTCCAGTAGACGGCTAACTGAATTTACAGAACTTTGTGGACGTGACCATTATGAGGCAATGTATCTCATTGCATAATGATCTCATCTCATATGATAATAACAATAATCGCAACTATTTCGAAGGTTTCATGTGCCATGCCAAAAGTGCGGCTATCTTATAAACCCAGATGAAGCATATTGCTCAAGATGTGGGAAGCTATCAAATATAGCTCAAGAAAACTCTAAAGGAAAGATAATAGTCCGATTGGATCGAATGGTGCCAACAGGCATCTTTTTAATACTGCTTGGCATTGTCTCCATAGTGATTTTGACTATTTTCTCTCAACTATTCCTATTCGGTATCCCATTGGCAACATGTATTGTGGGAATTGCCATGATTGCAAAAAGCAAATCTGCCATTCTTTCTGCACGTTTGCTAACAAAGGCTGAAAGCGTTATTTGTTCAGGCCTTAAATGCAAGTATTGCTTAAAACCTTTGAGCCATGGTGCTCTCTCTTGCACGCTTTGTGGCTCAAAAGTAAAAACTATTACATAGTCTTTTCAAGGAGCAGGCAAAATGATAAACACATTAGGCAGCCTCCGAAAACTATCAACGATGATCCTGGCAACAAATATAGGTGCGACCCAGAACCCTTACAATGGGTCCCTGCAGTTTTGCGAAGGCTGCCGCTGCAATACACCCCCAATCCGTGTAGTCCATTGCACATCAGGCAGTAAAACGCTAGAATAGTTTCCAGCCCGAGTGTTGCCAGCCCGACTGATGTTGGATCACTCCGGAAAGAGAGAGACCATGATTCGCCATCCGCATTTCGAAACCATGTCCCGCTCCGAGTTGGAAAAATTGCAGCTGGAGCGGCTGAAGAAGACAGTGGCCTATGTTTACGAGCGCGTGCCGTTTTACCGTAGCGGCATGCAAAAGCTAGGGGTAAACCCAGAAGACATCCGCACGCTATCCGATGTGGCGCGGCTACCTTTCACCAGCAAACTCGATTTCCGTGACAATTATCCTTTCGGCCTCGCTTGTGTACCGCAGGACGAAATCGTACGGGTACACTCCTCCTCCGGCACTACCGGCAAGCCAGTCATCGCTCCTTATACACAGAAAGATGTCGAGGTATGGGCAGAATTGGTAGCGCGCTCGCTGGTATGTGCTGGCATGACACGCGAGGACATCCTGCAAAATGCCTACGGCTACGGCCTCTTCACTGGAGGCCTAGGCCTACACTACGGAGCGGAGCGGCTGGGAGCTACCGTAGTTCCGGCCTCCACGGGGAACACCAAGCGACAACTCATGCTGATACAGGACTTGGGCACCACTGCCATCTCCTGCACGCCATCGTATGCCCTCATCCTGCACGAGACGGCGCAGGAAATGGGCATTGACCTGCATCAGAGCAAACTGCGGCTGGGTATACTGGGCGCCGAGCCGTGGAGCGAAAACATGCGGATTGATATCGAGGACAAGCTGGGCATCACCGCCCTCAGCATCTATGGACTGACCGAAATCGTCGGCCCCGGCGTATCTATGGAATGCCCGCATAAAACCGGCCTTCATATTTGGGAGGACAACTTCTTGGTGGAGATCATTGATCCAGCCACCGGCCAGGTTCTGCCCTACGGCGAGCAGGGCGAGTTGATCATCACCACGATCGACAAAGAAGCGCAGCCAGTGCTACGCTTCCGCACCAAGGATATCACCAGCCTTAATATCGAAACCTGTGAATGCGGACGCACTATGGCGCGCATGGCGCGCATTGCCGGACGTAGCGATGATATGATCCGCGTGCGCGGCGTATCCGTTTTCCCCTCACAAATTGAAAGCGTGCTACTAACAGTTGAGGGCGTCGAGGCACAGTACATGATCGTAGTGGACCGCCAGAACGCCTTTGCCTCTGACGAGCTTGAGGTGTGGGTGGAGGTTTCCGAGGATATCTTTTCCGATGAGATGACCCAAATGGTAGCCCTGCAGGGCAAACTACAGCGCGAACTCGACAGCGTACTGGGCATCAAGGCGCGCATCAAGCTGGTGGAGCCGCGCAAGCTAGCCCGCACCGAAGGTAAAGCCAAACGCGTGGTGGACCGCTCCGAACTACCCCAACTATAAATCCCAGCGGAGGGTGATGATGAAAATCAAACAGGTATCCGTCTTCGCCGAGAACACAAAAGGGCGCCTGTTGGCCGTACTGCAAGCCCTGGAAGGTGCCGAGGTTAATCTGCGCGCCATTTCCGTAAGCGAGAATGCCGATTTCGGCATCGTGCGCATGATCATGGACAATCCGGATAAAGGCATCGCCGCCCTCAAGGAAGTCGGCTTTACGGGGCGGCTAGACACCATGCTCTCAGCCGAGATACCCGATGTACCGAGCGGCATGCTCCGGACTGTGGTGCAACCCCTCTCAGAAAGCGGGATCAACGTGGACTACTTTTATGCCTTTCTGGATCAGGAGCCCGGTACCGCCCGTATCGTGTTGAAAACCAGTGACGATGACAAAGCCGAAAAACTGCTCAAGAACAAATAAAATCAATCGGCACGACAATCCCTGCTTAAGCTAGCCTTTCGTCAGCACTCGCAACTATCATCGTGTTCGGACACTCCCTCAAGGTACTCACGTTCGTCTTGAATGGCCATCTCCATCATTTGACGCCGCATCTCTTTGCGCCCGATAGTAAAAGCCTCCGAGTTTATTTCGACCACCTTTTCCGGTACCCTTGAGGTAATGGTCTTGATCCAGGCATCAGGCGAAAATGGCAGAAACATGGAGAGCGCACCAAGCATGATGACGTTAAGTACCTTGGGGTTGCCGAGACCGAGGGTGAGCACATCACCTGGGACGGCGAAGATATCTGTGGTGCGCGACGATAAGGCCAGTACAATCTGCTCATCGCTGGGATAGGTAGCCTCCCCTCGGCTTACCGAAAGCGGCGGGATCTTCTGGTCATTATACAAGACGACCGCCCCTGCCCGGATATGGTCTGCCCAACGTATGGTCTCCAGCTTTTCAAAAGACAGCAGGAGATCAGCCTCGCCCTTGGGGATGAGCGGTGAAGCTACGTCGCTACCCATTCTGACGTGGGCGACCACGCTCCCACCTCGCTGGGCCATGCCCAGAGTGTCGCTCTTTTTTACATCGTAGCCTGCGGATATTCCCAGATCGCCCAAGACATCGCCCGCGAGCACTACTCCTTGGCCGCCCACCCCGGTGAGCAGGATGTCCAATTTTTGAGGCATAAAATTATCCATGTGACACCTCCGATTGATCTATGGCTTTTCGTGCGCAGAGCTGGCGGCAGAGCCCGCAGGCAGCACATTGGGCGGCCGAGATAATAATCCGTCCGTCGATTCTTTGCAGAGCCGAACAGCCCAGCCGCAGACAAAGCCCGCATTGGTTGCATTGAGTATCGTCCACCGTAAATGCCTGGGCACGTCTCCGCACAGCAACTGCGCACGGTCCGCGCACGATGATTACCGCCAGGCATGGGGCATCTAAGGCATTTTTAAGAGCGCTGCGGATGGCTCCCAAATCGAAGGCATCAACAGTGACAACGCTGCCTGCGCCTGCGCTCCTTGCTAGTGCTTCCAAGGAGACCGACGGGCTTGTCTGTCCCTGCGCCGTAGTGCCGCTACCGGGATGGGGCTGATGGCCTGTCATGGCCGTCGTGCCGTTATCTAGAATGATGACCACCCCTTGCGACTGATTATACACGGCGTTGATGAGACTGGTAAGGCCCGAATGCAAAAAGGTAGAGTCGCCGATTACAGACACCGCTTTCTGGGGGATGCCTGCCCACTCCAACCCCTGCGCCAACCCCAACCCCGCACCCATGCAACCGCAACTGTCCATGGCCGAGAGCGGTGCGTAAGCTCCCAGGGTATAGCATCCGATGTCGCCCATAACCACCAGTCCCGGCTGTCCGTGGGGTTGCGGTTTGCGAAGTCCCAGACTGCTTAAGGTAAAAAATAAGCCCGTATGCGGACATCCTGGACAGAGCAGGGGCGGGCGGGCGGGCAAATTCTGCTTCGCACTCGACAGCTCGG
>WRNP01000092.1 GCA_009776515.1 Dehalococcoidia bacterium | reverse complement strand
TTGTAAGAGTGGCACGGCTGCTGAATGATCGTCCGAGAAAGAAACTCGGCTGGCATACACCGGCTGAGGCCATGAATTACGTTATGGCACATGGTACAATGAGGGACTGACAGTGGGATAGGTGTTGCAACCGCCGCTAGAATCCACCATCTTTTGGAAAGAAATTTTTGCATGATGGGTTGATTTTGTGATGATCGCTTCACTTAAGACCAAGGCAGTTGCCTTTGCAGAGAACGTTCTCCGAACAATAGGAAAAGATGGGTTTACTCTATGGCAGTTATGAGGTTGGATGCTCTTCCGGTGGTCGGAATTGGGCTATACTAAAAACATGGATGGTTGGGAATCAGGACTCTCCGCAGAGAAAACCCAGGCAGCATTGAACTGCTGGAGTGCAGATCCTCTCCCCGGGGGCCGCTACAGAATGGCGAAGCCAAATGCCGAGTTAAGCATGATGTTGAAGGCATTTGGCATTGATAATTATTCCCTTAAGATGCCAACTGAGCCGGAATTACGTCAGTTGAAACACAAAGTGGATATGCCCTTTATGTGATCTAAATTTATATCATCTGGATAACCATGTAATTAGCCTTGACTTCGACTATTTCATGCCTGATACTTTTGGCCTTTTTCGTTAAACTCGGGTTTTGCTACTGGATTTTAGAGGGTGAGGTGTCATGTCACTCAGTATCAGTGATATAATAATCGCAAGCAATCTAAGAAAGTGGTATGAGCGACCAGGCGGTGAGAAACCTCGAAAACAGTGCGGCGGAAGCCCAGAGGCCTGGTCCGGCATGCGCCGTCCAGACATTTAACCTGACGCGCGCTTTCGGCCGCCTGGTAGCCGTAGATGGCATAAGTCTTAGCATCAAAAAAGGCGAATTGTTCGCCCTGCTCGGCCCCAATGGGGCAGGCAAGACTACTGTCATCAGTTTGCTCTGTTGCCTGCTGAAACCCACTGGCGGTACGGCTTACGTGCTGGGACACGACATCACCAAAGAGCCATACGAGGTGAAAAAGCTTATCGGAGTCTCCCCGCAGGAAACCACCCTCTCCGAACGCCTCAACCCACTGGAAAACCTCGAGCTCATCGCCCGCTTGCACGATCTCCCGAAGGCCAAGGCTCATCAGTGGTCCTGCCTACTGCTGGAGACCATGGGACTATCGGAACGTGCCCGAGATCAGGTGCGCAACTTTTCGGGCGGCATGAAGCGGCGGCTATCCCTTGCCATGGCCCTTATCGCCGACCCGCAGATACTGATACTGGACGAGCCATCATTAGGACTTGATCCCCAAGCCCGACGCGCCGTCTGGGAGTATATTGAACACCTCAAGGGCGAAAAGACCATCCTGCTCACGACCCATTATATGGAAGAGGCCGACTACCTCTCCGACCGCGTGGGCATCATCGACCAAGGCCGGATTGTTTCGCTGGGCAGCCCCTCGGAGTTGAAAACGCGCCTTCTAGACACCCATACCATCCTCGTCAAGGGCTGGAACCTGACCCAAAACGTCATTGCCTCTCTCCAGCAACGCTACCAAGGCGTCAAGCTTGAGGGGAATACCTTGACCGTCAGCGACCGTCATCTGGACTTACACGAGCTCATCGAGCAGCTCCGCCGCGATGGAGCTAGTGTGCGCTCCGCCTATTTTAAGGAATCAACCCTAGAAGACGTGTTCATCAAGATCACGGGGAAAGAGCTACGGGCATGAGATTCTGGCAGCTTTTCCTGCGTAACTTGAAGGAAACCTACCGCGACCAGCTGGCTCTCGGCTTCCTGCTGGCTTTCCCGTTGCTATTCATGCTCGTCTTCGGGGTAGCCTTAGGGGCCAACGAAGCCCCCAGCTACCGCATTGCCGCAGTGGACGATGATGCCAGCCCCATCTCCGCCTCTTTCATCACTGAGGGCCTCCCCCAAGCCCTCACCCTAGAGGTCGAGCTTGCCTCGTCTGCCGCCGATGCCCTTGCCAGTCTTAAGTTGGGCGACATTCGCGCCTTTGTCGTCATCCCGCCGGGCTTCGGCGAGGCGGTGGTAGCCATCCGCAGCGGAACTCCCGCTAACCTCAATCTTGATCTCACCTACGACGAGAGTGACCTTGCCGTCTCCGGTGAAATCGTTCAGACCGTGAGAGCCATCCTCGGTGAGTTCGCCGCCATTGAATCGCCCATTACCGTAAACGCCCACCCCGTCAACACCCAAGCCAAGATCACCCAGATAGACTTCATTGCCCCCGGCATCATCATCTTCGGGTTGCTCATCATGATCCCCACCTCCGCTCGCATCATGACGCGCGATAAGGAGAATGGTTATCTGCGCCGTCTGCTCACCACCCCTACCCATCCCTGGGAGTTCATATTGGGCTATAGCCTGTGTCTGTTGCTCATCGCCGTCATCCAGATAATCTTTTTCCTGCTGATCGGCTGGCTTTTCGGTATGGATATCTTGGGCAACCTGGCCCTGGCCTTTGGGGTATACGTGCTGGCCGCCATCGCCAGTATCGGCCTTGGCATGGTCGTAGCGGCACTGGCTAAGTCGCAAACCCAAGCCGAGCCGCTCACATGGCTCTTCACCATGCCCCTGGCTATCATCTCCGGAGTTTGGTTTTCCCTGGGCTCCATGCCAAGCTACATTCGGGCCATCTCCCAGATCTTCCCCTATGCCCATGCCGTGGAGGCCACCCGCGCTATTCTCCTGCGAGGAGCAGGGTTCACCGCCGTGGGTAGCGACCTCGTCTTTCTCGTAGCCTGGGCGGTGGGGGCCATCCTGCTCGGGATCTTCATGTTCGGCCGGACGATGAGGGCTTAACATGAAAGAGCCTCTGGCTTGGCTCGGTAACCGGCTGAGACTCCTGGATCAGACCCGCCTGCCTAACGAGGAAGTCTATCTGGAGCTTACCGACTACCAAGACGTGGCCGAAGCCATCAAGGCACTCCGCGTGCGCGGTGCCCCGGCCATCGGCGTGGCTGCAGGCTATGCCGTTTCCCTGTGGGCGCTGGCCGCCTCCTCTCAAGACGTATTGTCCTTCAAAAAAGAGCTAGACGGTGTTTTGGCCGTCCTGGCCGCCACCCGTCCCACTGCCCGCAATCTTTTTCAGGTCATCGAGCGTCTAAGAGAGGTCGGCGATGGCCTAAGCAGTGTTGACGCCTTCAAAGAAAAACTGGTTCAGGAAGCCGCCGCCATCCACCTGGAGCAACACGAGGCCGACCGCACCCTGGCTGACTACGGCGCGGCACTCCTCGGAGCGGGAGCAAGCGTCCTCACTCATTGCAACACTGGACCGCTGGCCACGGCTGGCTGCGGCACAGCCTTAGGCATCATCATTCGGGCTTTTGAAGAAGACAAGATCAAGTTGGTCTATGCCACCGAGACCCGCCCGTTGGGCCAAGGTGCGCGCCTTACCGCTTGGGAGCTTATGCAAGCTGGAGCGCCGTTTAAACTTATCACCGACTCCATGGCCGGCTACGTGATGAGCACCAGGAGAGTGGATGCCGTCATCGTGGGGGCCGACCGCATCGCCCAGAACGGTGATACAGCCAACAAAATAGGCACCTACACCCTGGCAGTGCTGGCACATGAGCATGGCATCCCCTTTTATGTCGCCGCTCCCACCACAACCATCGACCGGGGAGCGAGCACGGGGTCCGACATCACCATCGAAGAGCGCAATGAGGACGAGGTGACTCACTGTCATGGTATCCGCCTGGCTCCAGCTGGTACGGAGGCCCTCAACCCTTCTTTCGACGTGACTCCGGCTAGACTAATCACAGCCATCATCACGGAACAGGGTGTAATAAAAACGCCCTGTCTGTAATTGCACGTCAACCTCGCCAGGTGATCTTAATACGGCCAACCTTCCAGACCGATACCCAAGCTGCCGATTCGCTCAGAGTTTGAACATTATCATTCTGCCAAAATTGTGCGAGGGGCTATGGGTTCATGTGCCATATTGACCAAATGCCGAGAGTGCGTCAATCTGCCTGTTATTGCAGCAAGGTAGCAAGATGATGCCTGCCTGACTTAACCCGCCTTATGCGTTATAATGAATAAGCTCAAGATTATATCTAGACACCTCGGTCATCAGCCGTCTTGGCATCACCGATACTCCGATATAGATGGCGAATGCCATCCTTTTGTGAGAGCAAATACGGAGCGGATTATATGAAAGTATCAAGGCAACCACTGGCCAAACTGGCCGTCATCGGCGGCACCGGCTTATACGACATTGAGGGGTTGGAGGACATCCGCGAGATAAGTGTTGATACGCCATTCGGCCCGCCCAGCGATCATCTTGTCATCGGTGAGCTTAGTAATGTAAAGGTGGCTTTCTTGCCGCGCCACGGCCGAGGCCACCGCTTCATGCCCGCCGAGATCCCCTCGCGGGCC
>WRNP01000091.1 GCA_009776515.1 Dehalococcoidia bacterium | reverse complement strand
CTTGCGAGCCGGCCGTACGGGCGAGCTCGGCTAGCTCACCCAGCGACTCCGCCGCCGTCCAGCCGCCAGGTTCGCTGGTATCTACCGCCACCAAGTAGGCCCGCTCGAGACCAGGCTGGGTACGGGTATCAATAAGCGCTCTAGGCATATGTGTCAGCTTAGTGTTTGGGTTTAAAGCGGTTGCGGTTATCCTGCCAGGATTGCAGCTTGGAGAGGGCCCTTACCAAGGCGGCATCGGAGATGGTGAGCGAGAGCCTCACATAACCTTCACCTGCGGGGCCGTAGCCCGTGCCCGGGATGACGAGTACCCCCACCTGATCGAGCAGCTCGGCGGCAAACTCCACAGAGGTATAGTTGGGCGGTACTTTAGCCCAGATATACAGGCTGGCCTTCGGCGGCTCTACGGTGCAGCCGATATCGCTCAGAACCTCCGCCACCAAGTCACGCCGGCGCAGATAGACCGCATTATGCTGGGCCACGGCGTCCTGGGGACCGTTAAGGGCCTCAATGGCAGCCAGTTGAATGGCCTGAGGAACCCCCGAGTCCAGATTGGACTTAAAGCGTTTCAGGGCATCTATCATTTGGGCATTGCCCACAGCCATACCAACACGCCAGCCGGTCATGTTGTAGGTTTTGGAAAAAGAGTGGAACTCAATGCCTACCTTCTTAGCCCCCTCAACTTGCAAAAACGACGGTGCCTGATATCCACCGTAGGTGACTTCGCTGTAAGGGCCGTCGTGGCAGATGGCCAGGTCATGCTTGCCCGCGAACTCCACGGCCTGGCGGAAAAAATCCAGGCCGGCGACGGCTCCGGTGGGGTTGTTGGGGTAATTAAGCCAAAGGAGCTTGGTTTTGGCCAGAACCTCAGGCGGAACAGCCGCCAGGTCGGGCAGGAAATCTCGTTCTGCCCTAAGCGGCAGGTAATATGGGGTGCCCCCGGCCAGGGTAGTGCCAACGGCATAGACAGGATAGGCCGGGTCTGGCACAAGGGCGATGTCGCCCGCGTCAAGCAAACAGAAGGCGATGTGCCCAATGCCCTCCTTGGAGCCGATGAGGGGCAGAACCTCGGTAGCCGGATCAAGTGCTACCCCAAAACGCTTCTCGTACCAAGCAGCTACGGCTTGGCGAAATTGCGGCAGTCCCTCAGTTTCCGGATAGCGGTGGTTAGCCGGATCGTGAGCGGCTTGACAGAGTTTTTCGATGACATTACTTGGCGTCGGCAGATCCGGATCACCGATGCCGAAGCTGATGACCTCTTCGCCCTTGGCCTTTTTCTCGGCGATCTTTTTGTTGATCTCTACAAAGAGATAGGGCGCCAATTGATCCAGGCGCTGAGAAAATTTCATGGCGTACTCCTATTATTGCTATACCAATTATGCATTGGACATGGAGCTGTCTAGCAAAGTTCGATTTAGGCACACAACAGTCCAATGATAGATGAGCCATCAATGCCAATATTGCTGTTCGCGTAGGTTTCTGATTTGCAGTTCTCGTAAGTGGCTTTGAAAGATGCAATCTCATTGCCTGGGTTGCCAAACGTGGCCGACTCACTAACTAGGCAACGGGTTCGTCTGGCCACTCTCCAGTAAAAACTATTTCGGCAGGACCAGTAAGCCACACCTCTCCTTGCCCATCCCACGACACCTCTGCTGTGCCGCCGGGCAATTTTAGCTCCAGGTTGTCCCCAGCCAAACCATGTAACCGTGCCGCTACCATCGCCGCACAGGCTCCGCTACCACAGGCCAGTGTTTCCCCCGCACCGCGTTCCCAGACCCTCATCTCACATCTGCCCGGACCGCTCATGCGGACCACCTCAAGGTTGACACCGCGAGGGAAAAGTGCAGCCTTTTCGACTTGAGGACCCAGCGCCGCTAGCGGAAACTCAGCTACGGGATCAGTCGTAAAATGCACCGCATGGGGATTGCCCATGGAAACAAAGTTCAGTTTGAGATCGCGCCCCTCTGCAGTGAGCGGGTAGTCTCCTATCATTATGTCGAATAGGCTCCCCTTGCTGGCCTCGTTGGCTATGGGAATGTCCTCGGGTCTAAATGACGGCTTACCCATGCTGACTTTGATCAAAGCCTGGCTGCCTTGCCCTAGGAGTTTTGCCTGTCTGATGCCTGCCATGGTTTCAATGCAGAGGTCATCTCGCTGGTTAAGGTCATTCGCTGCGATATAGCGCACCAGGCAGCGCAAGCCGTTGCCGCAGGCTTCGGCTTCAGAGCCGTCCGGATTGAACATGCGCATGCGAAAGTCAGCCGTCTGTGAACCGAGCAGGAGAAGCAACCCATCAGAGCCAATACCGAAGCGGCGCCGGCAGATCTTTCGGGCAAGATCCGCCCAGTCGCAACCACGCGGCTCACGAGCATCTATCAGGACAAAGTCGTTGCCTAGGCCTTGTAACTTGGTAAAATACATGGACGATTTTCGTTACGGATAAGAGTACACAAACTCACCCGCATCTTTCCCCTATCTCAATTATGGGCTCAGCAACCAGGAAAACTGTTGTTGGGTATTGCTAAAATTATAGTGTGTTCGGCTAAAAATTCATAATTGGCGTGCCCCTGCCAAAACCGCGCTGGTGGTAATTGAGGTTTGCGTTAGAAGCAACATCAAGCTCAAACCTTGGCAACATGTTGATAGTAACCTTGGAGCTTCGGAGCTATCGCCCTTCCAAGCGTACGTTTTGACACGAGTTTGGGATTGATTGCACCTCCAATTATTGGGGGCATTAGAACCCAGGTTACCGGCAACGCCGACGCTAACATAGACACCTGTGATATTGCGCCTGCTTTGCCCATCGGGCTATTAATCTTTCGTTAAGGCAAAAACATGCGTGTAATCGCAGCTGCGTTTTTCAATGAGGGACAAGCCGAAAGTGTTGAAATAAGCGGGAAGATCCATCTTCAAAAAGTTTTTGAACCCCTCTGGCTCCATTTGCTTTATAAACCAAAACATAAAACGCTGAAAAGGCTTTTGAGGCTGCTTCCACTCTATGACTATAATCCGCCCATCACCACTTACGATCCGTCTTGCTTCGTTGATGATAGTTTTTCTTATATCACAGCCTGTCTCGTGCAACACGAGAGAAAGTAAAATCACATCAAATGAGTTATCGGCAAAACCGGTATTGCCTGCGTCTGCAACTATTGTTTGAATGCCTACAATACCAGCTTGGTGAAATTTTTTACTCGCTCTTTTGAGCATGTCGGCTGACAAATCAAGGGCGGTAACCTGGGCTTCTGGCTTATGTCTTGCTATAAGCAAGCAGTTGCTGCCAGTTCCGGCACAAGCATCAAGCACGTTGACGGGCGCATCGGGAATGAGCGCTAACAATGCTGTTCGAGGGCTGTATAGTTCGCGGTTGAAATATAGAACATCTATTAAATCATATAAAAAAGCAAATAGCTTGTACTGTATCTTCATATGATGTCTCCAGTAATCCAAGCTGATGAGTTGCCAGCATCAACCGCCTTCCGGCACAGTTATATGTACCGTCTCACCTTGGTTTTGTAATTAAGGTAGGCTGTTCCAAATTTGCCCGCCAGGAACTTCTCCTCACCTAAAATCTGAAGGTGCAATAAGACAACGGCCGCAAGCGTAATGGTGGCATTGATTATATTCGGAAACGCCAAGGCGCAACCAATATATAACAAATCAAACCCAACAAAAGCCGGATTGCGGCTAAACTTGTAAACCCCAGACGTAACAAGCTGCGTATCTTGTTCGTAGCTGTAGCCTGCCCGCCAATTATTTCTCATGGTGATGATTGCCAGCAGAAATACCACTACGCCAAAAAACATCAATATCAATCCGTCCTCGCACATTGTCGGAAACATCGGCAAGCTCCAAATTGCCTTATCCCATATCACGCTGCTAAATTGAATGGGGGCAATGAGAAAGGTTGTGAACCGCAGGGCAACTTCAATATTGACACTGCCCTGCGGTTTCTGCCCCTTGCCCAATATATTGCCTTGTATATTCTGCTTTTTGAGCATAAGCATTTTTGCAAAGTAGCTAATGTAAAATGCGGATAACAGAAGCAGGGCAATCGTTTTATAGAAGATCAAGCTAGGCACTGCTGATAGATACTCACCTTAATCACCAAGTAATGCCAGGCCCTGTAAGTGACAATCATGCCGATGACTAGCGGTCCTTAATCCCGCCATCAAGCGCCGATGGATACCACTCCAACTACCTATCCCAAAAGTCGGACTTTCTGTACTCAAAACGGTTTAACCCGCAGCAACACTTCTTAGCATCATTTCGATTTTGCACCCTTAGTTTATTTCATGGAGTCTCATTCGCGCAAGGTAGTCTTCCTTCGGCGCTCGTTCGGACGGGTAAGCGCATACGACGATCATTGGCTTCAACATGTGTTTGGTCATTCTGTATTACGACGTTCACTGGAATCCAAGAGGTTTTGACTTTTC
>WRNP01000090.1 GCA_009776515.1 Dehalococcoidia bacterium | reverse complement strand
CCCGCCGCTCCAATATGCTGTACGGCGGCTGGGGGCATCTGCCTTGCGGTTGGACATGCCTATATTATAGCGTCGGGGTACTGGTGGCCAAAACGCTCCAGGGGCTGGTTCGTCTTTGCCCTGCAGTACCCAATGCGTGGCATTTTGGCATCAGATGTCACGTCTGACCAGGGTCGGCTTACTTAACAGATATATTGTTAGCGCCAGCACCACGCAGGCAACTATTTGCAGCAAGGCGTTTGGGTGGAACAGGACAAGGTTGAAGAACCATGCCTCAGCCTGTCGCAGTGGGGCGATGGGGGTAAACACGGAGATAACTGCAATAAGTGCGACGTTGGCTGTCCAGCCATACCATTTACCTTGTATCATGGTGAGCGTATGCGCAAATGAGGCGCATAGGAACAGAAAAGCGGTCTGTTGCAGGAAAGCAACGATCGGGCCGTGGGCATCCCAGCCGAACACCCCCGGTACGCTCAGGATATCTCCGTAGCGTCCGGCCTCAACCATGGGGCGGTCAATGACATAGCAGATGATTACCCCGACGAGCGATATTGCACAGGCCAGTACAGCATAAGTTACAAGACTGCCCCAGAAATAGTCCTCGCGCTTGCCTCCGAGATTGACGATGCGGGGGAGATTTCTCGTTGCGATGAAAATAGCTGCCAGCAGTATCAGTAGCCAGAGGGCCCAACCTGCGCTTAAGCCTATCTGCTCACCGAGATCCTCGCCGCGTGCTGCCATGATAGCATTGAGTAGGTACTGCGACATAAACGCAGCAGCTGTGAGGGTGGTGGCGATGTAGATGGCGTTTAGGTTTTTCAGGTTCAGCTTCGCGACAGTCCAAATTTTCTTAGCCATTCTTTTTCCCTCCCACGATGTTGATAAAGAAATCCTGTAGTCCCAGACGCTCAATCGTTACCCCCTCCGGCGGGGTGATGCGGTCGTCGTAGATATGGGCGGCCGTGAAGTTGCTCACTGTGGTTTTGCCGAGGCAGTTTAGGTTGTCCAGCAAGGGCAAGACAGCCTGTGAGGGGCCGGCTAGGGTATAGGCTTTTTCATCAATGTCATTGAGTTCGGCTTCAAAAAGAAGCCTGCCGCTATGGATGATAACCAACCGCTCTGTCACCTTGGCTATCTCGTCAATCAGATGCGTGGACACGATGATGAGGCGAGGGTGGGCTTGTTGGCTTTTGAGCAGCATGGCATTGAATTGGTTGCGCATGATTGCATCAAAGCCCAGAGTCGGTTCGTCCAGGAGGATGACTCTTGAATTGTTGGCGAGCGTTATAATCGTCGTCAACATGGTTTTCATGCCTAAAGACAAATGTTTGTATTTCTTGTGTGGGTCGAGCTCAAAGCGCTCGACCATTTCCCGGGCAAAATCGCGGTCGAAGCCGTTCTGCAGCTCGGCGGCGGTGTTGATGAGAGCGGAAACTTTCATATTAAACTGCACCGAGCCGCTCTCAATGTAATTAACACTGCCCGTCGCTTGGCCTGGTAGCACGCGCCTTCCGTCAACTGTGACCTGCCCGCTGGTGGCGGCCATATGTCCGGCCATGAGCTTCATGAGGGTCGTTTTGCCTGCGCCGTTCCTGCCGAGCAGACAGTAAGTCCCGCTCTCTAAAATGCGCAGTGAAATACGGTCAACGGCGGTGGTGCGGCCGTATTTTTTCGTGACATTGTTAAGCTCTATCAAAATGGTTGCTCCTTTTCCCTTAATATTTGGATAATCTGGTCCAGGGAGATGCCGAGAGTTTTGGCTTCGGACAGCACGGCGGTAAGCGTCTCGCTCAGAAACCGTTCTTTGCGCCGGGCATAGATTTTCTCCCGCGCTCCTGCCGCTACGCACATGCCGATTCCCCTCTTCTTGTACAGAATGCCCGCGTCGGTGAGTTTGCTGATGGCCTTGACTGCCGTTGTGGGGTTGACGGCGTACACTTTGGAGATTTGGGTGGTGGAGATGACTAGGTCATCCTCTTGATAGACGCCTGAGACGATGTTGCCCTCGATCGCCTCAATAATCTGCAGAAATATGGGCTGGGCGTCATTCAAATGCCTCACCTCGCTTCGCGCAAATGTTTATTAGTTAATGAGTTAACTCATTAACTAATATAATTTAAGGACTCCCCTTTGTCAATAGGTGGCTGGGGCTTTGACTGATAGGCAACATAACCAGTTGCTATAACCAGTGATGGTTCATGCCTAAATTAGGTTGTGCGGCTCATACAGAATGGCTAAGAGTCGAAAAGGCTGGATATGCCCGAAATAACTCTAATCCAAGAGAATTGTCTCCAATGCTTTAGATAATGATTTGAGGTATTGAGGTGCTATTATGCTTGTGGGCAAAGATGAGGTGAGCTTGCTTAGCCAGGGTATTCACTTGCAGGCGGATGAATGCGCACTAAAAGCCCTGCCGCCAAATCCAATGCGGCGAATTGATGGGATCGCTGTTTATATGCGTATGGCTTGCGCGGGACTGGATTAGATAGAAGAACCGTGCATTTGTCTGCTAGGCGCGTAGGGGGAAACACAGAGACGGCCGCACTGCTCGCTACTTAGCCTTACTGCTCTTACTCTTCCTGAGGTGGGCGGTGGGGCCAAGGCCTTGAGGCAGAGCGGGGTAAGCCGCTAAAGAGGTTAGCCGGAGACAGTCCTGGGAGTACGCGGGCGCTTAAAACTCGCTTGTTCAGGATTAGATTTCCAGCATCCGCGCATGAAGCGTCCATCCAAGGATATTATCCGGTCTGCCACTTCACGCAGTGCTCGCGATGAGCGCTCTTGGCCAAAGAGGGCCACCTCCACATTCTTGCCATTGTCCTTGATGGCCTGCAGTGCTCCGACGAAATCATTGTCGCCTGCCACCAGGATGGCGGCATCGTAGTTATTTTTGAAAGCGTGGGTCAGCATATCGGTGGCAAGTTGTACATCCACTCCTTTTTCGTAGGGTGGGGAGTTTGGCCAAGCGCTTGTGTAAACCAGGCGTCCCAGTCGCAACTCCATGTAAGGGATGGCCGCAACACTGTCAAAGAACTTCTGTTGGTCCTTGAAACGCTCGGGTTCTTCTGCCTTGCCCACTATGGCGTTGTAGTAATAAATCCGCACTAGGCGCCGCCGCTCCACCAGTTTTTTGCTGAATCTGCCCAAGTCAATATCCGTCCGTTTAAAAAAGGCTTTGACGGAATGGTACATATTGGATCCGTCAATGAAAATCATGACCCGCTGCTGATTGTCTATGGGAGTGTCCCTCCTTGCCGTCATTCCAGGCCAGAGCTTAATCAAGACATTTTAACAGGGATTGGCAGCAGGTTAAAGCACCAGGCTGCATGGTGCCACCATGTGCTGGGCCGGAGGAGCTCGCTTTAGAAACTTGGCTTAAGCGGGCTTATCCTGCGGCATGTCATCCTCCAAACCGTATGACTCAAGTCCAAGATTTTGGATGATGCGTGTGACCATGCCGTCCCTGTTCAGGGTGTAGAAATGGAAATTCCTCACGCCATTAGCCATAAGGTCGGCTACCTGGGCGGTGGCCAGCTCTACGCTAATCTTCTGAGATTCCTCGGGGCTGAGCGGCTTCTTGCCAAAGGCGGCGATATGAGAGGCAGGTAAACTTGCCCCGCAGCGCCGGCAGAAGCTCTGTATTTTCTCTATGTCGTGGATAGGCATAATGCCGGCTACGATGGGGACCTTGATGCCCCACTTCTCAGCCCGATCTAAAAAGCTGTAATACATGCGGTTCTCGAAGAACATCTGGGTGATGGCGAATTCAGCACCGGCCTCTACTTTATCGCGGGTATAAAGCATGTCGGAATCAAGCGATGGAGAAGTCATGTGTCCCTCGGGATAGACCGCAACGCCGATGGAAAAATTGCCGGCGGGGGCGATTAAACGGACAAGGTCAGCCGCATACCTCAGACTTTGCCTGCTGCGGTCAATGTCCTCGGTGCCGGGTGGCGGATCACCCCGAAGTGCCAAAATATTGGCGATACCAGAGTTGCGGTAGTCCTGCAAGAGCCCTTTAAGCTCACTCCATTCCTGATCAATGCAGGTGAGATGCGGCATGACGGACAAAGATGAGCTACGGTTAAGGCGCTCCACCGTGCGGGCGGTTTTCTCGCGTGTGGCTCCCCCGGCCCCGTAGGCATAGGTCACCGAGATAAATGAAGGGCGGAAGCCCTCCAAGCGGTTGACGACCTCTGATAAGTCGTCAAGGCCGGCCTCCTCTTTGGGAGAGAAGAATTCAAAAGAAAGGCTCTTTCCGCGTTTTTGCAGTAACTCGCCGATTCTCATGGTGGAGATCATTTTGGCAACAGGCTGGACCATCAGGTCACCATCCCCCCTTCTCGCTTCTTCTTATATACCACCCGAGACAGCAGGATCCCCAGTTCCAGGAGCAGGATCAGCGGGATGGCGATGATGCTCTGATTGATGGGGTCAAAGGTGGGGGTGATAATAGCCGCCACGATAAAAGCCACCACAAC
>WRNP01000089.1 GCA_009776515.1 Dehalococcoidia bacterium | reverse complement strand
TACCCCGACGCTATAATATAGGCATGTCCAACCGCAAGGCAGATGCCCCCAGCCGCCGTACAGCATATTGGAGCGGCGGGATTATTGCCCGCGAACATGGCACCGTCATAAAGGACTGGGGCTGGCGGCTACCTATGGCCCTAGTCTACCCCAACCGCTACCACTTAGGCATGTCCAATCTAGGCCTCCAAGTCATCTACAAATTGCTTAACGACCGTGATGACACCGTCTGTGAGCGCATCTTCTGGGAAGGAGGCCCGCAGGCACCGGAGAGTGTGGAGAGCGCTCGTGGTCTCAATGATTTCTCCTGCGCCGCCTTTAGCTTCTCTTACGAACTGGATTACCTCAACTTAGCCCCGATATTCAAAGCGGCAGGTATCCCTCATAGCCCCGCTGAACGGACCGATGATCACCCCATTTTGATAGCCGGGGGACCAGCAGTCACCGCCAACCCAGCCCCCCTATCCCCCATCTTTGACGTGCTGGCTATAGGTGAAGCTGAAGCCATCCTGCCCGCCGCCGTACCAATCCTGGCTGCGGGGACGCACCGCAGGGAGACCCTGCGCAAGCTATCCTCGCTACCCGGACTCTATATACCATCACACCACTGCGGACAAACCATAAAACGCCAGTACCTGGCCGATCTCAGCGGCTTTCCGGCGCACTCAATCGTGCTGACTCCAGATACCGAGCTAGGCGAGCTTTATCTGTTGGAGGTCGAGCGCGGCTGTGCTTGGGGCTGCCGCTTTTGCTTAGTGTGCCGTGCTTTCTGCCCCCCACGTTTCCACCCCTTAGATGCCTTACTTCGTCAGGCAAAAGAGGGCCTACAACATCGGCGCCGCATCGGCTTAGTTGGGCCGGTGGTTACCGACCACCCCCACATAGAAGAGTTGCTCCGCGGCTTGCAGAGAATGGGGGCTGGCTTTTCCCTAAGCTCACTCCGCCTCAAGCCCCTGCCCACCTCGCTCCTTGAGCTTATCCGCCAGGGAGGGGCCGTGAGTATTGCCCTTGCCCCCGAGGCCGGCTCCGAAAGACTGCGTCGGCTGATCGGTAAAGGTTTTGATGAAGATGATATCTTGGGAGCGGTAGGGCGAGCAGCATTATTTAAGCAGCTCAAGCTGTATTTCATGCTGGGACTCCCCACCGAGACTGACGAAGATGCCATCGAAATCGTCAAGCTGGCTCTCAAATGCAAGGAACGAGTCAGCGGGACGCGGCTTTCCCTGAATATCGCCCCCTTCGTTCCTAAGGCCACCACCTCATTTGAGCGTTGCGGCCTGGCACCCACTCCAATCCTTACTGGACGGCTAAGGCTGATAAGCGATGGGCTACGAGGCTCGGGCATTGAACTGAAGAGCGAAAGCCCTGAGTGGAGCCAAGTACAGGCGGCGCTTTCACGGGGTGACGCCCGCACGGCAGAGATACTCTCAGGCATTGAGGTGAACTCGCTAGCGGGCTGGCGGCGGGCCGTAAAAAAGGTTGGACTGGATATAACGCATTACGCCAATGAAAATTGGGGCAAAGAGGAGCCTCTGCCATGGGCAATGGTGGAGACATGAGAAGTAGTCGCTACCAGGGCGAGGCAGACACTAAAAAGGAGAGGCTTGGCCTCTCCTTAAGACTTATCTCAACTAATTTTACCTGCCCAGAAGTTCGGTGACGACAGCGTTGACCTCTTGGCCATCAGCTTTGCCGCGTACCTGCGGCATCAGCCTGCTCATCACCTTACCTTTATCATGCGGCCCTTGCGCGCCTACCTCGGCAGCGATCTTTTTAACCAGCTCGGATATCTCGGCTCGGCTCATCTGCTGGGGCATGTAGGCCTGGAGGACAACGAGCTCAGCTTCTTCTTTGACGGCCATCTCAGGGCGGTTGCCGTTCTTGAAAGCCTCAATGCTTTCCTTGTGCTGCTTTATTTCCCGAGCGACAACTCCTACCACGCCCGCATCGTCCAGTTCAGCCATCTTCGCCTTCTCGGCATAGTTAACGGCTGAAAGCAGCATACGTACGGCAGACAGGCGCACCTGATCACCGCTTCTGAGCGCTTGCTTTACATCATCCTCAATACGGGCTTTCAGGGCACAGGGCATAGACACCTACCGGCTGGCACGAGCGGCTTTGGCAGCCTGACGGCGAGCAGCGATTTGCTTTCGCGACTGGCGCGTCTGGGGCTTTTGAAAGCGCTCACGGCGGCGGGCTTCGGAAAGAACGCCGTCTTGCTGCACTTTGCGGTTAAAACGCTTGAGCATGCCCTCAAAGCTCTCGCCGTCATTGGCAGTAACAATAGTGGACACTAGGTTTATCAGCCTCCCTTCAAAACAAAACCCAAGCGACAAGCGGCTTGGGTCCGCCAAGTCCGATATTTTTGGCTTGCTTATTGTAAGCCAGAGAGAGTCGGGTGTCAATGCGCATTGCCTCATAATTAATCGCACCTAAAGCGTGGTCACGTCCACAAAGTTCTGTAAATTCAGTTAGCCGTCTACTGGAAAAAGCAGCCATTGTCCTTCAAGATGTTATATGGCGAATAAAACCATCGAAGGAGGGCAATTGGCAACATCAGTGTTGTATTTCTTACCATCTGCCGCTGTCATTTTCAACTGTTGACAAATTGTCAACAGTTGAGAGCCTTCTTCTTTCAGCCGTTGCTTTAACTTGCCCCAGTAAAATGTCGCACCTCTCTGTGTTGGCTGGTCAGTTAATACCCCAACCACATCAACAATGGAAAAGAGCCATTCCTCTGTTTTCTCATCCCAAGCGGTGCGAATACGCTTGTCTTCAAACAGTTGAATTTTACATTTCCGCGATCTTCACAACCCAGCGCCCGTTTCTCCGCGCTCCCACGCGTTCGACCAGTCCATCTTTTTTCAATTGGCTGATGTTTGACTCAACACGTCGTTTAGAGATGCCGACTTCGGCAGCAATTTGCTCTGCGGTTATATCGGAATGCTCAATCAAAATTTTAATAATTCTTTTCTGCGTTTCAGTTATACCGACATTTATACCGACACCCTGCATGTCGGTTTGCGCGTCGGTATAATTTACATTTTTCAGCACAACTGTAAAAGACGAAATCGTGGAATAGAATTCCGGCTTGAAATGTTCGTCATACCCTGGCAGTTTTTGCGTTTCTTCTATGATTTTGTTAAGTCCGCTGCCGCGCCGCTCCATATATTTCATGCGGTGGAATAAGTCCGCGATGACAGGGTTGCGCCGTTCGGATTTAAGCTGTCCTATTTCCAAATCTTGAATCATTTTCCCGCTGTACATTCCGCCCGGCGAAGAAATTTCCAAACGGTCATCGTAAATATCAATATGAACCTCGCTACCCATTATCAGATAGTCGCGGTGAATCAATGCGTTGACTATCGCCTCGGTAACGGCGCGTTCCGCATAGTCGGGCTTGTCAACACGCTTCATTTCTTCTTTTGCAAAGCGGACTTTGGTGTTATTTTTCACAAAATCACAGCCGCTACTGAGTAGATGGATTAGACTGCCCTCGAACTCTTTGTCATCAAGCGCATCGTCGAAAATCGAACCTTTTGTCAGTCCGTTCCATCGTGTGCAAAACAGCCGTGAGTTATATACGACACGTTGGTCTGCCAAGAGCGAGCCAGCGCGAGTTAGAAATCCATCTTCGTTGGCGAGGCCAAACGAAAAATAATCAGTCTGCTCAAAACTTAGTCGCACTCTCTGCCTGTAGGTAGCTTCAAGCAAAGTGAAGCTATATTTATCCTTGCGGTACTCGGTCGCAATCGTGTCATAGGTGCGGTTGCTCCCTTTGAGAATCAACTCGTTAAGGATGTGGTCAGGTGTCGGGACACTTTCGTTGCCAATGCGAACATAAGCTGTCTTTCGACCATCGGAAGAATAATAATAAGGTGTATTTCTTCCGGATTTTACGACAAGCGCTAAAATATCATTTCCGTTATCGGAATGGGGCGTTAATACAAAGTCGGGCAGAGGTGTAATTTTAGTTTTAATCCTGTTGCTTATAAACTCCGCATCCGATTGCGCATCGGATAGCCCAATTGTATGATGGTCGCTACCGACACCGAAAAAGAGCGTTCCGCCGATACCGTTGGCAAACGCGCTCACGCTTTTTAGCCAGCTTATAGGTTTGTCGCGCTCAAGCGCAGATTTGAAGTCGCACTCGGTGGCTTCGGCGATTAGGGATAGTATCATTCGTCGTTCTTCCGATTGGATTTCGGTCCCGCCTTTGATTTCGCTGTGCGAGTAGGCTTTGGCAAGTCTATAGGGATAACCCAGGTGTTTGAGAACATGGTTACATCGTCAATCCGTCCCTCGGCGCAAAGCTTCTGAATCTGACGCTCGGAAATATCCCTTTGCTCCGTCGCTTCTTTGACATTCACATCAGTATTGTATTTTTTCCCGTCTGTCGCAATCATTTCAACAGGGGTACAAATTGTACCCCACTTCAAATTAAGCTCTGGGTCACGACTCCGCATTTTCTTATGGATTGCTTTATGTCTGCGCTGTTGGTTAAAACAGACACGACATCTGAAACAGACAAGAGCCATTCCTCTTTTTCCTCATCCCAAG
>WRNP01000088.1 GCA_009776515.1 Dehalococcoidia bacterium | reverse complement strand
CTCCTTTGCCAGGATTATCCGAATTTCGAGGTCATCGTTCTTGATGATGGCTCAAGCGATGCTACTCCCGAGATCGTTGAGGGGATGGCCGCACGTGATAGCCGTCTGCACTTGATAGTTGGCGAACCTCTGCCTCCGGACTGGGCGGGCAAGCCGCACGCTTGTCACCAGGCGGCTCAGACAGCTAGGGGCGACTGGTTTCTCTTCGTTGATGCCGATACCGTGGCGACTCCCGATATGCTCCGCCGCGTTGTCGCAGAAGCGATCAGGCAACGGGCGACACTGCTCTCGGGCTTTCCTCGCCAGATCACTCGCTTTGGCCAGAAGACGGCCATCCCGCTACTCAATTTCTTCATTCTGGGCTGGATGCCACTGTGGTGGCTGGCGCACCGCCGCAAACCAACGGTGACCTTTGCCATCGGTCAATTTCTCCTTTTCGATGCTGATTTCTACCGGGAGATGGGTGGGCATGCGGTTGTGAAATCGCGCATCATTGAGGATGTCTGGTTGGGGGTGGAGGTGGTGCGGCGTGGAGGGCGGCAAGTGGCGGTGGATCTTTCGCCGGTGCTTGCCACGAGCATGTACGATACCATGAGCGGAATGTGGCGGGGCATCGTCAAGTGGACCTATTCGGTCGCCATCCTGTGCTTGCCAGCCCTTATTGGACTCATGAGCTTGGGGGTGGTGGCCTACCTCGGGCCTTTTATAAGTCTGTGGTGGGCTATCGCTTGGGGTCATTCGGTATTACCTTTGATTATCTTCCAAGTTGCAGTTATCCTTTTTATGCGTTATCTGGCGGACAGTCGGCTAGGCGAGTCCGTGGTGGCAATCCTCTTGCATCCGTTCGGTGTGGTTATCTGGGTTGCCTGTGCCATTTGGGGGGCGATACGTGCTGTCACTGGCACTGGGGTCTCCTGGAAAAAACGGGTCTACGATCGTACCTCGACCATTGAATAAGGGAGGGTCCCCGATGTTCGCTCGTTTGCGGCCGGCACTCTCTAGTTGCAAAGCCACGCCGCGTGTCTACCTCTTCTTCCCGGCCATCGTGCTGAAATTGGTGGCGGCCGCCGTTTCGGGGGCCGCCTTTGTCGAGAACAGCGGTGTGCTTTGGGTGAGCGGGGCGTGCTTGTGGATTGTGTGGTTTGGCTTTCTATGGCTGATCGCTCTGCCAGGCACTGACGACTGGCTCCGGTGTCACGAAAAGTCATTGCGGGCAGTGGCGGTTGTTTTGCTGGTAGCCTTACTGCTGGCGGGCATATTTGAAGCCGGAGCGGCTGCTACCACGGGGCTCGCGGGCGTCAATGTGGATATCATGGGTATGAACAGCCAGGAACTCCTCTCCGCTTTGGACCGCAGCTTCGTTTATAACGATGCCACAGCTCTCTGTCACCAAGCGGTCGAAAATTTAAGGGCTGGGCTCAATCCCTATGCCAATGCCAATATCGTGCTGGCCAGTTTGCGATTCGGCATACCGCTGGATCGGGCGACCCCTCTAAGGATAGGGCGTTTTGCGGATGATTTCCCTTACCCCTCGATGGCTGAGCTGAATGCGGTTTGGGTTGAGGCTTTGCGTGACCCGCAGAGTGTCCCGCCAGAGATCGAGTCCCGCCTAGCCTACCCCGCCGGGTGCTTTTTACTGCCGCTGCCTTTTCTTGTGCTGGGCATGGGCGATCTCCGCTGGGTCTATCTTTTACTGTTGCTGCCGGTATTGGCTTTCGTAGTAATGCAGGCGAAAGGGAGCCTCAGATGGTGGTTGGGAGGCGGGTTGCTGGTCAGTTTGGAAATCTGGAATAGTATTGCAGCCGGTGAAACAGGCGTCTTGGTGGTGCCTTTTCTCTTGTTGGCCTGGGTGCTGATGCGGCGCAATCTGTGGGTGGCGGCGCTCTGCTTGGGGTTAGCTGCGGCGACGAAACAGATTGCCTGGTTCTTCGTGCCTTTCTTTCTTATTCTGGTTCTGCGCACCATGGGTCTAAAGAAAGCGGTGCTGGCGGCGGGGATGGTGGGAGCGGCGTTCTTCGCTCTAAATGCGCCGTTTATTATCATGGACGCACGGCTGTGGGTCTCTTCGGTACTGGCGCCTATGGGGAGCAATATCTTCCCGCTGGGGGTGGGTCTGATCTCCTTGGTGACAGGCGGTTATTGGCACCTAGACAATGCGCTTCTCTTCGGGGTTATGGAGGTTGCCGTTGGTCTGATATGCGTCGTCTGGTACTATTTTAACTGCCGGCGTGTCCCCCATACGGCGTTGGTGCTGGCAGTGGTACCGCTACTTTTTGCCTGGCGCAGCCTTTGGGCATACTTCTTCTATTTAGATGTGATTTTGATTGCGGCGGTGATCATTAACGAGTACGGCGCGAGGGCGGTACTCGGCAAGGCGGCAGCGCCTCCCAACCTATTGGCGGATTAGGCCGCTTAGTCGTCCGGCACTGCCGAAGGAGCGTTGGGAGCTCATATCAGAATTACCGCGCGGTATTCCGCCTCTTTGCCTAGACAAAAACACAATGCCCCGCAAGCTTGGTAAAATGCGAGACAAAGGGCTCCTTGGGTTTCATAAGAATGAGCTTCCGTGTTTATCTATGGCGATGTGGATGGTTGTCGCCTATCTATTTGTGGTAAAAGGGCAAGTCCGTGTGGTATGGGTGGGGAATATCACTCATCGCCAAATCTTACTCTCATAGTCTGCTTTCCGGATTTGCAAAGTTATACACACAGGTTCTGAGTTTGAGGTATGATAAGATCCCCGATGGAATTTTAGAACACAGGTTGCTCCGAGCGCGATATTATAATGAGAGGGTAATATGCTTCATCTGTTGGCGGTAGGCATTGGAGGCTTCGCAGGTTCGTGTTTGCGCTATGGGCTAACACGCTGGCTTGGCGGTTTTGCTATTTTGCCAATTGGGACACTGGCCTCAAATGTACTGGCGGGACTGTTGATTGGCTTTATCATAGGGGTGGAGAGGCAGACCGCCTTGATGCCAGAAAATATAAAACTCTTTCTAACCGTGGGCTTACTTGGCGGACTGAGTACCTTCTCGGCTTTCAGTATGGAAACAGTGAGTTTGTTTGAGCGCGGTAATTACTTCCATGCTGTCGGGAATATCCTGCTGAATGTCTGCCTCAGCCTTGCTTTTGTCTTGGCTGGCCTGCAATTGGCTAAGCTACTGGTAAGGACGTAAACCGGCGGGCGAATAGCTACAGCAGGGGTGATTTGCTGTTAAAAGACCTCGTTTTGCCCCATGTTCAGTAACCTAAAGAACTTGCCCAGGAGACTGTGCTCGTCCTTGGGAGACGGGGTGCCCCAATACAGGCCTTTGGCGAACAAGGTCTGGCGAGCAATGGACCAGATGGCATCCAGCAACGAGGGGCGGTTGGGGTAGATCAGGCGGAACCAGTTCTGCCAGGCGTAGTAGTTGTCGCGGCCGATAAAGAGAAGTTGGGTAAGTTGGCTCTGGCTCAGGTCCTGGTGGTGGAAATGGGCTGCTCGGCCGTTGTCGAAATATCCGCAGGCATCGTTGTGGGGGGCGATATGCCGCAGATAGTCTTCGTAGAAGAATGATTGGAGATAATAGATCATGACGCCGTCCATGGTGACGTGGAGGCACTGCCTCAGCCGAGCGGCCTCGGAGGATCCTAGCAGGTGGATATTATCCACGTAGTCTTTGAGGAAGATGTTGATTGGCTGCTGGGCTTCGCCGTAGCTGATAATGGTGCCGTGGCGGGTCTTTATGGTGTCGCGAAAAGCCGTGACGAATTCGTGGTGGTGGGTATCAAACTCGTCGGCGGTATTGATCGACCTTAGGCGGCGGGAGAACTGCCAGCCGAGCTCCTGGAACTTGGGAAAGAAGTCTCTCTCTAACTTTCCCGAGAGGCGCCCTAGTATTAAGGCTCCGGTATCGATATCTTGGACTGCTTCCTCTTCTTCGCGGTCATGGCAACTGCGAATGAGAGAACTGTAATCGTACATAACATAAAGATGATACTACCGTTGCCTCAATAAGGCAAATCTCCGCGATGGCTTGTAGTTTTCTGATGTGTACTTGATATGGGCAGTGACTGAACGGCAGAGATCTGTTACAGGCTTGGCAGTAGACATGGTTAGCCATGAACACCATGATGTGGGCCTAAGGCCTGGTTTGCTTAAGCTGTGTGGTTTAGTGATTGAAGTCGTGATATAAGAAAAATATACTACCGCCGATAGCCAAATTTGCCCAAAAAACCAACTGCCCTCAACGAATATATTAAGTAATCAGACTATCACGATGTAGGGAGGTTACAGCCAGAAGACAGTTCAAATTCAGGTAGCCCGCAAGGATCCTTGGCCCCTCTGTATACAACAGCGAGGCTGAAAACGGAGAGTTCCCAACTCCAGAATAAAGTGGGGCAGGAAAATACTATTATCGGAGGGTTAAAATCAGTGCATAAGAAGATTCTACCAATCCTGTTAGCCGCAGCGATGCTCTTGGCGCTGGCATCTGGCGCATCCGGCGCGTTTGCAGCTCCTGGCAACAATGGTAACAACGGCAATGGCAATGGAAACGGTAACGGCAACGGTGCCACTGTCGGTAATGAGCAAACTGTCTATCTTAAGGGCAGCGGAAGCAACTTTAACGAAACATGGAACAATGTGTTTTATTTGGGCGGCGCAGAGGATGCNNT
>WRNP01000087.1 GCA_009776515.1 Dehalococcoidia bacterium | reverse complement strand
TTGTTGCCCTCAGAGAGAAAATCATCCGGTCGCAAAAAGATTGCGACCTCGTAGATAGCCTTGCCGTCAATCAGAAGCGAGCCGTTGACGGCTTCTTCGGCATCCTGGTCGTGGGGCGGCAGACGGTCGATGGCCATAGCGATCCTTTTCTCGTTCTGGGTTTTGAGCAGCGCGCTTAAGGAAAGGAAAGGGGGATTCTGAACACGCCGCTCATGATGCGGATTATAATTATCCCGCGCTTTCCGGTACGATCTTAACCTTGATGCGTGGACTTAGATTTTTGTATAACTTGATGCTCACGTCATAGCTGCCCAATGCCCGGATAACCTCGGTCATCTCTATCTTTCGCTTGTCGATCTCCACTCCGATAGTGCGGGATACCTCCGCCGCGATGTCGGCGTTGGTGACGGATCCGTAGAGTTTCTCCCCGCCCCCTGTTTTGGCGGCTAAGGTAAAGACGCGGCCAGAGATCTTATCGGCCAGTGCCTTCATTTCGGCCGCTTGCTCAGCGACGCGCTTAGCCTCGGAGCGCCTCTGGGCCTCAAAGCGATTTTGCACGTCTGCCGAGGCGCGCTGAGCAAGTTTTTTAGGCAGCAAATAATTTGTAGCATAGCCATCGGAGACTTCTTTTATCTCACCAGCGTGTGCCACATTGGAAACGTCTTTTAAGAAGAGTACTTTCATGGTATTATCCCTGAGGCTTTTGACCCGCCCAATATTATAAACGATGTGACCGCGGTTGGAAACAGTCTATAACTCCCCCAACCATTTTTTGGCTGCTAAGGCGGCCACTGCCCCATCGCCGGCCGCCGCAACGGTTTGGCGGACGGAGTGACGGCGGATGTCGCCGGCGGCGAAGATACCCGGCACGCTTGTGGCCATATTGGCATCCACTATGATGGATCCTCCGGCATCAAGTTCCAGCAGGTCGCCGAGGTAAGCCGTGTTTGGTTTGAGCCCCACTGCTACAAAGAGGCCGTCTACTCTCAACTCAGACACTTCGTTGGTGGAAGTGTGTTGTATACGCAGTTTCTCGACGAAGTCATTGCCTTCCACGGCATCGATAACGGTATTGGTTATCTGCTCTATATTGGGGTTGTTCTTAACTGCCCCTTGCACCATAGTCGTGGCACGGTACTCGCTACGGCGATGGATAAGATAGACTTTCCTGGCGAATTTGGTAAGGTGCAGAGCCTCATGGAGAGCGGCATTGCCGCCGCCGGCCACGGCCGCAATCTTGTCGGTATAAAATGGGCCGTCGCAAGTGGCGCAGTAGGATACGCCTCGTCCGGTGTACTCCTTTTCGCCGGGGACATCAAGCTTCAGGTGATGGGAGCCACCCGCAATGATGACGGCACGGGCGGGATAGGGAGATTCTGTGGTTTGCACCAGAAAGCCATTTTCGGTGAGCTCGATGGCTACGACTTCGGCTAAGGTGTTCTGTGCGCCGTATTTTTGTGCCCGTTGGAACATTTTCTCCGTGAGATCAAAGCCGGAGATGCTTTCGAGAAATCCAGGATAATTGTCGATCCTTGCTGCTTCGGTAATAAGCCCGCCCATGACCGCCCTCTCAATGATAAGCACGGAAAGCTTGTCACGTGCGGCATAGAGGGCAGNCGTAAGTCCAGCGGGGCCGCCGCCGATTATGACGATGTCATANCTCGGTTGGTTTGCGGCGGGATTAAGTTGGCTAAGATTTACTGCACTCATATTTTCCTTTCTTGAGAGAAGAGGAGTATTTTGCAACAAGTACACCGGCAGAGGGCAATTCTATGACCATCGGCCTAGCTCCGCTCGTAGCTGAATGTATTTCTTTATTGAATAGAGTGGATCCTAGCGGCGGTTGCAACACCTAAGACGCTATCAGTCCCTCCATTGTACCATGTTCCATAACGCATACTCATAGCTTTTGTTTGGCCAGGAGGGCGGCTCCAATGGCACCGGTCAGCTCCGGATGGGGTGGAATGAAAAACTCAAAGCCTAATTCATCTTTGAAAGCACGTACGATACCTGGGTTGCGGGCGACACCTCCTTGGAGTACCACTGGTGGGTGTATTTCCTTGCCGGAAGCGACCGATATCAGGTAGTTATGGACAAGGGATTTACATAACCCGTAGACGACGTCCTCCAAGGAAGCGCCGATTTGTTGCTGATGTATCATATCTGACTCGGCAAAAACCGTACAGCGACCGGCGATGCGGGCAGGGGCGATACTTTTCAGGGCAAGTGCTCCGAAATTCTCCAAGCTGAGCCCGAGGCGAGCGGCCTGGTGATCAAGAAAACTCCCCGTGCCTGCAGCGCAGACGGTGTTCATGGCAAAATCTGCCATTAAGCCGTCTCGAAGGAGAATGAGTTTGCTATCTTGCCCGCCGATCTCAATGACGGTGCGCACGTCTGGCAGATAGCAGGCGGCTGCTGCGGCCTGTGTGCTTATCTCGTTTTTTACCAGGCCGGAAGAAATAATAGCGGAGATCAGTTCGCGTCCGCTACCGGTAATGGCGGTAGCGGCGATGTCGGCTTTGGGTGCTTGGGCTGTTACCAGTTTTAGCCCTTCCCGCACGGCAGCTATAGGTGTGCCCTGGGTGGGCAAATAAGACTGGGCGACGAGCTCTCCTGTTCCATCCAGTACTACAAGTTTAGTAGAAACGGAGCCGACATCAATGCCGAGATAATATTCCATGCTTTGTCTTTTCGCCTCCGATTCTTTTTGTCTAAAAATAAGATGTCCGCTGTCGGTTCAGGCAATGCTAAAATTGGGTTATCAGCTTGGCCCCTCATCGGCGGTTACTCTCAGGTGCGGAGCCACAACATACGACAGAAGCAGAATAAGCGTATTGTGGTTACTGGGGTACGGGGCTATCCCTCGGCGAATTCGTGCTTGACAAGTGCCATCCGTGAGGGGTCTGTCAGGAGATCGACGGCTACCATGGCGAGGGCGGTGGCGGCCTGGATGGCGAGATCAAAGCTTTCTTCCCCTCTGGCCAGGCGGGCGAACTCCAGGGTGTGCTCACTTACCCCTGGAGGGGCGATGGCCACTGAGGCGTGGATGGTTGGCACGACCTGGCTTAGATTGCCAGTGTCTGTAGAGCCGAAAGATTGATCCGCGTCGTAATATGGGATCTCGCGCCCCAACTTGGCTAGATTGGTCACGTAAAGCTGGGCAAGCGCTTTGTTGTTACGCATGGGGGCATAGTATTCCGCTTCATTCCAATGGTATTCGAGGCGGGCACCTGTGGCTATGGCTGCACCCTGGAAGCAACACAGGACCCTCTCTTTCAAGTCCTCGACGTAAGCAGTGTCGGAAGCGCGCACCAGAAAGCGCCCGGCGCTGTGGGCGGGCACGATATTGGCAGCTTGCCCGCCGTCGGTGATAATGCCGTGGAGGCGGGCATCACTTCGAATGTGCTGGCGAAGGGCATTAATGGCATTGAACGAAAGAACCATGGCCTCCAGGGCGTTTATCCCAAGCTCTGGGTGGGCGGCGGCGTGGGCTTCCTTTCCATAGAACTCAACTTCCAGCGAGAGACAGGCAAGCGCTTTGATGGTGGCTGAATCGTGTGCTGCGGGATGGAGCATGAGCGCGGCATCAATGCCCTGAAAAACACCGCGTTTCAGCATCGCAATTTTGCCACCCGTGAGCTCCTCGGCTGGGGTGCCGATGGCCATAACGGTACCATCCAAGTTGCCCAGGGCGGCTTTGGCTCCGATGGCGGCGGCAATGGCCGCGGTGGCGATCAAGTTGTGTCCGCAGGCGTGCCCCAGCCCTGGCAGGGCATCGTATTCAGCTATGAAAGCTATGACCGGCGATCCCTGGCCACTCGTTGCTTTAAAAGCTGTAGGCATGTCTGCAATGCCGATTTCCACGGAAAAGCCACTAGCTGTCAGGGCATCGGCGCACCAGGCGGCAGCCCGATGCTCTTGCATGGCGGTCTCTGGGTGATCGTGGATCCTTTGGGCAAGCTCCAAAAGCTCTGACCGGTGGCGGGTGATTTCAGTGACGGCGCGGTCTTTTAAAAATGATACGTTTTCTTCGTTCATAACACAAGATCCAGTATAAGGTTATATCTGATTCTCTTCGTACACCATAATGTACATCATCCTTCTTGTCAACCGCTCCTGGGGTGTTGCCATATAAACGATCATGCGCCTGTGCGCACCATGATGAATGAAAATAAGCATGCGCTCAAATAGGCAGGCTATACTACCAGACCGAGGCTGTTTGCCGCTACGAGTGCGACATGTAAACTGGTACTTGCCCTCCCGTTGAACCACAAATTGTCCGTGCCGTAAGGCAATAAGGACGTATAGCAAATTGAATGTTTTGGGAGAGCGCGCTGCGACAACAAAGGGAAGGGATATTTCTAACGGAAGTTGTCCATTGGTGTTGTTGTGGGATAGATGTGCACAAAAAACTCATTGCTGCCTGCTTGATTCAAGGCGGAAAAAGAGAGGTAAGAGAGTTTGGCACAATGACAATGGAAATCCAGGATTTGGTGAATTGGCTCACAGGAGCGGGCTGTGAGAGGATTGCCATGGAAAGCACGGGGATATACTGGAAGCCCCTGTACAACCTCTTTACAAAGAAGCTATCGAGGCTATGAGCTCATTGATCTTCAGGAGGGGGTCACCGGGTTTGGAGATCTTTTCCAATTGGGTCTCTGTTCCGAATAGGTGCATCTGTTTGTTCATGGCTACCAGCCCCTCCTGTCTGATGCCCCTATTTTATCATGCATCATGCCTGCAAAGCTAAGAG
>WRNP01000086.1 GCA_009776515.1 Dehalococcoidia bacterium | reverse complement strand
CGGCTGGGATGCGGTCGCCGGTTTGGATAAAGAAGAGGTCACCGGGCACGATATCACGAGCCGGTATCTCCAACTGCTTGCCGTCGCGCAGTACCGTGGCGGTGGGAGCGGCCATTTTCTTTAGGGCCTCTAGCGACTGTTCGGCTCGGTACTCTTGGATAAAACCCAGTCCGGCGGCGAAGACGATGATGATAAAGATTACAGAGGCATCTACCCATTCACCCAGCACGGCCGAAAGCACGACCGCCACCAACAGGATGGCGATCAGTAAATTCTTGAACTGTCCCAGGAAGATTATCCAGGGCGAGATTTTCTTAGCCGCTTGGAGCTCATTGGGACCGCATTCCGCAAGCCGCCTGGTAGCTTCTTCTTGGCTAAGCCCTTGTGATCCGGATGCAAGCTCGGTTAAGGTCTCGTTGTCGGAAAGATTGTACCATTTGGTGTCGCTGCCTGGGATCACGCTTACCTCCCGAGGGTAGAGTTTCTGGAAAAAGGATTTCCGCAATGAGCCACAAAATAATGGCTTACAAGCGGGTTATCATTTACCATCCTGCAAAGGCTTTGCAAAACTGTACTTTATATCTTCTGAAAAGTAAACACCCGCATCGACTCATAAATACTAATGTCAGAAGAAATCATGCCTCATGAAAATCTGTGGTATTTAGAGATGGCCCATAATATTAGGCGGGAATTACGGCTTAAGCGGTTTCGGCGGTGAAAGCCAGCACTTCATCAATGGAAGAGGCTCCGCAAAACAGCATTGCTAGGCGGTCCAGGCCCAGCGCAATGCCACCAGCGGGGGGTAGGTGCCCCACGGCTTCCAGGAAGGACTGAGGCAAGGGCATGCGCCGCCCCTGAGTCTTTTCGATCAGGGCGGCCTCCTCGGAAAAGCGCCACATCTGCTCCTTGCGGTTGTTGAGCTCGCTGTAGGCATTGGCCAACTCCAGCCCGCCCAGGAATATTTCAGCTCGTTCGGCGACATTTGGGTCTTCCGGCTTCAGCCGGGCCAGGGAGGCGGCCTCCCTGGGATAGTCCATGAGTACTATCGGTCGCTCCGGTGCTAAGGATGGGATTACCCGGAGAGCCATGTCATCATCAAAGCGGCATCCATCGAAAGCCACGATTGGATCCCAGCCGGCGAATTTAAGATAGGCTTGCTGGACGCTTAGGTGATCCCATGGTGGAGTGAGGTCTATTTGCCGTCCCTGATAGTTTAAGACGGCGGTATGAAGAGTGTTCTCGGCGAGAAAGAGCAGGAGTTGTTCGGTATCCTGGATGATGTCCAGATAGTTGGCTCCGGCGCGGTACCACTCTAATAGGGTGAACTCGGGATGATGGAATCTCCCACGCTCGGCGCGGCGGAAGCAGCGGCTCAGCTGAAAAATGCGCTCGTATCCAGCAGCAAGGAGACGCTTCATATGGAGTTCGGGCGAGGTGATGAGATACCAGCCCTCACTTTCCATGGGTGCGATGTTGGCCTCGGGGGCGAGCGCGGGGGTGCGCACTGGTGTCTCAATCTCCACAAAGCCTTGCTCCCTAAAGAAGCGGCGCGTAAGCCAAAAAAGCTCAGCGCGCCGTGTTAGGTGAGGGCGCAATTGTGCCAGGCGCTCCTGTTCCGTCATGGACTACTTCTTGCCGGTTAGGCGTTCCACATAAGTGCCGGTGCGGGTATCGACTTTGATGAGGTCGCCCTCTTTAATAAACGAAGGCACGTCTACCGCGGCGCCGGTCTCAAGCTTAGCGGACTTCAGTTGGGCGGTGACGGTGGCTGTCTTGATGGAGGCGGATGTTTCTACTACCTCAAGTTCCACAAAGGTGGGGATGCTGATATCTAGAGGGGTGTCGTCCATGAGTTGCATGTTGACGGTCACGCCCTCTTTAAGGAAATTGATCTTGTCTCCCATTTGGGCTTCGGAAATGAAACGCTGCTCGAAATTATCAGTGTTCATGAAGACGAAATGGTCGCCCTCTTTGTAGAGGTACTGCATTTCCTGGCCGGTGATATTGGCGGTATCTACTTTGTCTCCCGAGCGGTAGGTAACGTCCAGCACGCGCCCATCCAGCAAGTTCTTCAGGTGCAGGCGGTAGATGGCGGTGCCCTTACCGGGTTTGACGAACTCGGCGTTGTCCACGTTGTAGGGAGTCCTGTTGATCAGCAACTTGGTGTTCTTACGTACTTCTTCAATCTCCATGGGATTGTGGTTCTCTCCTGACGATATTTATGAATTTGTTTTCATAAAATGTAGCGGCTGGGCTGCAAAAAATCAACTGATATACTCGCAGTAGTCAGTGAGGGTGCTGTTTCTAGCAGGTAGTGGTAATTCGGTTTTAGGGCGACATATTCAGCATCGCGTTGGATGGTCAGCTGGCGCAAGTCGGGGATAACTTCCGTGCACAGCCATGGTGCAATTCTTGCGGCAGATAGACTGTCGAAAGATGAGCGCAACAGACGCAAAGCGGCTTGGGGGAGGCCTGCGCTGTTTGCCAAATGCTTTCTGAGCAATCTCCCTGCCTAGGAACGCCGGACTTTTGTGTGTTTGCGCTGAATGCGAATATGGTTGTTAACCTCATTGATTACGCCTTGCGTGATCGTCAGGCGGAATGGTTCGTAACAATTTTCGATGAAACAGAGTACGCCATATTTACAGTCGAGGTCAACGAAGTCCGCAGGCTTTAGATTGTGCCCGTGCATACCCAAAAAGCCTGATGGTATGCTGACTACGCAGATAAATAACCAGACATTCATTATTGAAGCGCTTTGTGACCATGGCAGCAAGGAGAAATTTCAAGGCAAGTTCTGAGGGTGATACTTGCCGACGACGGCGAACCAAAGATTATGATAAGCCTTTTAATGAAAGTACAAAGGGGTATCTTGGCCGCTCCGTGAGGTATGCTTATGCCATTCCTTTTATACCGAACCGGTGAGGGCATATCGTGCGGCACAAAAAACACTTTATTCTAAACTTTCGATCTTCTATTGTAAAAAAATTAGAACAATCGTTTTTCCCGAATGAAACAAGGCTGTGCAGCGCTCCCACAGGACAGGCATCAATGCATTTGTTACAGTTACCGCACATGGTAGTCTCAGTTTTTTTGTCTGGCATCAGCTCCGCATCAGTAAGAACCGCACTGAACCAAAGTAGGTTGCCGTACTGCGGATTTGTAAGCAAATAATTCTTGCCAATGACGCCAAGCCCCGCGATTTCTGCTGCGTGTTTCAGAGAAATGTGCCCAAACAGCTCTTTTCTTCCATTGGTTTCCACCGTTTTACCGCCCGATGCGCTTATGGCCTTTGTTTTAAACCCATCGGCCTTTATTCGTTTTGCCACATTTTTTGCTAAGTTGGTCATTGCAGTAAGCATTGCATTACGGCTTGCGGTATATTCGTCTATATCATTTAAGACTTCCGGTGAAAATGCAGTACCCAAAACGATAACGGAAAGACATTCCAAGAGTACATCGGTAGGTTTATAACCATCCGGTGCTAAACCGAAATCTTTGGAAACGGCTATACCTACTACATCCGCTCCCGCACTTATGCCATATTCTTTCACCGTCGCACTGGTCAATTCATTTGCCATAATATCGCCATCCTTATTTACGGTATATTAAAGTTTCCCCTTGCGCACAAAATCTAAACATTGAGTGGTTAGCGATTCTTTTCATTTACAAATGCTTCATTGAAATCTTTATCAATCCAGCGTTTGTGATACCATAGTTCCATTTCAGCTTTGAAGTAATCCTTGTTCACTTTGATGATATTTTTCACAGGTGAAAAATAGATTTTGTTCATTAGCCGCGGGCGAACCTTATCTGGCGTTCACGCCGTTCTTTCCCATTCATTCAAATAAGGCACAACCTTGCGATTTAAACTCGCCGATTACGGCTAATTATACCGCGCAAACATAATGCGGTGAAGTGTTTGCGTTGCCATTTTCAACAGTCTCACTTAACAAACTTAGGTGATAACGTGTTGTGTAAGGCCATGGGCTTGACGTCAGCCTCGCGGTGGATTATTGTTACGGTGACCAGTAGGCGCAGGAAAAAGAGTGCCTTTGGATAAAAGAGATGACCATCACCTTTGTTTGGATTACGGCAGGCGCTTTTTTGCTGGGTGCGCTTCCCTTTTCTCTATGGATTGGGTATCTTGTCCTCCATAAGGATATTCGTAGCTACGGTGATGGCAATCCCGGTGCTGCCAACGTTTTTCGGGCCGGCAACCCGGCGGTGGGGATGATGGCGGTGCTCCTCGACATCTTCAAAGGAGTGCCGGTGGTGTATCTCGCGGGGCGCAATACTCAACTCTCGGAAAATCAACTACTGATCGTTGCTTTTGCTGCCATCATGGGGCATGCCTTTTCACCACTTTTGCGATTGCGCGGCGGCAAAGCAGTAGCGGTCACCTATGGTGCTCTGATTGGGCTTGTCCATTTGGAGTTGCTGGTTCCCTTTGTTATCGCCGCTATCGTCGGACTTCTTGTTTTTGAGAACCACTCATGGGTGGTGTTATGTGCGCCCATTGTCACCTTGGTCAGCGTTTTTTTGGGAGATGCTGGGGCAGGGATGCTTATCTTCATGACTGGCATTCTGTTACTTTATGTCTTCAAGCATGCCCGTGAGCTGGCTGGTTGGCCGCGCCCTCGCAGCTGGATTCACCGCTGGTTCCAGCCTCGCCGTCAGGCTTAAGCCATGATCTATCAGATTGTCGTGGCCCTGCTTCTGTCGCTCTTCCTGCTTAATCTTGCGCTAAACCTACTTAGTTTGCGCATACCTAAGGGAGAGGGGCTTCCCGCATCCCCGCCGCAGGTCTCGGTTATCATACCAGCCCGTGACGAACAGAAGAATATCGGACGCTGCCTCGAGTCACTCCTTTGCCAGGATTATCCGAATTTCGAGGTCATCGTTCTTGATGATGGCTCAAGCGATGCTA
>WRNP01000085.1 GCA_009776515.1 Dehalococcoidia bacterium | reverse complement strand
CAGCGGCACCCTGGAGCTTTACGGCGTGGTCTGCCGAGCCACGACTCAGGGGCTGGAGCCGGGGCGGCGGGCCATTGCCCGCGGCAAGGACGAACCCAGCGAAGAAGCAGTGTTCCAGACCAATCCCCAATTGGCGCGGCTTTTGAAAAGCGAGTTTGCCGCTCTTGTGGTGGGCTTCAAAGACGCTGTTGCTTGCCGCCGCTATTTGCCACCCCATCCAGCGCGCCTCCACGCTTTCGTGCACAGCTGCACGCCTGCCGAGGTACAAGAATTCAGCGCGAAGCTTGATTTCCTCGGTCTCATCATAAGATCGGAAACGGATATCCCAACGGAGGAGCTTACCGCCGCTGTATTACGCGAGATGGCATCCGTGCAACCAGACGGAGAGGGCTTTCTTAACCAAGCCGGCCGAGAGTTGGCCCGACTACTGAGCAAAAACTACGCCCAGCTCAAGGCCATTCTGGAAAGGATAAAACCGTAATGCCCAAAACTCCCAGCTGTTGGCAGATTGCTCTCGAGCTTAACGATCAAGCTTTAGCTACAAAAGGAGTGTCATGGATACAGATAAACGCCTTGGACTGATCGTCTCTGGCTCGCTCTCCGAAGGACTGAGCGTGAAGCTTGAAGCAGGATCATCGGTAGAGGATATCACCGTGGGGCGCTACGTCACCATTGAGGGACGCAGTAAACGCTTCCTGGGCATGATTACCGATGTCAAGCTAGGCGTCACTGACGAAGAAATAACCCTTAGTCCGCCCGCTGCAGACGACACCTTCACCGCCAGCATCCTCGCCGGTACCAGCACTTACGGAGCACTCACCGTGACCCCCTATCTGGTCATTAGTGAAGCAGTCAGTGCCACCGAGGGCCCACAGCCCGTAAAAACCATCCCGGCCCACTTCGCGCCCGTTTCCCTCTCTTCCGAAGCCGACATTGAGCGGGTCTTCGGCAAGGAGGACGATAAGCGCTTCTATGTTGGCAACCCCCTGGACATGGAGACCAGGTTATGCCTTAATCTGCCGGAGTTCGCCAAACGCTCGAACGGCATCTTTGGCAAAAGCGGCACAGGCAAGACCTTCCTCACTCGCATCCTGCTCATCGGCATGCTGCAAAAAGGGGCTTGCGTGAACCTGGTTTTCGATATGCACTCCGAGTATGGCTGGGAGGGCACCAGTGAGAAAAACCGCAAGGTCAAGGCTTTAAAGCAGCTCTTCGGCGCGAAAGTGGCCATCTTCTCGCTGGACGAAGAGAATGCCCGACGGCGCAAGGTAGCTACCGACTTTACCGTGAAAATCGGTTACGACGAAATTGAGCCCGAAGACATCACCCTGCTTAGACAGACCCTCAACATGACCGACCTGGCAGTGGAGGCTGCCTACCAACTGCGACGGCGTTTCGGCAAAGCCTGGATACAGCGCGCTCTAAGCTTGGATGAGGCGGAGGATACCGAAGCCGTACTGAAAGGCCTAAATATCCATGAGTCGAGCTTCCAGAGTTTAAAACGCGGCCTGCAGACCATCACGCGCCTGCCTTTCATGCAGGCCGAAGTAACTCAACGAGCAGTGGAGCACGTGCTGGGATACCTCACCAGCGGAACCAGCGTAGTGCTGGAGTTCGGACGTTATACCGATATCACCGCCTACATCCTGGTAGCCAACCTTCTAACTCGCCGCATCTATAACCGATACCGCGAGGCCACCGAAAAGGCTATGGCCGAGGAGACCGCCCAGCCAACCCCCCTAGTCATCACTATCGAGGAAGCTCACAAGTTTTTAAATCCCGAGGTCGCCTCCCAGACCATATTCGGCACCATCGCTCGCGAGATGCGAAAGTACAACTGTACCCTGCTCATCATTGACCAGCGCCCCTCTGGTATCGACAGCGAGGTCATGAGCCAACTCGGCACCAAGATTACCTGCCTGCTGGACAACGAACGTGATATCGACAGTGTACTCGCAGGGCTTTCTGGCAAGAACGAGCTGAAAGGAGTGCTGTCCAAGCTTTCGGCTCGGCAGCAAGCGCTTATCTTCGGCCACGCTGTGCCCATGCCTGTCGCCTTTGTTCCACGTGAGTACGGCATCACATCCTATGCCGACTTTGTGCCCAAGGGAATCACCGCCTCACTCCAAACGGAGGACGACATAGAGGAACTGTTCAAGTAAGCGTGCTACTTGCGCTTCTCTCGCGACTATGGCAGATATTGCTCAAGAGCGCCCCCACGGCCACGGTTTTGATAGTATTGAGTTGGTAGGTACAATGGTCAAATTGCGCCCAACCGCCAAAGCAGATGCCAAGCGCGCCTACGCCTTGCATACGTACGAGCCTGACTTCACTCGCTTTTTGGCCTGGAGCAGCCCCAAAAGCGCCGCCGAGCTAAGCGAAACCTACGGCGAACGCTGGCAAGAAGAGATGCATGGCGGGCAGGGTTACGCCTTAGCCATCGAAGAGAGGCTGGCACCAGATATTAGCGGTAGCATCCATCTCCACCTTGGAAGCTACCCTGCTCAAGTTGATGTCGGCTACTGGCTGGGCAAGCCATCCAGGAATCGGGGCTATATGAGCGAGGCCTTGGGACTGGTCTGTCGCTTCGGCTTTGAGTACCTTGGGGCAGGCGTTATCTCTGGCAGCGTCTCTGTGGGCAACGCCGCCAGCCGGCGTGTCATGGAAAGTATCGGCTTTAAATTAGACGGCTCTCTTCGTCGCCATATTCTAAAAGACGGTCAATGGATAGACATCTGACACCTCAGCCTGCTACGCGAGGAATGGTCTGCCGTCGGTTTGGGGTTGGTCTCTGCAAAATACGTGCCGCACGAGGGTACTGCTGGCCAGACACAGCCGTGAGCGTGCCTCCGCGGTCTGACATTATCAGATTACTGCACTAAAAACGAGGATCTATTTCGATGTCTAAGAAAAAAATTGGTCTTGCACTGGGCGGTGGGATAGCCCGCGGGCTGGCCCACATTGGCGTGCTGGAGGTATTGGCAAAAGAAAGCATCCCTATAGATATTATCACCGGCACGAGTGCTGGTGCAGTGATTGGAGCTCTCTATGCCGCTGGGGTAAGCCCCGCCATCATGAGGGAGTACGTCTCGAATTTCAACCTCACCCGCCGCTGGCGCTTAGTTGACCCAAAATTGCCGGTGCCCAAAAACGGCTTCATCCAAGGCGAAAGGATCACCAAAGAAATGAAAAGTCTCATGGGCGGCGATAAGACTTTCACCGAGCTCATCACGCCTTTTGCCTGCGTCGCCTGCGACATCATCCGCGGCGAAGAGGTGGTGCTCAGCCATGGCTCCGTATGCAAGGCAGTGCATGCCAGTTTCGCTTTCCCAGTCGTCTTCAATCCGGTAAAGCTGAATGGACGCTACTTGGTAGACGGCGGGATCATAAACGAGGTGCCGGTGAGTGTGGCGCGAGATATGGGAGCTGAATTCGTCATTGCCGTGGATGTAATTCCGCAGCAGATTAACCACGCCTGTCCGAAAGAGGATCGCAGGGGTGGCAGTCCGCCCGGGCTCATGACCGTGGTTATGAACACCCTCGATATCATCAATATGCGTTGTGCCAAGACTTGCCTATTCAACGCAGACGTAATCATCGCTCCGCAGACAGCGAATTTTACCATCACCGACTTTGGCAAAGCCGGAGCGCTCATTCTGGAAGGCGAGATGGCCGCTATTGACGCTATATCTGACATCCGCCGGCACATGGCCCAATGGTAAACATGCTCGCTTTCGGCTATAATCAAAAAGGCGTCCTTGGGGCTGTAGCTCAGTTGGGAGAGCATCTGATTTGCATTCAGAGGGTCGGGGGTTCGAATCCCCCCAGCTCCACCAAATGGACCTTGGACGAAATTCTACTATTTCCGTGGCGGGTTCGCTGTAACAATTTGGTTTTAAGCATGAGAAAGGGCAGCTAGATTTTGTCTGACTGCCCTTAGTTTTAGGCTATTCGCCTGTATTCATTTGTTGCTTTGCCTGCCACTCTGCAAATTCGCGCCGACCTTGCTCACTGTCATAATATTTACGTATCTCAGGCACGATAAATCGTGCGAATTCATTTATGATTGACTGAGGAAGCTCTATTTCGCGGGTTTTGGGGTGTTTGTGATTTGCGATGTCTTGCATGTCGTTTCCTTTGAGTAGATTGGTTGCTGTATTAAGTTGTTAAGGTGCGAGTGGGTACCTAAATCCTCCTTTATCTTTCGTGTTCTATGTTGCGTGATTTAACTTGGTTCTTGATTTCCGGCGATAATTTATCGACAAACTGCTTCAGGTTGTGGTAGCTTGCTTGCAACTCAGCATGGTCTAATTGTCTCTCAAGACTAAGTTTTCCACCGGCTTCAGCTCTCTTAGTCAGTGATTTGTTCTGGGCTTCGAGATAGTTAATCGTTTTCTGGTACTTCTTAACTTGGGTTTCCAGCTTTTCCATGTTGGGAAAGAAGGTCTTCAGCAGTGATATCACTTCATCTCTCTTCTTTCCGGCGTTGAATGGATTGATAGAATCAAGAGTGTCTTTTATCTTCTCGGCTTGCCTTGTCAGATGCACAGCCTGCTTGAATACTCTGGGCGGTATATGCTTCCTGTGAGTTTTAGAGGCTGATTCCCCGCGTTCCAAGTCGGGATACTGTTTTACCATATGTTCATGGAAGTTATCCTGCCATTTAGTTAGGTGAGTACGATTACCGATAATCTCTTTGGCACATAATCTCCCATCCGATGTTATAGGTGTGAAGCATAAATGCATATGCGGTGTTTTCTCATCCATATGCACTACGGCAGCGAAGATGTTGTTACTGCCGATTTTCTTTGACAGAAAGTCTGTGGCTTCTTGGAAGAAGGCTTTTACTTCTGATGTGTTTTTACCCTTGAAGAATTCGGGGCTGGCGGTAATCAGTGTGTCAACGAATCTGATACTGTCTTTTCTGACTTTACAGCCTGCTTCGGCTATTCTGTGATTGGTTTCACGTAGGTATGATTGTTGTGCTTGGACGATATGGAAGTTAT
>WRNP01000084.1 GCA_009776515.1 Dehalococcoidia bacterium | reverse complement strand
ATGGAGTGGCTTAGTAAGTGGTATGCCAGAAATCCCGGAACTATCAATTCCATGGGAAACAAGTGCTTAACAACCTGTCCGGAAAAGTGTTGACGACCCAATTTCATTCTGCCGTGATATCGATTCGCAGACTGTTCCATTGGTGTAAATGGTGTGCTTACTACCTTCTTTCTCAAACCACCAGCCATTCCAATTCTTGGGTCACAATGCCATGTATTTTAATCAATCACTATAGTGTGAACCGCATTGCCAAATCTCTAGTTTTCCATTTTCTATGCGGAATACAATCCTGTTCTTTTCGTCAATTTTTACACTCCAAAAACCGCTTAAATTGTGTTGCAGTGGTTCTGGTTTACCAATGCCATGATAGCCGTTGCGTTCTATATCTAACAGTAGCTTGTTGATTCGTTTCAGCGTTTTTTTATCCTGCGCCTGCCAGTATAGATAGCTTTTCCAAGCGTCATCATGCCAAACCTTAACCATCCTCCACCTCAATAAGCTCGTGTTCCGTTAGTTTAGCTCTCCCTGATTTTACATCAGCGATTGCTTTGCGCAGACGATTCATATTGCTTTCGGAGTAAAACGGGTCTGCTGCCACTTCGAATGGTATTCTGTTGTCTCTATTAACTCTAGTCGCAAAAATAGTAAAGGCGGTCGTCATGCTCATGCCCATCCCTTTACAAACTTGCTCCATGCCTTCTTTTAAATCTTTATCCATGCGGAAGCTAACGGTAGCCTGTGCCATACAATTCACCTCTTATTAGTCTATTGTGCTATCATTATTGCACAGCTGTATGGCAATATGCAATACATTGTATTACCACTAAGCATACCTAGATATGAGTTCTTACGGGACCAAGGCGCCATTAACCCAACGGGTGGCTATTGAAGTATCGGGGAAAGTTGGCTAAACTGGATGAAAGTAGAATACTGGGCAGAGTGAACCGTACCGGGTTTAGTGGAGGGCTTCGCTTCCCCCTAAGTTGAGACCTAATTAGAAGTTCACATTAATACCTGGCTCAGCCAGTCTTTCCAGTATCCCCTCAAGCACATCCTGCCAATTCTCCCCCAGGACTTCCCGATTCAACCTCACTTGGAAAGGAGCAACCTTAAGCCCAAGATGATAGGGCGGGCTTAATCTGGATACCTCAAAGGCCATCCCCGGCGGGCGACGTAGCACAATATCGCCGCCTTCGACTGAAACCGAGGCTAGGCCAGCCTTGGTCGCCAGAACTTTGATCTTGACGGCCTTGAGCAGGTTGGCCACCTCCAACGGCATCGTGCCGAATCGATCACAGAAATCCCGATCCCATCTGGCCACTGCATCTAGATCACGCACTTCCGCTAAGCCCTGGTACAAGGAAAGGCGCATCTCAGTATCAGCAACATAGTCCTCCGGAATATAGGCCGCCCAGGGCAGGCTGATGGCGGGTGGCCCAATACGCGGATGCCGAGGAGCCATCTTCCCTGTCTGGACAGCGGTGCGCTCGCTTTTCAGGTCCTCCACCGCCTCGGCAAGAAGCTGGGTATAATAGCTGAAGCCAACCGCATTGATGTGGCCACTCTGGCGCACACCCAGGATATTGCCTGCACCGCGGATCTCCAGGTCTTTCATAGCCACCCCAAAGCCTGCACCAAGCTCGGTAGCCTCAAAAATAGTGCGGAGGCGCTTGCCCGCATCCTCGGTGAGGCGTTTGCCACGGTCGTAGAGAAAATAAGCATAGGCCAGATTAGCTCCGCGACCCACACGCCCTCTAAGCTGATAAAGCTGGGTGAGACCCAGCCGATCAGCCTGATTCACGATAAGAGTGTTGGCATTGGGCACATCTAAGCCAGACTCAATAATGGTAGTACAAAGCAACACATCCACCCGCCCCTGCATAAAATCGGCCATCACCGCCTCCAAGGTATCCTCTTCCGTCTGGCCGTGACCCACTGCAATGCGGGCTTCAGGGATTAGGGAGCGCAGTTTCTCCGCCATAATACCGATGCTGAGTACACGGTTATGCACAAAGAATACCTGCCCACCCCGTTCTAACTCGCGCATTATTGCCTCACGCACCAGGTGCTCGTCATATTCTGCCACGTAGGTTTTGATAGGCAAGCGCTCCTCAGGCGGCGTCTCCATAACACTCATGTCACGCACCCCCACTAGCGACATATGCAGGGTACGAGGGATAGGTGTGGCCGAAAGGGCGAGTACCCCTATTTCCCGGCGTAGTCTCTTGAAGTGCTCCTTATGGCTTACGCCAAAACGCTGTTCCTCGTCAATGATCGCCAGTCCCAAATCTTTAAAGACCACGTCTTTTTGGAGCAGGCGGTGGGTGCCGATCACGATATCTATCCTGCCCTCCGCCAGAGACGCAATTATCTCTTGCTGCTCACGAGGGCCTCGGAAGCGCGAGAGCATCTCAACCCTGACCGGGAAAGCGGTGAGGCGCTCATGGAAGGTAGTAAAGTGCTGTTGGGCAAGCACTGTGGTAGGCACAAGCACCGCCACCTGTTTGCCATCCATCACCGCTTTGAAAGCGGCGCGCAGAGCAACTTCGGTCTTGCCGTAACCCACATCGCCCGTCACCAGGCGATCCATAGGCCGAGGTCTGGCCATGTCCTCTTTAATCTGAGCAATGGCTGCCAGCTGGTCAGAAGTCTCCACATACGGGAAAGCAGCCTCCATCTCCATTTGCCAAGCATTATCAGGGGAGTAGACGTAGCCAGGCGTGAGTTCCCTGGCAGCGTAGAGTTTGAGAAGATCGCGAGCAATCTCCTCAGCCGCCACGCGGGCGCGCTCTTTGCTCTTGACCCACTCCAAACTACCCAGACGCGAGAGGGCTGGCGGCACATCAGAGGCCCCTACATATCGAGCCACGCGATCTATTTGATCAGTGGGCACATAGAGACGCGCCCCCTCAGCATAGGCCAAGAGCATATATTCGCGGGTAAGCCCTTCCACATCACGGGTGATGATGCCGCCAAAGCGGCCTATACCGTGCTCCACATGCACCACATAGTCCCCCGGACGGAGATCCACATAGAGCTTGCGGCGAGCGATGGGACGGCGTCTTAGCTGACGTTGCTGTTTGATAAATCCAAAGATTTCTTTGTCGGTAAAGAGATAGGTGTCCCCCACGGACCAGCCCCCGGCGATGATGCCCGACGCGATGGTAAGGCCATCCTGAATGGGGGGCGTTGTCATGGCCTCGGTCACAGCAAGTTTGTTCTCATCACGCCCCAAAAGCTCCGCCAAACGGCTGGCCTGGTGGCTTATCACAACTACATGCTTGTTCTCGCCCAGGAGACTGTTTACCTGTTCCGTCCAGCGGGAGAGCTGCCCGGCATAGCTAGGCAGAACCCCAAAGTCAAGGCGGAGACCATCCTCCCCGGCACCCTCCCAAACAGGTAATACCAGACGATGCCTGGCGGCAAACTGGGATTCAAGTGCATCCTGCTGGTGGTAAGGCCTGGGGAAACCTGGGGGCACCTCCTGTGCCGCCAGTCTGCTAGAGAGAACCTTCTCGGCCTCTTCGTGTATCAGGTTAAGCTCCCGCCGCACCCCTTCCGGATCATCCACAATCACCAGGGTCTGTTCCGGCAGATATGCCAATAGACTCTCTCGATTGAAGAGTGGGGCATAAAAAGCGGCCTCGTCCGGCATCCCGCCATCAACCAGACGGGCGAGCGCCTCCTCATAGCGCCCTCTTTCCTCGTAGTTAAGGCAAGAGAAGTCGAGTCCGGCAAAGGCTTGCTCGCATCGCTCCCTACCCCCAATAAAAATGGGGGCCGTGGCTGAGGCTGGGCCAAAGGTTATTTCGTCCACTGGTCTCATAGAGCGCTGGGAGGCTGGGTCGAAGAGACGCACATTGTCCAGGGTATTGCCGAAGAATTCTAGTCTTACAGGCAGCTCATTGGCCGGCGGGAAGATGTCCACAATCCCCCCGCGCCGGCTAGCCTGCCCTGGCAACTCGGTCAGGGCTTGTATGTCATAGCCCCAGGCAGTAAGCTCCGCCATAAGTTTTAGGGGATTCAGGCGGTCTCCCTTATATATATTGCGACGCGCCTCTCGAAAGACAGCCGCCTCAGGCAGCAGCCTGGTGAGCGCCGCAGCCGAGGTAACCAGCAAAGGCCGTGCCAACGGCTCCGTGAGATGAGCAAGAACTTCAATCAGCTCAATATCCCCCACCGACTCGGCACTCGCGCGCTGGTAAGGCCGCAAGTCAGGCTCAGGTACAATACCCACCGATACCCCCGTCCATGCGGCAAGCTGCCCTGCCATATGTTTTGCCCCCTCTGCCCGCGCTGTGACAACAAGCAGGGGTCGTGCCAGATGATGGTAGAGTGCCGCAATCAAATAAGGCCGCGCCGCTTCGATTACTAGCACCCGCGCGTCATCACGCACAAGCCTTGATGTCAGCGCGCGGTAAGCCGGCAGATCCTGCGCAATGGCCAATAGCCCCGTGATATTCATCGCTTAAACGCCAAAACGGGCTCGGTCGAGAACCGGCCCCTTTCTTGATTGTAGCAGAAACGAGTGAATTGCTATAATAGGCAACCGATATGACTGAGAGATCGTATAGGCGCATCGTGCTCAAGTTAGGCACCAATCTGCTCACCTCTGGGCAGAATCGACTTGATGTCGACTTTATGTCGACTCTGGTGGCACAGGTAGCCGAACTGCATCGCGAAGGATACGAGATCCTGATCGTCACTTCGGGGGCTGTGGCCGCCGGACGAGAGTGCCTAGGTCTTACTAGAGAATCATCGCGCGAGCTTAAGGGCATCCCTTTAAAACAAGTGTTGGCTGCCGTGGGACAGGGGCGACTCATGCAAATCTATGAGGAGCTTTTTGAGCGCCATCAGCTAACTGTAGCCCAGGCCCTCCTAACACGGGCGGTCCTAGTCGACCGCGCAGGCTATTTGAATGCCCGCAACACCCTGCTCGCCCTGCTTGAGATGGGCATCATCAGCATCATCAACGAGAACGATGTGGTGGCGGTGGATGAGCTGGAGGAGGCGCGCTTCGGTGACAACGACAATCTCTCCGCCATGGTAGCCAACCTGGTAGATGCCGACTTACTTGTACTGCTCACCGACATCGGCGGGCTTTACACC
>WRNP01000083.1 GCA_009776515.1 Dehalococcoidia bacterium | reverse complement strand
TCCTTGAAAGCCCGGATGCTCTTGCCGAGCGCAGACCCGACCTGCGGGAGCTTGCCTACGCCAAAGATAACCAGGATGACGACCAGGATAAGGACGATCTCTAATGGACCAAGTTTCATGCGACAACTCCTATCTGAGGCAATCTCGTGCATAAATACGTCGACTGCGGATTGGGGCGGCGGATAAAAGGCATACGGGGGGCTAAAGGCTTAATGGTAGCGAGGTATGCTAGCAGGAGAAAACAAACATAACCGTAACCCCAACCAATATCGGGCACGGCATACACAGATGACCGATGTTGATCCCTATCCGCCCCAGGCGTTTGTTTTAAGCAACTGAACATATTTTTGACCACCTGCGAAAGCGACTTAAAAGTTTGGGGTATGCAGTAATCCCTCTTAGCCGATGCGGAGACGGGATTCCTTCCCTTCTATCCCGACGAGTCGGGATATTTTCCCTGCATCCGCGCCGCTCTGGCCGGTCAATTAGTCTGTGTTCGCTACTCTAGAACCTCCCGGGTAAGCAAATCAACAATGCCAATTGAAGTAACACTAGCACTTTACCGGTACGGTGTCAAGCATTTGAGATGTATGCCAAAAACCAGCGATTATCTCTGAGAACGTTGAAGAATTCATTTACCATAATATCATTCCTTTTGCGGAAAAAGACTTCGTTGGCAAGGACCATTATGGGTAGAGGGGCCCATCAAAAATGAGTCTGGTCTAAAGCTATGCTACGATTGTTGAACTGTGAGATGTATGCTCTTGGGATAATTAAACAGGAGACATATGGCACTTGCCTATGACATTAGATTGCCCGTAAAGTCGGCGGTGCTCTCTTATGAGTTGGTTCTGGGTGGGAAGCCCTTTTCTTGCGCCGCAAGCACCAAGGCTTAGGCGAGCAGAGGCATGGCCATACTCCCCGCACTTGGCGGTTGTCTGTCTAGTGATAGCGCCGAATAGGAAACCGGAGGCGAAAGCATCGCCTGCCCCAGTGGTATCGGCAACAGCTATGTCATTGGCTGTGTCAGCGTATACCCAGGTTGCCTTACCGCCATTGTTGACGTAGGCTACAACGCGCACCCCTCGCCTGACAAGGCCTCGGCCCAGTGTTATAACCACTATCCGGCAACCGATACCGATACAGCTTAGCGCACCGGCAGTGAAAGACTGCCCAGTAAGGAGCCTTGCTTCATAGCGGTTGAGGAAAAGGATGTCCGTGCGCTCGAGCAGGGGTCTCAATTCTGCAAGCCCACGCTTTGCATAAAACTCTCCTGGTGAAAAGCTTAACTTAATGCTCCTTGGCAGTGAAGCTACGATTTCCTGAGTCAAGACAAATTGGGCATCGCCTGCAAAAGAGGATAGGTGTAGCCAATTGGCACGGGCCAGGTATGTCCGGTCAATATCCTCAGGCGAGAGCTTGTTGTTGGCCCCGGGCATGACATAAAGCGTGCGCTCAGGTCCGGCACTGAGGCAGATAACTGCCCCCGATTCGATCTCTGGCTTGCGCACAATGTGGCTGATATCGGTGCCAACCTTGCGGAGGTCGGACAGCATCAGTCGTCCATATCTGTCGTTGCCGACTGCCCCGCAGAATGCGGTGGCCATCCCGAGACGGGCCAGTCCGTAGATGGTATTGGCTGCAGAGCCTCCGGGGTATACCTCGGCGCTTTCAATGGTTGTCTCGCCGTCTGGCCGCAACTCCTTGACCCGGTAGATGCGGTCAGCATTGAGTGCCCCAAGTCCAATGATTAATGACTCTGACATCTAGCCCAATTCCCCCGCCTTTTCCCGCACCAACCGCCGCATATGCTGTGAGGTAGCGATGATTTCTTCAAGATCGGTCTTGCCTATAAGCCAATGGAAATGTTCACGCTCACCGCAGGGGCCAGACGCCTCTTTTTGTTTTACCAGCGCCTTCACATCATCAAGCGTACCGCTTTGCCAGGCTGCCAGTATCGGAGAGAGGCTAGAGAGGTGGGTGGAAGCCAGGCTCACTGTGGCATGCGGCAGAGCATATTGATTGGCGTTGAAAGCGATTGCTAGTCCTCCTGCGTCACGCACTGCTCTCAGCATGCTGAAGTCGGTGATGCTATCACCCACCACGGCAAACTCGCCCAAGCTTGCGCCGTGTAGCTCGCAGAACTGCTCCAAGGCCAAAAGCTTGCGCCGCCCACCTACCGGCTTTACCTGTTTAATCAGCTGCCCCAGGGCCGTCTGCGGCAAGCGGGTCCAGAAAAAATCATCCAGACACTGTTTGATGGCTTGGTCATCACCAGGGCTTGCCAGAGACAAGACCTGGTGTTCCATATGCGCCAGGGAATTGGCGACTTCTGCGCTCAAGGTTTGGTGGAACTGATCTAGCGGGAAAGCGGTGGCCGCCACGTGAGAATGGGGGATGCCAACCCTCTGTGTGACGTGAAAGGCGTACTGCTGGTAGGTGGTGGTGATGCAAAATATATGCCACCCTTGACCCATCAGGCAACGGATGAGTTTGCCTGCGCCCCTGGTCAAGGTAGCCCCGCGGGCAAGCCGGATGATATCAGCTTCTTTAAGTCCATGTCGTATCAGAAAAGGTACGATCAAGGCTAGGGTGTCGCCCGGTTCGTAGTCGTCTTGGCCTTGCATAGCCAGCAAGTCATCATAGCGGCTGATGATCTCAAATAGATGCCCGCCCTGCGGGATAAGGCTCATGAGGTCGTAGGCATTATCCTGCGGCGTAAGCGGCCCTTCCAGGTCGAAACAGATGTAGTGATTGATAGCGGTCTCCTGAGCCCCTGTGGCTTACTCTTCGATTGCTTGGTCTATCTCACCCGTCAGGTCATAGCCTGGAATGGCTTGGCCGCAGGCGTTAACCACTTGCCCGCGTGATATCCTAACGCGCCCCTCACTGAAAGCTCGGATGGTGGACAAGATAAGGGGGAACTCGCGCCGCAAACCGTGCTCTCGGATGGCGCGGAAGAGCGTATTCTGCTCGCCATCAATCTGCCTAAGACGTGCGGTATCAGCGCCTGACAGTGTTTGCCAGAGGAGGTCGAAAGGCGCGCTGCGCAGTGAAAAGGTGCAATAACTCACTGTCGGTCCGCGGTCAAGCTCAGGTGTTACCAGGTGCATCATCACCCCGGTTGATGCGGCGCGCCCTTCGATGAGTTGCCAGATGACTTCCTGCCAGCTTCCCGTAGGCCCGCCGGGAGCGGCGGGATGAAGGTTAATGAGATTGTATGCGTGGCACATCTCGGGCCCCACGATGAGCATGTATCCTGCCATTACGCAGATATCGGGGGTGAAAGCCTTAAGGCGAGCCATGACTTCTCGGTCGTAATCTAAGCGCCACTCGGGGAGGCCGGATGCGCCCTTGTCCGTACGGCCGGACTTATAGGCTTGGTAAGAATAACATATCAAGGGCAGGCCATAGCTTCTCGCAAGTTCAATAAAGCGGTCACTTTCGGAACTTTCGCCAGGGACGCGGCTTAGGAAAACAAAATCTATCTGGGCTTTGATAGTGCCGCCCTCTATTGCCGCGCAAACGGTGCCGAGAAGCCCTTGTGCTGCTTCATCCCGCCCAGTGGAAAACCAGCCGAGATGGTACATCAATGCTTGCCTATCAGCTTGCGGGCCATCCGTCCGGCCATGGCCCCAGTGCTAGCTTTGTAATAGTGAATGTGGCCCTGGGAGAGGGCCTTTAGGAATTCCTCCGAGTTATCAAAGTCTGCTGTCTCTACGTAAGCCAAGCCTACCTCTGCCGGATTATGGGCATCGCTGCCGGCCCCCATGGGCTTGGTGTGTTTGGTGGCGAACTGCTCCGGTCGGGACAGGTCCTGAAAAGGCAGAGTGCGGGAGTTGGCCACTTCTACGATGTCGAGCAGGTGAGCGATACGCTCCAAGGTTATTCTCTGCATAGCGGATGAACGGTAGCGATCGAAAGGGTGTGGCACACAAGCTAGGCCGCCCTGTGCATGGATGAGGCGTATGGTTTCCTCGGGCGATGCACCCGGTGTGATTGTCTCTTTCAGAAATAAACCAATGATTTCACCCTCAGGGGTGAGGATCTCTTCTCCAGTGATTACCTTAAAAGGCGGTGACATTGAGGCGACCTTTAAGGATCCCTCGGCGGTGTTGTGATCTACGACAGCGACTGCCCCGAGGCCCACCTCCTGCGCACGGGCGATGAGTTGTGCGGGGGATATCTCCGAATCGTTTGAATAGGTGGTGTGGATATGAAGGTCGATTTTAATCAATTCAGTTGCTTTCGCGAGCGGGATAGCGGGGTAATTCTACCATTTTTCATCACTACTGTATCCTCCAGGCGTACTCCGCCCCAGCCTGGCACGTAGATACCGGGCTCAATAGTGAAGACCATGTTGTCTTGCAAGGTGTCTTGAGAGCCGGGACCTAGGCGCGGCTCTTCGTGAGTTAACAACCCCAGCCCATGTCCCAGTCCGTGCCCGAAGTGCCCGCCGTAGTTGGCCTCAGCGATGATGCTCCGGGCAAAGCCGTCTGCCTCGCTCCCGGTCGTACCCGCGCTGATCATGGCCTCAGCGTTCTCCTGGGCTCTAAGCACGAGGGCATAGATCTTCTTAAGTTCCGCCGTCGGACGTCCTGCGCAGAGGGTGCGGGTGAGGTCGCTGGCATAGCCTCCTATGCAGGCTCCGATATCAATTACCACGGGCTCTCCTGGCCCGATAGGCCTTTCCGAGGGGTGGGCGTGCGGTAGGGCGGCGTTCGGCCCCGCCGCCGCAATGACCTCAAAGGGTAGTGCTTCGCTTCCGTGTGAGCGGAGATAACTTTCTATCTCCCATCCTAGGTCAAGCTCGCTCAGGCCGGGTTTTAAGACCCGGGCGGCGTGCTCCATGGCGGCATCGGCGAGGGAGGCGGCCTGGGTAATGAGTTCGACTTCTTCTGGCTCTTTTAACGCGCGAAGCTTTTCCACCAGACCTCTGCTGGAGATAAGCTTGGTGCCCAAACGGGCAAAGATATCCTTAATCTGGTCATACTGACTCACTCTCAGATCGTCGGCTTCAAAGACAAGCTCCTGAATACCCAACTCCAAGAGCACCTGCGGTAGCCATGTCGCAGCTTCGCCCGCTATTTGGCGGAGCTCAAAACCCGGTGCTTGGCGCTCAGCCTGCTCAACGTATCGGGAGTCGGTGGCCAGTATGGCAGCACAGGGCGTGATGATGAGGTAACCCGCCGAGCCGGTGAAG
>WRNP01000082.1 GCA_009776515.1 Dehalococcoidia bacterium | reverse complement strand
TATTACTATCACTGATTTGACAGCAAGTTCCATGCATGAAAGAGCAAGCTGGCATGGCTAATTATGGGCTTGGCATTAAGGACCTAACTGCAAAACAGGGGTGTCTTTTGCACAGTAGGCATCGTTTGGATTATAATACAGAGTAAGGTTTTAGTTTTGGTTGTACACTTTGTGGTGAATCCCCTCCCTGATCCATTCAGGCACTGGATAACCCAAACTGTGCCTAATTCTTTTCGAGAGGGTTATCCGTGAACATTCAAGACAATTTTAATACAGGCGGCGACAGCCATCCCCAAGGATTCCCGGCAACGGTTCCGCTTAGTTCAACTTGCGGATTTGATAACTTCGGTTTGCATCCTAAGGTCATGGCCGGAGTGCGCGGTGCCCGCTACAGCGAGCCCACTCCCATCCAAGCACGCGCCATCCCACCCATTATGCAGGGGCAAGACGTTATCGGGCTGGCTCAAACCGGCACTGGCAAGACAGCCGCTTTCGCCCTGCCGCTCCTCCACCGCCTACTACCCGGCCCACGCGGTCGGGTGCGCACCCTGGTCATCTCCCCCACCAGAGAACTTGCCGAGCAGACCTACGATTCGTTTTGCAGTCTTGGCCGGAGCACCGGGCTACGTTGCACCGCTATCTACGGCGGGGTAGGCATGGAACCACAGGTAAGCAAGCTTAAGGACGGCTACGAGATCGTCGTTGCCTGCCCTGGCCGTCTGTTAGACCACATTTGGCGCGGCACCATCAATTTGGACCACCTGGAAGCACTGGTGATTGACGAAGCAGATCGCATGTTCGACATGGGCTTTTTACCCGATATCCGCAAAATCGTGCAATGCATACCTGTTGCCCGCCAGACGCTACTTTTCTCAGCGACCATGCCCCCCGACATTCGCAAGCTCGTGATGGAGGTACTAAGAGACCCGATAACAGTGCAGGTTGGCCAAACGCGTCCTGCAAACACCGTGGCACACTGTCTGTATCCAGTGGCAAAGCATCTTAAGACATCACTTCTGATAAGGCTATTAAAAGAGACTCCGACAGAGTCAGTGCTGGTATTCACACGCACTAAGAGGAGCGCCGAGCGCGTGGCCGACCACTTAGCCCGAGAGGGCTTCCGCGTGGCTTCGTTGCAGGGCAATCTCTCGCAGGGACAGCGCGAGCGAGCGATGGACAGTTTTCGAGCTGGTACGGCCAAGGTGATGGTGGCCACCGATATCGCCGCCCGCGGGCTAGATGTACTACGCATCTCTCACGTGGTGAACTACGATATGCCGGATTCGACCGACACCTACACCCACCGCATCGGACGCACCGGGCGTATTGAGCACAAGGGAGAGGCCTTTACCTTCATTACTCCCGAGGATGCCGCCATGGTGCGCGACTTGGAAAAGTTGCTGGGGAAACCCATTGAGCGGCGCACCCTTGATGGCTTTGATTACAATAAACCCGCCCCAGCGAGGCAGGCAACCCGCCCGACTAGAGCAGGCAATTATCCTCTTGCAAGTCGCCGAGATAGCCGCCGCCCGGTCAACACAAAACCATAGCCAGTCCGAGAACTGACTATGGCCATTACTGGCACCGAAGCTACTCCACCGGCCCGATGCGCTTCTCGTATTCTGCGAGCGTGTTGACATTGATAATGATGCCTTCGTCCGGCACCTCAAGCTCCAAAACATCGTCAGGATAGCACCTAAGAAGCTCTCGCCCACCCACATCGCCCGTAAAGTGCAACATCTCTGGGATATAACCCGAGTGAATCAGGATGGGATTGCCGCGTTGCTGGCGATAGACAGGGACAATGATGCCCTTATCCGTACCCAATGCGGCCTCAATGAGCCGATCATAGGTACGTTGAGTAATGAAAGGTTGATCACCAAGTGCTACCAAGACAAACCTCGCCTGTTTGCTTATCATTTGGAGACCGGTGATCAGCGAGGTGCTCATGCCCTGTGAATAGTTGGGGTTGAGAACCAATGTCACGAGGCGTTCGCCGATAGCCTCGCCTATCTCCTGAGCACATGCACCGAGGACAACCACCGTTTCGCCCGCGCACGAAGCCAAAAGGTTGTCTAGGGTGCGCCCGATAATAGTGTCGCCCCAAAAAGGCATTAGGAGCTTATTTTGCCCCATACGCTCAGATTTGCCAGCAGCCAAAAGAACGACCGACACTAAGGGTGTTTTTGTACTCACAGGCTCCCAGTATGACAGGAAGTGACCCAAGGGTCAATCGGATGCCAAGCAACCCTTGCCTTCATTCTAACGCAAGCGGCAATCTCAAAAAGATTATTTTGTGCAGTAGAGCCACCCCGCCAAATCGGGACACACCAGGCCCAAGGCTTTACAGTATGGTTATTCTCGTCGTCCATCCGCTCATGTTTTCCAAATATTGCAAACTCCCCGTTACAACATTAACTCCTGAAAGCGTGATCTTACCAGATTCGAAATCCGACAATGCGATAAATTCCACTCGGCAAACGAGAACCTCTTGCCCACTATAGCCCTTAGCATCGCCGATCATGGTCGCCCCAACAAGAAGGCTTTGTTCTCTGTCCGTAGCGAATATTGCATCTATTTCATCGATATCACTATAAAGACATTTTCGATATGCGAGTTCTTCTCGGTTATAATTTATATCAAATTGGTAACCATAAACGTCGTCCATTACATCAGAAAAAACGTTTACTACGACAACGTCGCCAGCCGAGATTATTAGTACATTATTGTCCAATGGAATGGGATCGCTTTTTCCAGTGAGAAGCCATGCAGAAAGTCCGATGATAGCAACACAAAGTATGCCTATAATGGCAATAGCCCGCTGTTTTCTATCTGCAATTATGTCATTTACTATCTTTATCATCACCGTTCACCTCACATATGAACTTCGGGAGCATAGAGTCCGGCAAAAAGCTGCTGTATAAACCTGTTAATCTCAGCGAGGATATGGTACCCGATTTTGCTCCTTGGCCTGCACTCTCATAACTTTGGGAGTACGTTGGCAATGATCGGGCAGAAACCCCTGCCCGATCATTGCCAACGCTTTCCGTTTTTGAGTTACTGGATCATCTGAGCAAGATTTGCGATATCGAATATATCGATTTCGCCGTTTCCGTTGATGTCGAAGTAGCTGTAGCTTTCCCAGTCGGAACTATCGGAGGTCATTCCGAAAGCATCAATCAGGTTCGAAAGGACGATCATGTCGACCACATAACCATCTGTGCCAACATTACTAGTCTTCTGGACGTACGAGCCGCTCGCTTCTTTTATTGATTTTTCGAGATTTTCGTCTCTTTCAACAAATGTCGCAACGGCCGCAATTGTGGAGGAACCCACAACGACGCTAGTGTTGGCTTTGAGCATGAGTTCGCCCAGACTCTCCATATCGTAGTTGGGAACCATGACCACAACACTGGCGTAGCCTTCGCCGTATTCCCTAGTAAGTAACGTAGCACTGTCCGCAGGGATATAAGCGGCAAAATCGAATTTGCTACCATCAAAGGTGAAGTCCAATTTTACGACGTTGGCTTCCATTTGCTCCGCGAACGAAACAGATACATTGAAATACTCGTCCGGACGGACAATGTACTTGTTCGTGGATAGGATGAGCTCCGCAGGAACCTTGGGATCGACAGCACCATTCGTTTTTACAATGGTATATGCGTCGATTATGGTAAGAGTGTTGTTAGCCTCAATTTGATAGGTTGTACAGGTAAAGCTGTTGGCAGTCACATCTACCACACTAAACTGCGGACGATTTGACTGCTGCATCTTTGCAGTGTAGGCTTGCTGAGCAATCAAACTATAGTACTTTGAGCCAGTCGAAGAATTCAGGGAGAAGTAGACCGTACCAGTCGGGTCGATAGACTCACCGTTAGGGCCAAAAGTTTCCGGCTGTATATAGAGGCTGTTGGAAGTACTGGAACTGCCAGAGTAAATCATCGGGTAGGAGCGGCTGTATGAATGGTCATGGCCGTTGAACACAACATCTATATCGAATTCATCGATCACCGGGACATATTGATCCCGGTAGTTCTTGCCATCAGAGAGGGCATGCGAACTGCCCTGGCCATATACGTCGTAGTGGAAGTTGAGAATCGTCCAAGTCGCGTCCGGATTCGCATCAATCGCACTTTGTAAGAAAGTTCTCATGGTACTCGGACTCCCGGTAGTACAGTTCCAGACCATGAACAGGACGTTGCCATATCTGTACCAATAATTTTGGACGCTGTCCGAGTTGGGCGGGTTATAGAAAGTGCGAGTGGCTGCCCCGCTGCCTTCGTGGTTGCCCATACAACTGGCGAAGGGCAAGGATGCCATCTGAGACGGAGTGAAAAATCCCGTGTAATGCGACAGGGTTCCCGATGTTTCAATCTGATCCCCAGTGCCAGCTAAAAAGGCGGCGTTCGGGAAATACTCGGCGACGAGATTCATGGTATTTACCCAGGCATTGGTATCGGTGGTAACGTTAGATGAGCCGATCTGCGGGTCGCCGACGACAATATAACTGAAAGCATCCGGATTTCCAGTTTTGGTGGCATATTCAGCGCTCCAATTGTCATTGCCATCGCCCACTTGGTATGTATAGGCGGTGTCGGCTACAAGGCCGCTCACAGTAACACCGTTGTAATACATGGTGCTGACGGAAGATGCTGAGGAGCTACATGTACCAATGAACTCCCGTGCTTCTTCGCCGTCTTCCCAAATGCGAACCACAGGGTTTTCCGACCTAACCGCAGTGTGCCAGGAGAATGTGAGCTGTGTTTCATCCGATCCCGGAGCGAGTGTTAGATAGCTTACCGCCAGGGCTGTCTGTTCCGCCGCAAGTGCCCCCGGCGTAATCCCCATAAACAGGGATGCCGCCGCCATTGCGGACAGGAGCATTGAGATAATTCCTCTTCGTGCTTTTTGCTGCATTTTGTTCCCTCCCTCAAAAATAGTTTTATACCGGCGTTATTCGCCTGTACACGAATATTCTAACTATTAAATGTAAAGAGCGTATGCAGAGTTAAGTAAAAAATATGTATTTTTTTGTGATTAACATGAATTCTGTCCGGAATATATAGTATGCGCATAATTCCTCTGTTATTTCAGGCATGCAGTTTACAGGTCAGAGGCAGTACCGTTACCTTTGGCTAACAGCTCCTACTGTCAAGTCTGTAGTGGACTTTCACCACGAAGCTATCATCCATGCCGAGTTCACAAAGACCTGCGGGGCAACGACAATAGAGTCGTTGCCCCGCAGTGATATCTCGGGAAGC
>WRNP01000081.1 GCA_009776515.1 Dehalococcoidia bacterium | reverse complement strand
CTGTGCCGGTGCCCAGCAGATTATCGCCGCCAAAGCTCATGTTGCTGTGGCCATCCAGCCCATCCAAGGTCATGAGGCAGTTTTCGATAGTGAGAGAGGGCACTTCGATATATATGTTGTACGCACTATTTGTGCCGGCCTTGATATTGCCGGCAAATGAGCAGTGGTAGATGGTTGCGCCTGCATAGCTATCCAAAACTCCAGTTGGATATGCGTTGTTAGTCAGGGTGTTGGCAAAGAAACTGGAGTTGTTAGCAATGAGTAGAGGGGTAGCAAAATTGGCGTATGAATAAACAATGCCAAACGTAGCTGTGTTGTAAGCAAAAACACAGCTATCAAGTTTGGGGCAATAATAGTACGTAAATACCCCCCCGCCGAAGTTTGCTGTATTGCCAATAAAAGTGCAATTGGCGAGCTCGGCATAAACATCTGCATAAACCCCGCCGCCGGAATTGCCGGCCTCATTGCCGACGAAAGTGCAATTGGAAAGAGTGGCAGTGTCGAGAGCGTATACTCCGCCACCAGCCTCTGCGTTATTGTTGAGGAAAGTGCAGTTGCTGAGAACAACGCTGCCCCAGGTAAATACTCCGCCGCCAAGGTCTGCTTTATTGCCTATGAACGTACAGTTAATGAGGGCGATATTGCCGCCGTAATCTTCGCTACCGACATACACTCCACCCCCGTAACCGGAGCCATCGTCGCTGGCCACATTGCCGTTTGACATTGTCAGCCCCTTAAGTGTTAGCAGGCCACCTTCTGCGCTACTGTTGAGTAACCGGAAAATAGCTACCGAGTTTTTGGTGATGGTCACTCCCGCCCCGCCGTCAATAGTAAGGTTCTCCTGCGAAAAGTAGATTGTGCTTTCTAGAGTGATGGAGGTGATGTCTGGGGAAAAGGTAATGACATCCCCATTCTCAGCAAAATTTGCCAGTATATCACGCAAGGTACCGGGGCCGCTGTTGCCGGAGCTTGTTACCACCAGGGTCGGATCGCCGGGAGCGGCATAAGTTGCACGTTGCTGTCCAGGGGCGAAGGCGACGAACGTGCCCAGCACTAGGGCTAAGGTCAGTACTATGGAGAGCACTGGGTAGAAAGTCCTGATTTTAATTTCTAACATTGCTATTACCTCCTAGTAAATGTGGTGGCCATGCCGTTATGCGGTTAATGGGGAGTGGATTATTGCGTTGGAGGTGCCTCTCCAAAAAAGACTATATTGCGGGGGCCATGACCTGACGCGGACAGTAGGGGATTTCTTTGCAGGAAGATTGAATCTTGTATGCGTATGCACAGAATATGCCATTGCATATCGCATTTCTGCCTCCGGTAATCGAGGTTTTGCAGAGCGATGCGAAATTGCTTCCGAGCAACCTAGATGGCCTACAATGTCCATATAGCAAAAACTTTCCCAAGCCTTGCCGCCGAATAAACCGAGATGCCCAGGCCTGGCTGTTTGTCGCATCAAAAGTATTATTAAGGAGAATATGAGGTAGTGTATATTATCACATTAAACCGGTAATACAAAATCAATCGTAAGGTAGGGATGGGATGAACTTGGCAATAGATCAAGAGTGGGTATACCAGCGCACATGGCGTCACCATTGTGTAAGCGCAAGGGGCTTGCCGCGGATAACAAGCGAGGCTAGCATTATTCAGCCGAGCGCGGCGAGGAACCTCGCCTGCCTCTCTCTAAAATATGGGCTCAGACCTGGATGGCAAGGATTGCAATATCGGAGCCGGACATTGCAGGCACAATGTACAGCTCCTCCGCTTTACGGGGCACAACCGTGCCGTTTCCAGGGGGCTGTATACAAAAGGAGTTGACTGCCGGGTTAATGGGAGAAGAAATGTCTGAGTGTGTGCGTCGGGCTGAGGTGCTTGCCTAGTGAGAATTGAAGGGCGAGACACGTATGCTCTAAGAGGAATGATTCCGTTACTGAACAGGGGGGCTTGATATAAATACCCCCGAGAACACTTAGAACCGATATTCCCCTCTGTTACGTGTTTCGCTTGCGGATAAGCCGAATATTAGAGAACGGCAACAACTAGTGCCATCCTGATTGTTAGGGGTGGGTTCAGCCGCCATGGGATGTGTCGGCTGCGTTGCTCCCGTGGATACACCGCATGGCGGAAAGGCCGGTTATATCGTGGCGGGATCTAGGAGCCCAGAAATATAAGCTACGGCCTCTGCCAAACTAATCAATTCTGCCTTGGCCTCGGTGCGCTTCTTTATCTCGATGCCGCCCTTTTCCAGGCTGCGCGGGCTCAGTGTCACGCGGATGGGGATGCCCAGCAGATCTGCGTCGTTGAATTTCACGCCGGGGGATTCGACCCGGTCGTCGTAGAGGACCTCCATCCCCAGGGTGGTGAGCTCAGCATACAGCTCATCAGCCCGGCATGCCACCGCGTCATTGTCGGGGTAGAGGGCGCAGAGATATACCTCGTAGGGTGCGATCGAAGTGGGCCAGATAATACCTTTGTCATCGTGATTGAGCTCGATGATGGCCGCCATGAGTCGTCCGATGCCGATGCCGTAGCTTCCCATAATGATGGGGCGGGATTGGCCTTCCGGATCCACAAAAGTGGCTCCCACAGCTCGGCTGATAGCCGTGCCCAGCTTGAAGACGTGTCCTACCTCCATGCCACGTGCCGTGCGGAGGGGGCCGCCGCAACCGGCGCATCCCTGCCCGGCGGTGGCTTTGGCGATGTCAGCAACCATCTTGGCCGTAAAGTCGCGCCGATAGTTTACGCCCTGCAGGTGATAGCCGGCGCGGTTGGCCCCGGCGACGAAGTTAGCGCCCAAGAGTACACTGTCATCAGCTACGACCTTGAGGTCTGGGCGTCCTACGGCTGAGGCTGAGCCGGAGATAATGCCCTGGGAGATTACCTCGTCGGCTGAAGCCAGCCTTAGTTCGGTGCTTCCGAGGGCTTTTTTGAGCTTGATTTCGTTTACCTCTAGATCGCCCCGAATGACGACTAAGACAAATTCGCCTTCTGCCACATAGAAAACGGCCTTAAGTGTTTGGCGCGGTGATATCCCCAGAAAGAGTGCCACCTCTTCAATGCTTTCCTTTCCCGGAGTGGCTACCTCAGAAAGCGGCTGTTCGGATGAGTGCTCGGGTACTCCCTTGACGGATACCGCTTTCTCCACATTGGCGGCATAGCCACATCCCTGGCAGAGGATGATTTCGTCCTCGCCGATGTCGGTAAGGGCCATGAATTCTTGGGAGTCCTTGCCGCCGATGGCGCCAGAGTCGGCCTGGATAAGGATAACTGGCAGTCCGCAGCGCCGGTAGATGTTCTCGTAGGCGTGCACCATCTTGTCGTAACTTGCATCAAGCCCGGCCTCGTTGGCATCAAAGGAATAGAGATCCTTCATGTCGAATTCACGCACGCGGATGAGGCCGCCGCGGGGACGGGGCTCGTCGCGAAATTTGGTTTGTATCTGATAGAGGCGCATCGGCAGGTCCCGGTAGCTCTGGACATGCTGGGAAACCAATTGGGCCATAACCTCTTCGTGGGTAGGGCCCAGGACTAAGCGGCGCTCTTTGCGGTCGGTGAGGCGGAAGAGATTGTCGCCAAAGGCCTTCTCGCGACCACTCTTTTGCCAGATCTCCACCGGATGTATGACAGGTAGCCTGACTTCCTGGGCACCAGCTTTGTTCATCTCGTCGCGCACGATGGCCTCAATTTTGCTTAGGGTGCGCCAGGCGAGGGGTAAATAAGAATAAACCCCCGCCGTAAGCTGACTGATCATGCCTGCCTTGAGTAGTAGTTGGTGGCTTATGGTGTCGGCCTCAGAGGGTACTTCGCGTTGCCGCTTGCCGAACAGTTGTGAGATGCGCATGGGCTGGCTTGCTCCTTCGTGGATGTTGATATAAGCGCTGGCTGTGCGGGCACTCCCTGTTTGTCTAGGGCGGTGTTTGCAGTGCGTCCGGCGATGAGTTGGCTTGCCCTGCAAACTCTTTCCGGGACATGGCGATAAAGACTAAGGCAACGATCCCGGTGATATTGCTGGTAAACAAGGCGCAGATGGCTCCGGCCAAGGCCAGTCCCCAGCGCCTGCGCTGAAGGGCCAAGATGCCGCCGATGAGAGCGAGGACACTTAGGATGATGGTGGCCACGCCGATGGTTATGAGCACCACAGTAATGGTGGGGATGACTTCGTTCAGACCATCAAAGGTTTCAGGTGCCGAGTCATATAGGGCTTGAAAGTAAATGGGCATAAGAAAAATAACGACACTGCCGAGAATACCGAAAGCTCCGGAAATGATGTTAAGGATTCCGCCTGCGGTAGGCATCCACCGATTTGAGCCGCTATTAGACATGCGCTCCTCCTTTAGTAACGTTAGACTAGATTAAAGCATACCCGAGCTTCTGGTACCAGCCTCGCTCATGGCAGGCATCCGCTGGTTAAAATTATCGTACTCACAACTGGGCTTTGTCGCTGACGGGCTCAATCAAAGCATGTCGCACTGCGGCTTTGCCTGCCACTTAAACAACCATGAACGTGCCGACTATCAGTTGATTGGTTACCATGACAGTGGTATCTTCACCGGGCAATATGGCAACCTTGCCATTGGTAATGCTGTAGGTAACAGTCCAGCCAGTGGTGGTCTCTACGACGGTGTATTCACCCTGGGATAGATTGCTCACCGTTTGGTTCTCACCGTCCTTGAGCGAGAACCCAGCCACAGTGACGCCATTGCTGTCTAGCACAATAAAGTCGAATTCGACATCAACATATTGATCTGAGACGTCGACAAGGGCTGACTGGGTATTTATGCCGGAGCATAGGAAGAAATATTGCCACCCGCCATCAGCTAGCGCTGCCACGTCTCCGGCGGGGATGATTATACTGTCCCCGATGCTTGCTAAGTAGATACCTATATCGTTAATAGCATCGGCGTTGCTTGCGTCAAGGTGCGACTTGCCGATATTTATGTTGCCGAAAACCACAACGGTGGCTGTGTCAGGCGTGATATCGTGGTCATAGGCAAGTTCGACCAAGAGGCCACCGTCCTCTGTGAGCGACACGGTGTAGGTTCCGACTTTAATCAGGCTGGCCCCGGCCACGAGGTTGGCCTCAAACGGGGTTCCGGCCAGGATGGCATCGACATCAAGGTATCTTGGGCGCATCCAATCAGCGACGACGACCGCTTCGCTGTCCAGATCGCCGCCAGAGACGATGGTGCCATTATAGTCGTACTGTTCGTAGGCTTCAACGGTGTTCGATACCGTAAGCGAGCCGTAGGCCGTGGTGTTGTCGAACCGGTCGCTGCCGCCAAAAATGGGGACGATCTGGGGCTGGCAGAACTCAAAGTCATGATCGGGATTTTCGCAGGTCATATAGACCACATCGA
>WRNP01000080.1 GCA_009776515.1 Dehalococcoidia bacterium | reverse complement strand
ATTGCCGGGAATAAGGCTGGCGGTAACGGGGGCGGGGTATATGTCAGCGGTATCGGCAGTATCTTTAATATGGTTAACAGCGAGATTTCGGGGAACAGAGCGACAATGGGAGGCGGGATATGCAACGCCGGTATTTTTAATATGGATAGTGGCAATATCTCAGACAACACGGCCACTTTCGATGGCATAGTATACGATGGCGATTTTCTTGGTGGCGGTGGGGTGTTAAACAACGGCACTTTCAACATGAATGGCGGCACGATACATGACAACGAGTCTAAATACAGCGGCGGCGGGGTGTTCAACAGCGCCATTTTTATAATGTCCGGCGGCATAATATTCGGGAACAAAGTAACCAATGGCAATGGTGGCGGGGTGTTCAACGGTGCCAGGGGGACTTTCGCCATGAATACAGGCGCGATTTCCGATAACGAGGCAGGCCTCGGCGGCGGCGGAGTGTACAACCGAGGGATTTTTGCGATGTTTTTTAATCTCGCTGAGGGCACAAGCGGGAGGGTATCAAACAACAAATCCAGTTACGGCGGCGGTGTGTGCAACATCGGCACCGGCACTATCGGAGTGTTCAATCCCGCCACAGGCATCTTTTCTCTAGAAGCCGGCGAAGTATCTGGCAATGAGGCTGTCTATCAAGGCGGCGGGATATATAACTCAGGCGGTACCATGGCAATATCTGGTGGCACAATATCGAATAACAAAGCGGAAAAAGGTGGCGGGGTGTACGAGCAGGGCATCCTCATCTCTAGCGGGGAAGCATACTCACCCATCGGCACCATTTCAATGGTGGCCGGCGAGATATTGGGCAATACGGCCGTCTACGGCGGCGGTGTGGCCATCGATCAATATGGCACCTTTTTCATGGACGGCGGTGCAATATCGGGTAATATAGCAACCCGTGACGGCGGTGGAGTATACACCCAGGATTACACACAGCTGGCCATAGGCGCAAAATCGGTGTTCTTCGGCAATTCCGCTGAAACTTATATTGATTTCCGCGACCCAATCTATGATGCAGTGTACGAATCAACTATTTACACCGACAACTGGACGACTCCTTTCACGCAAGGGTACAACAACTACGATATAAACAACATCGGAGCGCTCTCCGCTACCGTGACTTTTTATCTGAATGACGGCACCGGCGAAATATATGCCACCAGATCTGCGAAAGCACCTGGGTACGGCCCCCTGCCTTCCCTGGACAATGATATGCCGCCTGACCCAACCCGCAAAGGTTATGTCTTCAAATATTGGTATACCATTGGGAATGCGTGGAGCGATGCCGACAGGACCTTTACCACATTTACTCCATACTTCGGAGTTGACAGCGATATCTCCGTCTACGCACACTGGCTTGAGGCTGCTACCCCACCCACAGAAACGATCGTGACCATGCAGCCATCGGATACACAAACATCCCCGACAACGACCGCGGGCACCCTATTCCCCGAAGACTCCATTCAATCATGGGCACCCCTAAACCTAGTCCTCGGTATCGTTGGGGCACTTCTGGCAGCCTTAACGGGAATCAAGGCGTTTTTCAGGAGACAACGGGTTGCGGTTCACCTCGGATGGTCGCGCGCCGTGATGTTTTTAGGCATAGCCGGCGTAGTGGTCTTCTTCTTAACTAATAATATGAGCAACAAAGTGTCCGTTATCAATATCTGGACTCTCCTGAATACCGGCATATTGGCGGCGGAAATTGTTGGGCTAACGCAGGTTTTTAGGCAAAAAGATTGCGGAAGCTCTATGACAGACGATGACTAGGCCGTTAGAAGGCAGATAGTCTGGAAACTGGCAACATGCTAGGTTTCATATGAGACAGCAATGACTGGGCGCATGATAGACAGACAAAGAGATATTACAACATGACGAAAAGAGTTTTTTAGCACTTTTGCCATCGTCATCTTTATAGGACAATTTGCGTACCCGCGCATGCAAATGCGCCGGAACCGCCACTACTATTTAGCAATTACAATTGTCAGTCCTCCAAACAATGCCGCTCACAAAAAGTGCTCAGCAGTATGATTTTCGCAATGACGGATGCACTACCTCACTCCGTGGATTTCGGCTAAAGTGTCCGCCAGCTTGAACTCCGCATCATATCATAGCCGATTGATATACACTCGCAAGGTTTCCTCTCCATTTTTTCGAGGACCCCATATCTGCCTGTCATCTATTGCAGCGTAGACCCATGCCCCTGCAAACAGAAATTTGCGCGGCATTATCTTTGCCTGCTATACTATCTCAGGTTAAGAAAAATAATTGCTCCACGCCTTTAAGTCAGTCCAGAGAGGCTGGCAAGGGAGTTGAGGACTGGCTCCTGACCTCTTGCCGGCAAAGGTTGGTAAGAGGTTTTTTGATGTCTACAAAAGTTATCATGACAGCCGAGGATATGCGACGCTCGCTAGCCCGCATGGCCCATGAGATTGTCGAACGCAACCATTCACTCGAAAAGTTGGTCCTAGTTGGCATGCGCACCCGCGGTGTCCCGCTTGCCAACAGGCTGGCTGAAGATATCCTGAGTTTTGAGAAAATACGAGTACCAGTAGGCGCCTTGGATTTTAGCCTTTACCGCGACGACCTTACCGCCCGCCGTCCCCAGATCAAGCCTACCGATATTCCAGAAAACATCGCCGGCCGAGCGATTGTACTGGTGGACGATGTCCTCTATACCGGTCGCAGCGCCCGCGCCGCCATGGATGCCCTGGTGGATCTGGGGCGCCCAGAGGTCATTCAACTCGCCGTACTCATCGACCGCGGGCACCGCGAGCTCCCTATCCGTGCCGATTATGTTGGCAAGAATATTCCCACCGCCCAAAAAGAAGATGTACGGGTCAAATTAGTTGAAACCGATGGCCAAAATGAAGTCACCCTCATCGGGTATTGAAAAACAATCAATGGACATAGAAGCTAGCGCCAAGCCGCAGGACATCTGGCAACACCGCCACGTTCTGGACATTGATGATTTCAGCCGAGGCGAGATTGAACTTGTCATGCAAACTGCGAATGCCATGAGCGAGGTGCTTTCGCGCCCCATCAAAAAGGTTCCCGCCCTGCGCGGCAAGTGCGTTTTTACCATCTTCTGGGAAGTTAGTACGCGCACGCGGGGCTCTTTTGAGCTAGCTGCCAAGAACCTCTCGGCAGATGTGGTCAATTTTACCGCTCAGGCCTCATCCGTAAGTAAGGGTGAAAGCCTGATCGATACCCTCAACACCGTTGAGGCATTAGGGGCTGACATCATCGTCATGCGCCATCCCATATCCGGCGCACCCTACCATGCCCTGCCTTATGTCAAAGCTAACCTGGTGAACGCCGGCGATGGTTGGCACGCCCATCCCACCCAAGCTCTGCTTGACCTCCATACCATCCATCGCCATCGGGCATCTCTTGAAGGCCTGAAAGTTTCCATCATCGGGGATATAAAGCACAGCCGCGTGGCGCGCTCCAATGTGTGGTGCCTCACGAAAATGGGTGCGCATGTGGTATTATGCGCACCGGCCACCCTCCTGCCATCCGGTCTGGAGGGATCTTGCGATCATTTCCCGAGAGTTGAGGTTACAACAGATATCACCGAGGCCCTCAAGGATGCAGACGTGGTGATGGTACTCAGATTACAAAAAGAACGCATGGCTAGCGGTATCCTGCCTTCGCTGCGCGAATTTATCGGCGGCTATCAGCTTAACGCCGCGAGGCTGGCATTCGCAGCCAAAGATGCGCTAGTGATGCACCCCGGTCCGGTGAACGAGGAGATTGAGATTACACGCGCTGTGGCCCACGGTCCGCAGTCGGTTATCAGGGAGCAGGTAGCCAGCGGGGTGGCCGTGCGCATGGCACTTCTGTACCTTCTTGCCGGAGGCAAAGAGTTATGAAAGACATCCTGATCAAAGGCGGGCGCGTCATCGACCCCTCACGCAACATTGATGCAATCGCCGACCTTTTCCTTTCGGATGGTAAGGTGCAAGCCCTCACGCACCTCAACCAAACCTCAGATGCCGAAATCATCGATGCCCGAGGCTTGATCGTCTGCCCAGGTTTTATCGACCTCCACACTCATTTGCGCCAGCCGGGCTATGAATATAAAGAGACCATCGCTTCTGGCACGCAGTCAGCGGCACGGGGTGGATTTACCACTGTATGCTGCATGCCTAACACCGACCCACCCATGGATAACGCGGCCTTGGTTGGTTATGTTAAACATCTCGCCGCCCAAGAAGGTCTAATACGGGTGTTACCCATTGGCACTATCACGTGCGGCCGACAGGGTGAGGATCTAGCCGACATGGCCGAACTTTCCCATGCCGGTGTGATTGCTTTCAGCGATGATGGTAGCTATGTAGCCTCGGCGCACCTTGTTCGGCGCGCCATGGAATATGTCCGGTCGCTGGAAGTGCCTATCATAGAACACTGCGAGGAACCCACCCTATCCAAAGGCGGACAAATGAACGAGGGCGCCATCGCCACCCGCCTGGGGCTTCTAGGTATCCCGAGCGCCGCCGAAGAGATAGCCGCCGCACGCGATATCATACTGGCCGAGCTCACCGGAGCGCATCTGCACCTCGCCCATGTTAGTACCGCAGGTACGATTGAGCTCATCCGGCAAGCCAAACGGCGCGGTGTGACGGTCACGGCGGAGGTCACCCCTCACCACCTCACCATGACGGAAGAGATGGTGCTGGGATACAACACTCAAGCCAAGGTCAACCCTCCCCTCAGAACCCCACGAGACACGGAGGCTCTTGTCGCCGGACTTCAGGACGGCACCCTGGATGCCATTGCCACCGACCATGCGCCGCATACTGAAAACGACAAACTTTGCGAGTTTACTGCCGCTGCTTTCGGCATCAGTGGGCTGGAGACAGCCCTTGGTAGCCTGATGGGCCTGGTGCACAATCATAAATTGGATATTGGGCTTCTTATCAGCAGTTTGACCACGGGGCCATCCAGGATTTTGGGCAAGAACTTTGCCAACCTCGGCACGCTTGCGACGGGAGCCAACGCCGATGTGGTCATCTTTGATTCGGAAGCCGAGTGGACGGTTGATGCCGCCGCTTTTGTCTCCAAGGGGAAAAATACGCCGCTTCACGGTGCGAAACTTAAAGGGAAAGTTTTGCTCACCATATACAACGGGGAAATCGTTTACCGGTACGGGGGGATTTAAACATGACAAGACGCGCAATCCTGGTTCTGTCGGACGGCTCAGTCTACAGAGGACAGGGCTTCGGAGCCAACGCGGATGCTTGCGGCGAGGTGGTTTTCAACACCTCCATGACCGGCTATCAAGAAATGCTTACCGACCCCGCTCATGCAGGACAGATTGTCGTCCCCACCTATCCTCTCATCGGCAACTGCGGGATTAACTCCGATGACATTGAGTCGCCCCGCCTCCAAGTGCGCGGTTTCGTTATCCGAGAAGCGGCAAATATGCCCAACCACTATCAAAGCAGCCGCACGCTCGACCAGTATCTTGCCGAGGCCGCCATTTCCGGTATATCCGAGTTGGATACGCGAGCCATAACTCGCAAGCTC
>WRNP01000079.1 GCA_009776515.1 Dehalococcoidia bacterium | reverse complement strand
CCGCCATAACAGCAGGGAACAATTTCTCCCTGGCGCTGACAAGCGACAGCACGGTCATGGCTTGGGGATCCAATGGTAGCGGGAGGTTTGGCAATGGCACATATACAGATAGCAATAGGCCCGTGACTTCGGTCAGTCTGATTGGTGGAGCAGCGGTTACCGCCACCGTTACCACCTCGGTAACCGTACCTACCACCGTGACCAATGCCACTACGGCCACTGTATCTACCACCATTACCGCCACCTCATCTCCGGTAACCACTACCGTGACTCCTCCGGCGACAACCGTTACCAATACCGCCACGACCACGGTTCGTTCTACTGTTTACAACGACATCATAGATGTGGCCACCTCAACGGTTCGTACCACCATTGTAAGTGCCACCACCGCAACGGTGGCCACAACAGTTCCCACCACCGTTACCAACACCAATACTGCCACAGCAACGGTGGCTACAACAATTCCTACCACTGTTATCAGTGCTACTACGGCCGTTGTTCCGACCACTATTACCACATCGGTACCGATGGAAGTTCAGAGAACCGCTACCATAACTAATACCGAGACAGAGAAAGAGGCTTCGAATTTCCCATGGTGGCTGGTAGTTCTGGCTGCTGTTCTCGGGGTGGCCCTTGTGTTGATGGTGTTGATGTACGCAAGGAAGTCTTAAGGCTCTTTAGATTATTCATGGGTTTACCCAAGCCCAGAGGCACCGCCGTGCGGTGCCTCTGTTGTTGAACAGTCTACGCCATAACCGCGAGGCTGCGCCTTGTTTGCGAGAAACTCCTTGATTTACGTCTTAAGCTGGTTATCGGCATCTGCCATCTGGAGATCCAGCCATGCAAGAGGATTAATCTTCGCAAAAACCAGCGGCAGGGGTTATAATTACGCTTGATATCCCCTTTCCCTTGGGTTCATGCCAACGACGCCGTCACGGGGCTAAGGCAGTCGCGCAAGATTTGGAGCAATAGCTTAACTTGATATATGAGCGCCATTGACGAGATAAAACAAAAGACCGACATCGTTGAGATCATCGGCCAATACACCAAACTTGTCCGCTCCGGCAAGGCCCTAAAGGGGCTGTGTCCTTTCCACAGCGAGAAACACGGCTCTTTTTTCGTCTACCCAGACCAGCAATCATGGCACTGCTTTGGGGCCTGCGGCACCGGCGGTGACGTCTTCTCTTTTATCATGAAAAGGGAGGGCTATGACTTTACCGAGGCAAAAAAGTTACTTGCGGAGCGCACGGGCGTGGTGCTGGCACCGGAAAGTGTCGGGGAAAAGGAGCGGAAAGGGAAGAACGACCGCCTCTACCGGATTAACGAAGCCGCCGCCGAGTACTACCACCAGCTATTGCTGGTGTCCCCTGAAGCGGAAAAGGCGCGCCAGTACCTGCTGAAGCGGCGCTTGAACGCTGCCTCGGTCGAAAATTTCAAGATAGGCTTTGCCCCCCTAGCCCGCGAAGCTCTCATTCGTCACCTCTCAGAGCGCGGATTTGATGTCGGAGACATGTTTGAGGCCGGGCTGGCGGTATCCTCTGAAGATAAACCCCGCGACCTTTTCCACCACCGTCTGCTCTTTCCCATATCCGATGCCAAAGGCCGAATCACCGGCTTTGGTGGAAGGGCGCTGGATGAGGTCTCCCTAAAGTATTTTAACACCCCGCAGACCAGCGTCTTCGATAAAAAGGCCACTCTGTACGGGCTGAGCCGAGCCAAAGATGAAGCGGCTAGGCTTGATCTCGTGGTCATTGTTGAGGGGTATTTGGATGTCATCATTGCCCACCAGTACGGCTTCCGCAATGTGGTGGCCTCCATGGGTACGGCCATCTCCGAAATCCATTCACAGACACTGCGGCGCATCACCCGAAATGTGGTGTTAGCCTTGGATGCCGATGCCGCCGGCGAGGAGGCTATGGCACGCTCGGCGGGGTTGGAAAACGTGCTTGGAGCAGAGCTGCGTGTGGCTATTTTACCAGCCGGACGGGACCCGGACGAGATCATCATCGCCGAGGCTGAGGCTTGGCCAAAGCTCATCGCCAAAGCAGTGCCCGTGGTAGATTTCGTCTTCGCACGAGCGAGTGCCCCCCTTGATCTCAAGAGCGCCCAAGGCAAAAGTGAGGCTGCGGAAAAACTGCTTCCCGTAGTCGGTCAAATCAAAGATGCCGTACGTCAGGCATACTATATAAACAAACTCGCTGAGCTTACCGGTGTCACCTCCCGGCAGCTAGCACTTAAGCTAAGGGCCGAACAGAACCCTGCGCGCCCTGCAAAAGGGGGGCCAGCCTCGAAAAAGGTCGCCCTCGTCACCTCTCCTTTGGAAGACTACTGCTTGGCCGTGTTACTCCAGCATCCCGAGCTTGAGAGCCAAAGTCGCGCCCTTCGGCCAGAGTACTTTGAAAGCACGGAAAACCGCGAGGTCCTGAGCCTCCTGCACCAAAATACTGAAACCGCTAAAATAAAGGACATGGCCGACAGCGCTATTTGGGAGCGCTGCGAAGCATTGCTACAGAAAGACTTCCCGACCAATAATCTTGAATTCAAGCTCTCGGAAAGTGTGCTCAGGCTCCGAGAGGACTATCTGAGACGCTTGGCCCGGCACCGAGCACTGGCCACCGAAGAAGATGGCCAAGCTATCCCTGGGCATGAGGATATGGCGGTAAGCCAAGAGCTGAGACAGGTATTTCTCGCCAAAGAAAAGCTTGGTACGGAGAGGAGAAAACAATGACCAAGGACAAAGCAGCCCCTTTTGATATTGATGAGGAGATAGCTCCAGGACCTCAAGAGGAAGAAGATACTGCCCCCGAGAAAGAACTGGAGGAAGAGGAGCTTTTGAAAGAGGGACTGGAGGATGCCCCAACCAAGGAGGAGCTAGAAGAAGAGGAATCCGAGATCGCTCCCGCCGACCTCGCTCTGCCCATTGAGCAACTTGAGGAGCCCGGAGTGGTGGATGACCCGGTACGCATGTACCTCCACGAGATCGGACGGGTGTTGTTGCTCTCCGCAGATGACGAAAAGCGCCTTGCCCAACAAATGGAGCGCGGCAAGCGCATTACAGACATAAAAAACTACTGCCGCAAGGAATTTGGACGCGAGCCCAGAGCGGTGGAGGTCATTCAGTGCATGATGCGAGAGGTTGGGCAAGCCACCGAGTTTATCCAAAGCTTGAGAGGCGTTCTGCACCTTAAACCCGTTAACAGCTTCCAGAAGGCCATCTATGCGCCAGATTTCCGCAAGGCCATAGACAGTGAAATCGACCAACGAGTAACCCAGGAACTCTCTCAGAAGCTAGGCGTACCGCCGCCCGACGTTGAACAAGGCATCATCAGCCTCTCTCTTAACTCCCATCTTTTGCCGCTGGAAGCGCGCGCTAAGATATCGGATTCGGTAAGTCTCGAAGCCTTGGTCAAGCTTTCTGCTTCACCAATCTTTGACAAGTCCATCCGGATGTACGAAGCTCGCTTCGCCCGACGCTTCTCCGAACTTGAACGCGAGGCCGACCGTGCCCAGAAGCATCTTATCGAAGCTAATTTGCGACTCGTGGTGAGCGTGGCCAAGAAACATATAGGGCGCGGCATGCCACTGCTTGACCTCTTGCAAGAAGGCAATATCGGACTGATTCGCGCCGTAGAGAAGTTTGACTACCACCGCGGCTTCAAGTTTTCTACCTATGCCACCTGGTGGATACGCCAAGCTATTACGCGAGCCATTGCCGACCAGGCGCGTACTATTCGCATCCCCGTACACATGGTGGAAACCATTAACAAACTGCTTTCCGTCTCCCGACAGCTCTCGCAGGAGCATGGGCGCGAACCGACACCCAAGGAAATAGGCGAGCTCATGGAAATATCACCCGACCGTGTGCGCGAAATCATCAAAGTCTCACAGCTTCCCATCTCACTGGAGTCGCCTATTGGTGAGGAGGAGGATTCTCATTTGGGTGATTTCATTGAGGACCAAAACGCCCTCGCCCCACCCGATGCCGCCTCTCGCCAACTGTTAAAAGAACAGATTGATGGTGTGTTGTCGTCGCTCACCCCACGCGAGCGACGCGTACTGCAGCTTCGCTTCGGTTTGGAGGATGGGCGTGCCCGCACCTTGGAAGAAGTTGGCAAGGAGTTCAACGTTACCCGAGAGCGCATTCGCCAAATAGAGGCCAAAGCTCTTCGTAAGCTCAGGCATCCTACACGTAGCCGGAAACTTAAAGACTACCTGGAGTAAAAACGGTTGCCTCCCCGGCAACTGGCGGGCGGTTTCACAAAAGATAAGAGGGCTGGACCAAAATCCAGCCCTCGTTATTTGAGAGCCATTACCCCGTCTGCCCAAAGGGCGATTACGGGATAGCAGTCATTTTACCGCTTAGCGTTGCGATAGCAATCGCTGCAATAAACGGGTTTGCCGGTGCGCGGCTCAAAGGGCACCTGGGTGGACTGACCGCACTGAGCGCAAGTGACCGGGAACATCTGGCGCTGAGCGCCGCCAAAGCCGCCACCTCCGCGCTCGGCTTTGCGGGCCTCGCGGCAGGTAGGACAGCGCTTGGGTTCGTTAACGTAGCCTTTCTGGGCGAAAAACTCCTGGTCCTGAGCGCTGAACGTGAAGTTGATACCGCAGTCCACGCACTGGAGTGATTTGTCGACGTAAGCCATGGATGGCCTCCTCTCTTTAATATTAGTTAGAGTTTTCGGTCATCCAGGGCTTATAAGCTTGTAATAACCGCAACCTAGCTTACGGCTATCATACAACAAAAAAATACGGGATGCAAGCCACCATGATTCACGCCCTAATACAGCACGCCAAGCGAGCGCTAGGGCAAAGCAGTTTCAAACTATACAGGAGAACCGGAATGGTGTAAACTCGCAGTAAGAGTCTGAGGTATTTCGAAGAGGTGCCCTATGAAAGTACTTTTAATAATCCTAGCAATAGCAGTAGTCCTTGGCGGGGTGGGATGTGGTGTCTGGCTCATCATGCAGAAAAGCGACGAGCTTAACCAAGCCCGCGCCGCCAATACTAGTCTCAATGCTGATCTAGCCACCGCGCGCAACCAGTTAACCACCGCCCAATCCAGCGCCGCCGATGCCCAAATACAGCTTGATGACGCAAAAAACCGTGCCGAGGCCTTGCAGTCTGACCTTGACACCGCGCAGGCGCGAGTCGTCGCCTTGGAAGCAGAACTCAAAGCCATAAACGACCTGGTTGACGGCTCGCAGAGTGATATCACCTCAGAGATTAACCGGATAAGTGCCGAGCTCGCCAAAGCTAATACCGATCTGGCCGAGGCCCAAGCGGCCCGAGATGAGGCGCTCGCCGAGTATAAAAAGATCAGTGAGCCACGCCACTTCTATTCCGTCGAGGAGTTAAAAGCTTGGCTCCTGCTTGATGATACTGACACCAATCCCGACTACACCTCATTGGGGCTAGCGGATAAGGCTTTCATCCTGCAAGTCAGAGCACTTAGAGACGGGTATCTGTTACCGGCAGCCATAGATGCCGATACCGAACACATTTATTCCTGGAACACCGCCATCATCGGCGCCAGCATCTATATCGTGATTGCCGGAACAGACGAAGTTTCCTGGCTGGCCAACTTCGAGGTACCGCCTGCCCAACGCCCGCTGTCACCATAAATCGGTTGCGGCAGGATACTTACTGGCTAGATAATCGGCGCAAGTTCGATTGCCTGTCTACGTACCGGACCAATGCAAACATAGTTGGCCGGGCAACCAGTAAGCTCTTCAAGTCGGGCAATATAGGCTCGGGCGGCATATGGCAGGTCCTCCAGACGGGTAGCCTCGGTGGTGGGCTCACCCCAGCCAGACATCTCCTCGT
>WRNP01000078.1 GCA_009776515.1 Dehalococcoidia bacterium | reverse complement strand
TCGTGGCGGTCACGGCGGGAAGTGGTTTAAGTAGCGTCTTCTCATCGCTGGGCGCCTCCGCCATCGTCTCGGGAGGGCAGACCATGAATCCCTCCACCAAGGATATCTTGCAGGCAGTCAACAAGATCGCTTCCGACAATGTCATCATACTGCCCAACAATAAGAACATCGTCATGACAGCCGAAAAGGTGCAACAGTTCACCGATAAAAAGGTCTGCGTTGTGCCCTCCATAACCACCCCCCAGGGCATTGCTGCCATATTGGCCTTTGATTACGAAGCCGATTTCGAAACCAACGCAAAGCTCATGACCGCTGCCTTGGGCATCGCCAAGACCATCGAGATCACCCGAGCCGTGCGCGATACTGAAATCAATGGCCTGAAGATCAAAAAGAAGCAGGCCATCGGCATACTTGATGATGGCGAAATCATCTCCGTCGCTGATGAGCCAGAGGCGGCACTTTACAAAGCCCTAGGTCGTCTCGCCCCCGAAAACAGCGATGTGCTTACCATCTACTACGGTGCCGATACCGATGAAGCCCGCGCCCAGCAAACTAAAGATGATGTCGGGTGCCGCTACCCTCACCTCCAAATCGAAATCGTATACGGCGGCCAGCCCCACTACAACTATATCGTCTCGGTAGAATAACCACCCGGACGGACATTTTCATCCCAGGAGGACCGCCATGGCCGTCAGAATCATGACCGACAGCACCGCTGATTTGCCGCCAGCCTTGATAAAGGAACTGGAGATCACCGTAGTACCAGTTTACGTGAACTTACACGGGCGGAGCTACCGCGAAGGAGTGGACATCAGCCTGGATGACATCTACCGCGAGATGGTGGACAACGATGCGACCGTGACCACCTCTCAGCCCGCACCGGCAGACTTTGCCGAGGCCTACCGTCAATTAATGAAAGACGCTGACGAGATCCTCTCCATAAACATTTCCACGCACTTAAGCAGCACCTGCAGCTCCGCCATCAAGGCTCAGGAGTTGGTCGATGGCCAAGGGCGCATTGAGGTGATAGACTCGGCCTCCGTCTCCATGGGGACCGGTCTTATCACTATCGCCGCTGCACGTTTGGCTCAGGCCGGAGCCAGCCTGCCCCATATCCTGGATGAAACCAAGCGAGCCATCAGCCACACCCACATCTGGGGTTTACTGGATACTTTGAAGTACGTCCTCCGCAGCGGGCGCATAGGCAAGGCCAAAGCCTTGCTGGGCAGCCTACTGGCCATAAAACCCATGATCACCGTGAAAGACGGCGAGATTAATCCTGCCGGCATGGCACGCACCCGCCAAAAAGGCCTCGACAAGCTGGTCGCGAACTTAGAGAGTTTCGCCGACATTGATGAGGTGGGGATTGCCCACAGCACCACCCCCGACGAAGCCCAAACCCTAAGACAGCGCCTAAGCACCGTTCTGGACATTCGCCGCATCCATCTCTCGCGCCTGGGCCCAGCCGTAGGTACACATACCGGACCAGGAACCCTAGTTTTAACCTTGCGCGAGAAGCTACCGGCAGTGGAAAATGCGATTGTAAACACCAGCAAGAAGCTAGTCGAATTGCCATCTCGCCACCTCCCACACATGAGCATCAGGCCGCTGGCACGATGAATGGCTCCCCGCTTTCGCGAAGATCAAACCGCTATAGCTCAGATAGCTTGTAATATAGTCCTGGAGACGATGTGTCTGTAGATATAAGCAGCCTGCGCCGAGTGTTGGAACTGGAAGAAAAGAAAGGCTATGACAACACGGCAGTAACAGGTGGACTGGACAGGCTATTAGCCAACTTGCTTAAACAGAACTCCACCGACCGAAAAGACGCAGACATCATAAGTCACCTCCGCGAGATAATGCCCGAAGGCGAATGTTACGCCGCCAAGAACACCGCCGCGCGGCGTAAGTGGGCTCGTGATTTCCTGTCCTTACTGGACAGATCCTTGCCGTCTGCCCAAAAACCCGTTCCCGCAATACGCTCGGCAGCCTCTCGCTCAACCACTCCCAAGCGCGCCCCTGCCGCCAATCCCAAGATTGAGCTTGATGCCCCCATCACCACCATCCGAGGCATCAGCGCCGCGCTGGCCACACGCTTCGCCAGGCTGGGGGTGCACACCATCCGCAACCTCCTTTACTTCTTCCCCAACCGCCACCTGGATTACTCCCGTCTTAAAACCATCTCCCAACTTGCTGAGGGCGCAGAGCAAACCATCTCCGCTAATGTCTGGGAGGTGCGCCTGATCGTGCCCGGCGGCAGGCGCTCAACCGAGGCCATCCTGGGCGATGCCACCGGCAATATGCGCGCCGTCTGGTTCAACAATCCCTGGGTAGCCAAAACCATCAAGACCGGTGACGCCATTGTCCTCTCCGGCAAGGTCAAGTTCTTCAAAAACCGGCCGGTCTTCGAATCACCCGAATGGGAACTCCTGGAAGACCGAGAGCTTATTCATACCGGTCGTCTGGTTCCGCTATACCCTCTAACCTCTGGCCTCTACCAGCGCCAGGTGCGCCGCCTGATGAAGCATGCGGTGGATGAATACGCCGGAGCCTTGGCAGAGTTTGTGCCGCCGGATATCCTAAAAAGACATGGTTTCCCCAGCTTGGCCCAAGCGGTGGCGACTTACCATTTTCCGGAAAACTTCGAGTTTAAGGAGCAGGCGCGCCGCCGCCTCGCCTTCGACGAGCTATTCCTGCTTCAACTCGGGGTGCTGGCACGTAAGCGGCGCTGGCAGGCTGAGCAACCAGGCGTGCCTTTCAAAACCAGACCGGCCTTCCTTAAGAAACTGACCACCGCGCTCCCTTTTGAGCTCACTAGTTCGCAAAGGCGCGTCCTCGGCGAGATAACTACCGATCTTGCCCGCCCCGTTGCCATGACCCGCCTCCTGCAGGGCGAAGTCGGTAGCGGCAAGACCATCATCGCGCTTCTTACACTGCTCCTTGCCGTCCAAAACGGCTACCAGGGAGCGTTAATGGCCCCTACCGAAGTCCTGACCGAACAGCATTTCAAAACCGTCCGCCGCTTGCTTGAGACAATGGGGGCCGAGGTGGCTGAGGATGCCGGCGTAACCACCTTTAAGGGCCTCCTCGATAAAGCGGTAAGTGTGGCCTTGCTCATGGGCGATGTCAAAGAAAGCGCCAAGACCGCCGCGCAGAAGCTTATCGCTACCGGCAAAGTGGATATCGCCATAGGTACCCATGCCCTCATCCAAAAAGGCATCGCGTTCAAAAAACTGGGGCTGGTGGTGGTAGACGAACAACACCGCTTTGGGGTAGCCCAGCGCGGGGCGCTCCGCCAAAAGGGCTTCAATCCCCATGTGCTGGCGATGACCGCCACCCCCATTCCTCGCACCTTAGCTCTTACCCTCTACGGTGATTTGGACCTTTCGGTCATCGACGAACTCCCCCCGGGGCGCCAAGTCATTCAGACCAAATGGCTCCCCCCGGAAAAGCGTGAGAGTGCCTACCGCTTCATCCGAAAGGAGGTTGCCGCGTCTCACCAATCCTTCATCATCTGCCCTCTTATTGAGGAGTCTGAGACCATCCAGGCCCGCTCCGCCGTGGCCGAGTTTGAGAAACTATCTAGGGATGTTTTTCCTGACCTCAGGCTGGCCCTCCTCCACGGGCACATGTCCTCCCGAGAAAAGGACGAGGTCATGTCAGCTTTCAATCGGCACGAAACGGATATCTTGGTCTCCACCTCAGTGGTTGAGGTAGGCATTGATGTGCCCAATGCCACGGTAATGATGGTGGAAAGTGCCGATAGGTTCGGACTTTCGCAGCTTCATCAGTTTCGAGGCCGGGTGGGGCGCGGTGAAGCTCAAAGCTATTGCATGCTCCTAGCCGACCACCCTTCAGATGTCGCCCTACTCCGCCTGGACATCCTAGAGCATACCCTGGACGGCTTCAAGCTCGCTGACGAAGATCTCAAGCTGCGCGGCCCGGGAGAGTTCTTCGGCACGCGCCAATCCGGCATCCCCGATCTCCGGATGGCAAAGCTCTCCGATGTGCCCACCTTAGAAGCGGCACGCGCTGAGGCTGAGATGCTTTTCGCACAAGACCCCGATCTTAAATCTCCGGCGCACCAAGCGCTCATGGCTGAAGTTGCCCGCCTTTGGCCGGAGAAGAAAGGTGACTGGAGTTAGTTATCTACGCCACTCCATGCGCCAGCCCACGCACAATGCAAAGCGAGCCTGACGCCACCCAAAATCATTCTGCACTGATCTATAAAAACATTGCCATGTAAAGCGGTAAAATATCAAAATACTCTGTAGTGCTCACATTCTTCGCGGATAGTTTAATTCCGTACTTCACCCCGTACTTCGCTATAACAACGCCCATTGATTTAGACTTTGTATTGTCCGCAGATTTAACCTCTACGGCCGTCGCTGCTTTGTCTTTGCGAATGAAAAAGTCAATTTCCAACTTGCCGTTCCGCTCAAAATAATACAGTTTCTTGCCCGCCTTGCTAAAAATATCTGCAACGACATTCTCGTAAATGGCCCCCTTGTAGATACCAAGGTTGCCATCAATAATATCCTCCTGCGAGCCATCATCCAGCATAGACATGAGCAACCCAGTGTCACGCATATATACCTTGAAAACATCGCTCTTGGCATTGCCCTCCAAAGGCAGTTCAGGCATGGAGAGGTTGTAACAGAAATTTATTATGCCGGCATCGTACAGCCACATCAGGCTACCGCCGAATTTGCGCGCAGTTCCGCCGCGCTCCACGATACTGTACTGGAATTTCTTATAATCCTTGGACAAATGCTTTGGAATAGATAAAAAGCAAGCCCGCGCTTTCATTTTTTCCACGCCGCTAGCATATTTGGCAATATCATCAACATAGCCGCTGACAATGGCTTTTTGTAATTTCAAGACGCCTGCAAAATTATGCGTTGTTACAAATTCATCCACCATCCGCGGCATACCGCCGACCACGATATACTCTTTGAATAGCTCCATCATGCGTTCGTGCATGGCAGTCGGCACAGTTTTCCTTTTTTCAAAATACCCCCTAATGTCAGCAATAGAACCAGGCGATACGCCGTTCGCCCATAGAAATTCCTCAAAATCCAATGAGTACATTTCCAAGTGTTCCACATACCCCACGGGGTATGAAGGCACATCTTGATAATTGATTCCCAGCATAGATCCAGACGCAATCACATCAAAGCGTCCGTCTTGCGTTAAAAATTTCAACGCGGTGCGGGCGCGAGGACAATGCTGTATCTCATCAAGGAAAACCAGCGTTTCCCCGGGCACAAGCTCCGCGCCTGGAATGCGTAGCGAAATTTGCTTGATAAGTGTTTCTACATCCAAATCCCCTTCAAAAATGGCTTTGTAAGCAGGGCTTTTATCAAAATTAATAGTTATGTAATATTTGTAATTTTCGCGGGCAAACAACTCAACGATAAAGGTTTTCCCGACCTGCCTCGCTCCTTCGAGAAGCAGACTTAGCTTACCATCGCGAGCTTTCCATCGCACCATGTCGTCATATATCTTCCGTTTTAGCATTTTGAACGCCTCGCATATTCCGTTATAGTGCCCATTATGCAATTAAAACGCGTCTGAGTCAATGCAAAATGCATATTATACCCATGAATAACCATCACGTATTACATATTATACACGTGAATAACCATCACGTATTACATTGTTCTGCAGCTTTGGATGTGACTTTGCAGCGAACATTTAGGTGGGCTCCCGAAAACTTGAGGGCTCAAGACTTGATACACGTGCCTTCGTTGTCATCCGGCTAAGCCAGATCAGGTTATCCCAGACAGATAAAACAGATGCATGTGACGCCCGTAGCGGCGTGTGCACGCAACATCAATATTGGCTACGGACTAATAATTATCGCCGGAATACGTTCTTGCCCCGGTATGCCCGCAGCATCTGCTCTGCACTGACGGCAGTGGTGAAATTGG
>WRNP01000077.1 GCA_009776515.1 Dehalococcoidia bacterium | reverse complement strand
TTTTGCGTCTTTTCAATATGGGATACTACGATCATGGTTTTGCCATATCAACAGCCCAGGGAGAAAAAAGGGGCGTTCTTCAGTAGGGCCTACTTAGCGCTGTAGAACAGGAATTTGATGGCATGCACCCCGCACAAGGCATCAACAAAACGCTACATATAAAGAGCCTTGCGAGAGTTTTCTGCGACGTGTTTTTATACCTGGCAAAGAGTTGTGCCGTGAACTTCGCCATTCCGCTTCGTGCGTGACATGCCTTCTTGTACTGCATTGTTTTGTTCTACACGTTAGCAAAGTGTTAGCAAAATTAGATACCGGTCCAATTATTGACCACCCGAAGTTGCAACGAGTTTAAATTGGCCATCTGCTGTTCATCTAGGGCGTTGTGCACATCATTCGATATATTCATGTGACAGCCTGACATTATGGAGAATATAGCGAAGACGCATAGTAATTATCTAAGTAGCAAGTATTTAAGACTTGATGGAACGCCCTTAAATATGGATATGATGGATACGGCAACCCCTTATTAATTACTAGCTCGTTATAAATAATTGTATAAATCTCGTCACTCAAGCGAAATGTGACCATATAGCTTATTGACGGGGTCACTATCACTCCTTTCTCGGTTATCAAGCCATTCCCACTATATGATTTTATATCATACTTGATTATAGCATCGTAGATGGTTTGCAAATCATCGCGAGGCATATAATAATCAGTCGAAACGTTCACATACCCTAAAGGCTTGCCTATAATGTTGTTCCTTGTATCCAAGAACAGGGCGTACGGAGACGAATAAGTCTCATAGATGATATAGAAATCATCTGGCAGACACGAGGTGGCAGCAATATTCGCAGTTGTTGTCGTTGGGGTAGCAGTATCTGCGATGGTCGACATAGTCACGCTACTATTATTGCAGGCCATGGGTATAACCAAGGCAATGACAAGCATGACAAGCGATATCCAAAATCGCTTTCTCGCAGTGTTGCCCAAGAGTCCAATGTACTGCAACATCTATAGGTGGCCTCCGAAAACTATCAACGATGGCGATCCAGGCAGCAAATATAGGTTCGACCCAAAACCATTACAGCGATTACCTGTAGCTTATTGGAAGATGCCTATAATGTTCATTGCGACGTATGGGAACAGTGACTGCCTTGCTCCAAAAAACCAAATATCCGTGCGGCATTGAGCGTTGTAATATGTGCTACATCTGCCAGGCTTAGCCCTTTAAGATGCGCCAGCGTACTTGCCGTCTCTGCAAGATAAGCCGGCTCGTTACGCTCGCCGCGATAAGACTGAGGCGGCAGGAAAGGGCTGTCAGTTTCTAGGACGAGCCTCTCCATGGGGAGCAACTCAACCACGGCACGCACTGCCTTGGCGGAAGGATAGCCGATATATCCCCCCAGCGAGAGATAAAAACCCAGATCAAGATAGGCCTCGGCGCTTTCTTGGCTACCGTTAAAACAGTGTATGATACCGGGACAAGCTGTCGGATAATCCTTTCTCCATGCGCTGAGCAGGGGGACAAGTGTCTCATCGGCCTCTCGGGCATGGATAACGGTTGGCAATCCTAAGCGGGCGGCAAGATCAAGTTGCCACCGCAGAACCTTGGCCTGCTGTTCACGCGGCCCGTAGTCGCGGTAGAAATCCAAGCCGATCTCGCCTATAGCCACAACATGGCTGCCATTAGCTAAGGCGGCGATCTCTTCAACACCCTGCTGCGTGGCACCTTGTGCTTCCTCGGGGTGGATACCCACGGCGGCATAGACGCCAGGAAACCTGTCTGCCAGCAGGTTAGCTTGGCGACTGGAGGAAATATCAATGCCGGCACATATGATACGTGTTACGCCGGCATCCCGGGCGCGTGTCATGACTTCGTCCAAATCGTCCTGGAAATGTGACATATCCAGATGGGCATGGACATCGGTGAGTTCGCAAGGCACGCTCACGGCAGGAAGATGGCGGCTCCAAATTCGGCCAGCTTCATTCCCCAAAAAGGCAAAACGCCGAGTAACAACACTCCAAAAGCGCCAATAAAGAGGGCAACTTTCGGAGCAACCCCGGAGGTGATAGGGGCGCCATCGGACGGCTCGCCTTGCCATATAAGACGAGCGATGCGTAGGTAGTAATAGGCTGAGATTATGGTGTTGAGGACGGCAATGACCACTAGCCACCAAAGTCCACTCTCTGCTGCCTGGCTGAAAACGTAGAATTTGGCAATGAAACCAGCGGCGGGCGGAATCCCCGTTAGAGAAATAAGTCCAATCGTAAGGGCAATGCCCAGGACAGGAGCGCGCCGGCCCAAACCAGCATAGTCCGCGATCCGGTCACCCACGCGTTGCGAGGCAACAGTTACCGCCGTAAAGACTGCCACCTCAGCCATGGCAAAAGCCAGCATGTAGAAGAGGAGTGCCTCAATCTGGACGTCCCCATTGGCTAGACCAGAGAAGGCCAGACTTGTAGCAGAGACGGCTATCAACATATAGCCGGAATGGGCGATACCGGAATAAGCCAATAACCTCTTGATATTACTCTGTGGGATGGCGGAGAGGTTGCCAATAGTCATGCTCAGTGCGGCAAGTACGGCTAGGGCGATGCCCCAATCGTGTGAAATGGCCAGAGGGGTGAAAAATTCCACGATGATACCAGGAGGGGTGACAGGTACGGATATGGAGAGCAATAGTCGTATCAAGACAGCAAACCCTGCTAGTTTACTCCCTACCGAAAGGAGCAGGGCGATGGGGGTGGGCGAGCCTTCGTAGACATCGGGAGCCCACAGGTGGAAAGGCACGGCGGCGATCTTAAAACCAAATCCAGCCAGTACCAGTATCGAGCCAAACATCAGTCCCGGTTGCGACCAGATTTCATTTGCCGTGAGGCTCCACACTGCCGATGCCACTCCGGACAGGGAGGCCGTACCCGTAAAGCCAAATACAAGAGCCAATCCGTAGAGCAACACGGCGGAGTTTACGGCCGAAAGTAAGACAAATTTCAGGGCTGATTCGGTGCCGCGCTGGTCTTTAAGAAGTCCGGTTAGGGCGTATAGGGGCACGGATGCCAGTTCCAACGAGACGAAGATGGTTATTAGGCTGGAGGAGGAACCAAGCAGCATCATTCCCAAAACAGAGAGCAGGATGAGGGCATGGAACTCGCCGTGGAAATGGGATAAGCGCTTAACATAATCTGCAGAAGCCAGGATGACAAGGGCGGCTAAGCTCAGAAATATGAGTTTCATAAAAGTGGCAAACCTGTCTGCCATAAGGAGTCCTTGCCAGATGGCTTGCGGTTCGCGTCCGGCAAGTATAATGGCAAATATCAAAGAGGTGGCCAAACCTACCAGACTGATGATGGTAAGCAATCCTTTTCGGTTCAAGAACAAGTCGCCTAGCACCACCAAGAGAGCGGTGGCCGCAAGGATAATTTCCGGTAACAGCAATAAGATGTTCATTTTAGGTCAACAGCCTAAGAATATTATTGAAGACATTTTGGACGGCGCCAGTCAGAATAGCCGGACAGAGACCCACGGCAAAGATGGTCAAGATGAGTATTCCGCAATAGAAGACCTCCAAGCGAGAGGCGTCTCTGATGCCGTCAAATCGCACGGTGGACGGACCGAAGAACACGCGCTGGATAAGCCACAGCATATAGGCGGCGGCCAGCAAAATACCCAACAAGGCGATAAGCACAGCGATCTTGATCCCCGCTACCTCCGTGCTGGAAAATGCCCCCAGGAATGTGGTGAATTCGGCCACAAAACCTGAGGTTCCCGGTAAACCCAGTGCGCCAAGGCCTCCGATAATGAATATCACCGCCGCGCGTGGCATTTGGCGGGCCAGCCCACCCAGGCGGTCGATGGCGCGCTCGTGAGTGTTATGCATCACCAGTCCTGCCGCGGCAAAAAGGAGCCCGGTGATAAGCCCGTGACTAACCATCTGAAGGGTGGCTCCGGTGAGGCTGGTTTGGCTTAAAGCGAAGATGCCGAGGAGTACAAATCCCATATGGCTGACGCTGCTATAGGCAATGAGGCGTTTCAGATCGGTTTGGCGTAGCACGATGGCCCCGCCGTAGACGATGCTGATCACTGCCAAGGCAATAAGGGCGGGGGCAAAGTCTCGAGCCACCGTGGGGAAAAGTCCTACACATACTCGGATCATGCCGTAGCCGCCCATTTTAATCAAGGAACCGGCCAACATGACAGAGACGGCGGTAGGGGCATCGGTGTGGGCATCGGGCAGCCATGTATGAAAAGGCACTACGGGCAACTTAACCGCAAAACCTATCAGCAATAACAGAAAGAGCGGAGCGGCGGGTAGCACTGTCTGGATGAGGAGCTGTCCGCCGGCAGAAAGTGCCATGATATCAAAGCTGCCGGTGGCAAAATATACACAGACCATTCCGGCCAGCATGAGGGCACTGCCAAACAAAGTATAAAGCACATATTTGGTGGCGGAGTAGTCCTTGCGTCCGCTGCCCCAAATGGATATCAGGAAATACATAGGGATGACTTCAATCTCCCAAAAAATAAAGAAGAGTAGCAGATCAAGAGAGCAGAAAACCCCCAAGATGGACGACTCCAAGAAGAGAAACCAGATGAAATACGCCTTGATACGGGTATTTATCTGATAAGAGATGAGCACGGCGACAAAACTAAGTATGGTGGTGAGGAGGACCAGGGGCAAGCTTAAACCGTCTACTCCTAAATGATAGTGGACATTAAGAGAGGGGATCCAGTTCAGGAATTCTTCAAATTGGACGCCGCCGCTACGATCAAATTGGATGAAGAGGACCAGGCTCAGCCCCAGCGAGACAAGGCATGCCGTGAGGGCTGTGAGACGGATGCCGCGTACACTGAGGCGGGGCCACAACCCAATGACGGCGGCGCCCAACACTGGGGCAAAGATGATAAGTGACAAAAAGCCTGTCATAACGTATTCACCAAGAGCAGGATGATCACCAGGGTGGCAATTCCCAGGATGGCCGCAAGGCTGTAGAATTGGAGCTGCCCGCTGGCTGCTCGCCGTCCTATCCGGCCGCTGTTAATCCCCAGCCTTGCCAAGTCATTGACGGCTCCGTCCACGATGCGCCGATCAAATTCGGCAAAAGCGCGGAAGAGGCCGCGGTACAATAGGCGACGGGCCAGCAGGTTTTCATAGAGTTCATCCATCCAATACTTGTGCAACAAGACTCTGTTAGCCAGCCTTAGTTGGCGCCGCGATCTTTCAACGGAGAACCACCTAGCCATGTAGAGAGCAAAGGCCAAGGCGATGCCCAAAATAGCTGCTCCCAGCGACCACCAAGCCAGGGGGTGGGTCAGGACACCGACCAGTCCGTCCCAGAGCCCGTGCGTTTCGCCGTGACCTAAAAATGAAGCGAAACCGCCATTCGCATTAAAGTACCCGGCGCCAACAGCCAGTACTGTCAGGATGAACATAGGCACCAACATTATGGGAGGAGATTCGTGGGGATGGGCCGTACCTCGGTAGCGCCCCGTAAAGGTAAGGAACACGGCGCGGAAGATGTAAAAAGCCGTCAAAAAAGCAGTGACAATCAGTGGGATGAAAAAAAGCACACTGCTTTCCCAAGAACTCCCCAAAACCTCTTCCTTGCTGAAAAACCCGGCCATAGGCCAGATACCGGAGAGCGATAGGGCTCCGATAAGGAACATGGCAAAGGTCAAGGGCTGTTTTCGTCCCAGCCCACCCATCTCACGCATGTCGAAAGTGCCCACGGCGTGACTTATGCTACCGGCCCCCATAAAGAGCAGGGCCTTAAAGAAGGCGTGGGTGAAGAGATGAAAAATGCCCACGGCCACTCCGCCCAGGGCCAGACCTGCCACCATGTATCCTAGCTGCGAAATCGTGGAATAAGCCAGTACGCGCTTGATGTCGCTGGCCACAAGGGCCATGGTGGCCGCCAAAAGGGCGGTAAAGACCCCTACCACAGCCATGCCGGTGAGCACCCCCGGGGCAACCTCAAGAAGGGGATACATGCGGGCCATAAGGTAAACCCCC
>WRNP01000076.1 GCA_009776515.1 Dehalococcoidia bacterium | reverse complement strand
GTTCACTCGTATTTCCCATGCTTGCAGTATAGGTATACTGGCCTTACCGAGTCAACGCAGCAGAGCTGCGAGGTATCTACCCGACCTGGAATGAAATGGCGGAGTCGCCAGCAACCATACCCTGTTAGTCCGCACAGCATCGTTCACTCCCTGTTCATCGGGCACAATCATGCCAGTTGACATGTAGGAGGCATTGGTATAAGCTGACATCGTAAGCTGAAACTGAATAAAAAATTACTTCGATTTTACAAAGCTAAAGCTACGGCTATGCTTGGTAGAACGACAGGGTGTGCAGGGAAACCTGCGCGCCTTCCATTGCGAAAAGGAGTAAGAATGTCATCATTTATCTTTGGTCAATACGCCCTCTGTGGGCGTATTTTTTGTTCGAAAAGGAGGGTAAATTAACATGAAGAGAATCCTGTCCCTATCCGTAATGGTCTTGCTGGCGGTAGCCTTAATTGCTGGCTGCACAAAGACCGTGCCATCATCGGGGCCCATTGACACCTCCGTAACTATTACAGACGTCGTCGGGCGCACGGTGACACTCGCCAAACCGGCCACCAAGGTTGTCGGCACTCATAACCCAACCCTGAATATTGCCATCATTCTGGGCGGAGGAGGAAAATATCTCGTCGGTTTCGGCAATAAGAACATGGCTGGCAGCCTGTACGGATACGTATACCCCGAACTGGATGACGTACTGCAGATTGGTACGGGGCGAAACATCAATTTTGAGAGCTGTCTCCAGATGGGAGCCGAGCTCGCGATCTTGCCCCAGCGCTTTGCCGACCTAGCTGACCAGTTCGAGGCAGTGGGTATACCGGCTGCTGTCATACTGCCTAATTCAGAGAGTTACGACACCATCAAAAAGTCCATTGAATTGCTGGGGGTACTCTTGGGCGACGAAGAGCGCGCAGCGGCGATCATCGCTTACTACGATGGAAAGATTGCCACCGCACAAGGGATAGCCAATTTGGCAACCGAGCATCCTAAGGCAATGTTCCTGGGTGCTTCGTCAAAGCTCTCGGTAGCCAACGGCGCCATGCTCCAGTCTGTGATGCTTGAAACCGCAGGAGCAATCAATGTCGCCAAAGACGTTAACGGCGGCGGGGATTTCATCGAAGTCAGCGTCGAGGAAATCATAGGCTGGAATCCCGAGGTCATCTATATACCATCATATGCTTCCTATACAGTGGACGACCTTTTGAACGATCCTGCCTGGAGCAGTATTGATGCCATCAAGAACAACAGGATCTATGTTTTCCCCAGCAATCTCGAGCCATGGGATTACCCAACCCCCTCCACACTGATGGGGCTTACTTGGTTGCTGAATAACCTGCATCCCGATTTATATTCAATGGATCAGGTGCTGGCGGACGCGCGGGAGTATTATGAATTGGTCTACGGGCAATCTTTCAGCGCGGAACAGCTGGGCCTGAACTAAAGGGTTAGCCTAGGCTCTTACAGCTTGCCGTCGGCGGGGGTCATGCTAAATGCCCAGCCATCAAGGCCTGAGGTTTGGCTTTTTTGCGCGATCCCCGCCGATACGAGCAGGTAAGGCTAGCGCAAGCTGGACGTGTGCCGCAACATAAAAGACTACCTCGGCTTGACCGAGCTAAGGCGGTAACGGTGCTTGGCATAACGATAAGGCCTGCCCGAAAACGCAAGTGTTTGCCATCACGACTGGGAGCGATGCAATGTAAAATTCTCCCCTTGAGCCCATACGCCCCCTTTCGGGCATCTCGGTTACTTACAAGACTATCTTTTAAGCATGGATCGGACTGCGGGCATCTCTTGATGCCGCTTAGCTTAGAATAAAATGATGGATCGGGGCAGCTATAAAAAGCGCTTGATATTAGCTGTTGGCGCGCTGGCGGTTTTAACCCTCGCGGCGTTCTGCCTGGGCAGATACAGCATGAACCCCGCCGATGTTATAGGGGCCATCGCCGACAAAATTGCCGGCAATACCGACACCGAGGCGATGCAAAACATCGTCTTTAGGGTACGTCTGCCACGAATCCTGGCAGCTCTTTTAATAGGAGCCGCCCTGTCGGTTTCCGGGGCAGCCTACCAGAGTACCCTGCGCAATCCTCTGGTTTCGCCGGATTTGCTAGGGGTTTCGTCCGGTGCCAGTACGGGGGCAGCCGTGGCCATACTTTTTGGTTTTTCCTTGGGAGGGATACAATTCTTTGCCTTTGCAGGCGGCATTTTGGCAGTGCTGCTGGCCACCAGTCTGCCTCGGCTTCTGCGCAATTCTTCCAATATGGTGCTGGTGCTGTCCGGAATCATCGTCAGCGGTTTTATGGCCTCCATCCTCGGCATCATCAAATTTGTCTCCAGCGAACAAGATCAGCTAGCCTCTATCGTATTTTGGCAGATGGGTAGCTTGGCACATATCTTAAACATGTCGCAACTGTTATCGGTGGCTCCAGCGATTATCGTATGCCTGATTATCATGCTCGCTGTATCATGGCGGCTGAACATCCTCTCTTTCGGCGAGCAGGAAGCGCGAACAGTGGGAATCAACGTGAAAAGACTGAGAGCACTAATCATCGTGTGTGCCAGCCTGCTTACAGCCAGTGCTGTAAGTATCAGCGGCACTATAGGTTGGATCGGACTGATCATTCCTCATTTCGGACGGTTAATCTGCGGCAGCGACAACACCAAGCTGATGCCGCTGGTAGCCATTTTGGGGGGGGCATTTTTACTGGTTATAGATACGCTGGCCCGCTGCATAACCTCTGCGGAAATACCGCTTTCCATCCTTTCCGGATTGGTTGGTGCGCCCCTTTTTGCCTGGCTGCTGGCCCACCGAAGAGCTAAGATGATATGAGTATAAGAATTACCGACCTGAATTTTTCCTATGGGACAAAACAGGTGTTACGCGGTATTCACCTTGATATTGAGCCGGCGCAGACACTGTCCATATTAGGACCCAACGGTGCCGGCAAGACCACGCTGCTTAATGCCATTGCCGGTTTGGAGGGGTCCTTTCCCGACAACATCGCCTACAATGGGCAGCCGTACCGGCACTTCAGTCCACGCCAGATGGCCCGGCTGGTGGGCTATGTCCCGCAGATCATTGTGCCCACCTTCGATTACAGCGTGGTTGACTACGTGGTTACAGGTTGTGCCCCCCAACTAGGAACATTCCAGCGGCCAGGCCAGGAACACTATGATATCGCCGTGCAGGCAATCAGGGAAATGGGCATTGAGCATTTAGCAGAGAAATCTTATAGACAAATCAGCGGCGGCGAACAACAGCAGGTTTCGATCGCCCGGGTGCTGGCACAGGGCCCAAGCTACATACTGATGGATGAACCGACCTCCCATCTGGATTATGGCAACCAAGTTCGCGTGTTGAAAACGATCCGGCGGCTGGCACAAAGCGGATTTGGGGTGATATTTACCACCCATAACCCCGACCAGGCATTACTGCTTGGCGGTCGGACAGCGATTATTGACCGAGGTGGCAACCTGATCTGCGGAGAAAGCCATAAACTAATCAGCGAGCCATTCCTTAAGGAATTGTACGGTGTGCAGCTCTGCATATCCGGCTTAGAAAGGGCAGGCCGTTGCGTCTGCTTTGCCCCAAATCTTGGCGACGGAGGAAACTGACATGGATATTTTACAGGCTCAACTTAAAGCTCAGCAGGACAAGAAAACCTATGCTCTGGTTACCATCGTGAAGACCGAAGGGGTCACCCCGCGAGGGGTAGGTAGCAAAATGATCGTGTTCGCAGACGGTTCTTCCGCGGGCACCATTGGCGGCGGTGTCTTGGAAAAACAGGTCATACGGGATGCCATCCAATGCATCCGAGATAGGGGGAAAACTCTCAAGGTATATGAAAATCGGGCTGATGAATCGGATTCTCCCTGCGGGGGCATCATTACGGCTTACATCGAGGCGGAACAGGTCGCGCCAAAGCTGGTGGTATGCGGAGCGGGACACGTAGGCGGCTGCCTCATCAAGCTGGGTACCATGCTGGGCTACCATATTACAGCCATAGACACCCGGGATCCGGAGACGATTGCCGACAATATCAAGCAGGCCGACAGCTTTGTGCAAGTTGAGGATTTTTATCAGGGCATAAAAGCGCTGGACATCGTGCCGGGGGCTTTTTATCTGGTCTCTACCTACGGACACGCCCAAGACGGCGAGGCCTTGGCCGCAGTGCTTGAAAAAGAAGCCGCCTATGTCGGCATGCTGGGCAGTCTGATCAAAATTACGGCGCTGTTTGGCAAATTGCGGGAGAAAGGCTATAGCGAAGAGCAGATTGCGGCCGTCAACGCCCCAGTCGGTTTACAGATAGGCGGAGAAACACCGCCGGAAATAGCCCTGGCCATCATGGCAGAGATGCAAATGATTCGCTACGGCGGCACCGGCCGCCAGGGGAAAGAAGTATTGAGGAGTTCACTTCCATGAAATACTGGCCCCAAGAAGCTTATAAGTGGTATCGCAACGCCTGTGCCCAATATGATTATCCCGCCTGGCCATATGGTAAGGCCCTAAAGGCTCTCATCGCGAGTACTGATACGGTATTGGATTTAGGTTGCGGTATCGGGATGGCTTCCCTCATGATCTCCCCCTGGTGCCGACAGGTGATCGCTCTTGACCAGGACGAAACTGCCTTGCATTGGTTGGAAGAGAGTGCTCGGGAGCGCAACCTCTTAAACATCGAAACCGTGCATCAATGCTGGCCTCCGCTGGAGCCTATACGGGCGGACGTTATTGTTGCCTTACACGTTTATGGGGCAATGCGCCTCCCGGAAAACTTAAAGGCGGTGTTCACCTCTGCTCATAAGGGCGGCTTCATTGCCTGTGATGCTCCCTGTTCTCGGGATGAGGAGCCCTTTGTTGAACTTAAAGAAGAGTTGGGCACCAAGCTCAATTATCAAAACTGCGATAATGGTTGCTACACTAAGGCTGTCATGGAGACCTTGGGAGCCAGAGTGCAATGTGCCAAGGTAGTCTATGAATTTGGTCAACCGCTAGATACTATTGGGGAAGTCGCCCGCTTTATCTGCTGGCAAAGTGGGGTGCTACCTGACAAGGCGCATATGGTCGCCAAGTACGCTGACCGCTATGCCCTTAAAAAAGATGGCGGCTACTTGATCCCGATAACTAGGCAAAGTTGTGGAATAACTTTTCTGAAACCATAAGTTGTCATCTGCAATGGGCTGAATTGCAATTATGACCCCAGCGTAATGAAGGGCTCCTCGCATCGAGCTACGCGAAATTCGCCCTGCTCGGTATAAATAACCATTAGGGATTGGTCATGCTAAAAAATATCGTCAAGTGTTCGCTATTGGCGCTTTGCCTTTTACTAAGTGCCTGCGATGCCTCTCTTGAGATTATTGGAATGGAGATTTGTGCTTATCCAAATAAAACTGTTTATGTTGCAGGAATTGACAACTCCCTCGATTTAACGGGCGGTACGGTTACCTATCTACTTAAAGGAGGGGCAAAATCCGAAGATAAGATGGATGAATCTTGGATTACAGTCACTCATGATATTGATTTTAATTCTCCCGGAATCTATACCGTCACGCTGGTAAGGCACAAGGGAATCTGTCAGTTTTCAGTTCATGTGGTCACCCCCTGTGGCTACACATCGTTCATTATAGATGAGGAAGAAATATGCAAGATGTTGCCTGCTCACCGTTTTAACAAGATATCATATTTTTCTAAGAAACCTATCGCAAGCGACAGGCTGAGTCAACCCTTAGTTGGAGAACAAGGTGGATTTTTTGTGCGACCATATACCAAAATATCGGAGGAACACCTATTGAGTTTGGCAGCAGATCACCCTTCCCTTAAAAGTAAATTCCGTGGTTCTCCTGTTACGGAATTGTGAGTTTTGACTATTATTCCAAAGGATGACAAAGGAGGTAACGTAATTGAAAAAAATATTACTAACAATAGGCCTGATAGTAATGTCGCTCTCATTGAATGGGTGCCCTCTCGCAATTGAAGATGTTGCTATATCAAAGGTCACCTCTAAAAACCCTTTAACGTAGCAACCATGGATGATATGATAGAGCCATGAGGAGTTAATCACTAACTTTCACAATTTACCCCGATAGCTCATC
>WRNP01000075.1 GCA_009776515.1 Dehalococcoidia bacterium | reverse complement strand
AGAAGTCAAAAGCAGAGGAACCCACCGTAGCTCCTATGAAACCCAATGGGTGGTAGGAAATTAGCTATCTATGAATGCGCCTATTGACATCCATAATGTTGTTTTCTAAAATGGCGGTAGTATCCAAAGGCAACAAGGCTGTTCTTGGCAACAAAAAGAAAAGGTAGCCATTCCCCAGTGAGGCCAGTGCCGCCATCTAGCCTTTCTGCTTTATTGTGTCTTTGGTTACAAATCCTTTCTCTGCGTACTTTTCTCGCCCCCTTTCGAGGACTAATCGGCACATTGCATGTTTGACAAGACCAAAGCATGATATTACCATACGATATTTCACCGCCACTCGAGGAGAGATATGCCCAAAACCATCGCCGAAATCAACGAGAGGATTAAGCGTGGCCAAGCGGTGGTAGCCACCGCCGATGAGATAATAGACCTCGCCCGTGAGAAAGGGATCGCCCGCACCGCTGCTGAGGTCGATGTAGTCACCACCGGCACTTTCGGCCCTATGTGCTCATCTGGAGCCTATATCAATACCGGACACAGCCAATCACGCATCAAGATGGGTGGCGGGCAAGCTTTTCTTAACGATGTGCCCGCATACACGGGCTTCGCTGCAGTGGATCTATTTATCGGCGCCAACGCCTTACCAGACGCTGATCCGCGTAACCGTGTCCACCCTGGTGAGTTCAACTACGGCGGAGGTCACGTCATTGAAGAGCTGGTTGCCGGTAAGGACGTACGACTGGTGGCGCACGCCTATGGTACAGACTGCTACCCTAGACGCGAGTTGGACACCTTGGTGAGCATCAACGATTTAAACGAGGCTGTACTATTCAATATACGTAACGCCTATCAAAACTATAACGTAGCAGTCAATGCCTCCAGTAAAACCATCTATACCTATATGGGCATCCTTAAACCAAACCTAGGCAATGCTACATATTGCTCCGCGGGGCAACTCTCGCCGCTATTGAATGACCCTTTCTACAATACGGTCGGCATTGGCACGCGCATCTTTTTAGGTGGCGGCACAGGCTATGTGACTTGGCAGGGCACCCAGTTCAATCCTGACGTACCTCGCACCGCTAATGGCGTACCAAGGAGAGGGGCGGGCACCATAGCTGTCATCGGCGACCTGAAGCAGATGAGCTCGCGTTACCTACGAGGCATAAGTATGCTAGGCTACGGCGTTACTATGGCTGTAGGCATCGGGCTACCCATCCCCATTTTGTCAGAAGAGATCTTGGCCTATACCCTCGTGACCGATGCCGATATTCTAGCGCCAGTAGTGGACTACGCCGGGGCATACCCCAATCGGAGCAGCGAGGTGCTGGCCGAGGTAAGTTATGCTGAGTTAAAGAGCGGGCAAATCAAAGTGCGGGGGGCAACCATCCCTGCCGCTTCTCTATCCAGTTACCAACGCGCTGTGGAAATCGCTCAGACCTTGAAAAAATGGATTGAGCGGAGCGAGTTCTTTCTTACCGAGCGAGTAGCACCCCTACCTGGGGTAGAGAGCGGCATGAGCCTCAAGCCACTCACCGAACGGAGATAGCCATGGCTAATACAACCGTCTCTCATCGGGTGATTCTGCACTTCCCAAGCCGGGTGGTGAATCAACCGGTGATTTCTAACTTCATCAAGAACTATGACCTCAGTTTCAACATTATGAAAGCCTCCATAATCCCCGACCAGGAAGGCTATGTGATGTTGGAACTCTCCGGCGACCAGGATAAATACAATGCCGGCATCTCCTATCTGCACGACGCAGGGGTGAGAATTGAGCCATTCAGCCAAAACGTCCAGCGCAGTGATGAGCGCTGTGTCCAATGCGGTGCCTGCGTGGGCTTCTGTCCAACCGAAGCTTTCCATCTGGATGGGGTAGCGCGCGCGGTCGTCTTCAACAACAACCTATGCGTCGCCTGCGGGTTATGCCTTACAGCCTGCCCCGCTCGAGCGATGCAACTGCGCTTCTGATGTATCAGCCACGAACCTACCGCCATATTATCCATAGCCTCGGACTAATAAGCTATGCGGTCACGGAATACGAGACCGACCTTTTTGTCAGCACCACAACCGATCTTGAGCGAGAGGTACGCACGCTGGTGCGAGAGTTCCGTCGCACCCTTGAAGGCTATATTTCGCGCGCGCCATACTTTGCCAATGGCTTGGAGCCCGTGGATGTCCCAGAGGAAGCACCATCTATTGTACGGGAAATGGCAACTGCCGCCATGACAGCAGGCGTAGGTCCAATGGCCGCTGTCGCTGGGGCAATTGCTCAGGGAGTGGGTAAGGTGCTGTGCCCGCTATCTCCCGAGGTCATCATTGAAAACGGCGGCGACATCTATTTGAAAAGCCAAAAGAGTCGGCTGGTGGCGATCTTTGCCGGAGACTCGCCGCTAAACGGCACCTTGGGACTGGAAATCGCCCCGGAGGAGACCCCTATAGGCATCTGCACCTCTTCCGCTACTGTTGGTCATGCGCTAAGCTTCGGCCGGGCTGATGCCGCTGTCGCGGTAGCACCCTCAGCCACCCTGGCCGATGCCGCTGCCACCGCTATCGGTAATGCAGTCGGTACAGCTGAGGAAATAGAACAAGGCTTGGCGATAGCCCAAGCCATTCCTGGACTAAGCGGTGCCGTGATTATTGTGGGGGACAAGTTTGGGATTTGGGGCGATCTTCGCCTCCGAGCGCTTCCGGCTACTCACTGACCCCCAACCCGCTCCTTGACGAAACTAACAAATTCCTGCAATAGGCGCGATGATAAGCATTCGGCATGATAGATGCAATAGAAGCCGCGCCTGAGATTCAGCCCTGTAATGGTCAGTGATCGCACCGTGCCTAAGTTGGTTGCCTTGCTCGCAGCCAGATCGGAGACAAAAGCGATGCCTGCCCCGGCTTCCACTGCCGAGATGACTGCCTGACTGCTTCCTACCGTAAGGCGCGGCACGAGATGCCCAATACTGTAGCCGGCTTTTGCTAACAGGCTCTCCACACTACGCTGTGTACCAGAGGCAGCCTCACGCTGGATGAATGGCTCGCCCTCAATGTCAGCAAAAGATACACTATCTCTTGTCGCCAAGCGATGTTGCGGTGAAACGATCAGTACAATCTCATCACCGGATACCTTGAAAGATTGTAGTCCATACTCCGCATTTGGCGGCATACCGCAGATACCCACTTCGTAACTACCATCATGCACCCCGGTGATGACGGCCATTGAGCCCATCACTAATATCTGCGCCCTGACGGCAGGGTGGCAGCTGATGAACTCCCCCACCAAAGCAGGAATAATAAGTTCGCCCGGGGCAGTACTTGCCGCAACCCGCAGCTCACCGCCCACATCGTCGCGCAAGTGTTCAATATCCTGAAGAAGGCGCCCCTCCTCATGCCTCACCGTCTGGGCAAACGACAGAAGGCTTTTGCCAGCTTCAGTCAGAGTGATTCTCTTCTGACTGCGGTTTAAAAGCCGTATGCCTAAATCCTGCTCAAGCCTCTGTATTTGAAAAGAGACGGCCGGCTGCGATATGGACAGCTTCTTAGCCACCGCAGAGAAACTCCCCATCTTTACCAACAGAAGATAGGTTTTGAGATAGTCCAAATTCATAGCCGCTATTGTAGCCCCAGGGACTATAGTTATCAAGTCTATTTTATCCCATCATTAGGTAATTTTATGTCGTTCTCCATTCGAGTAAAGGGCTGGGGGCTGCGTATCGCATTAACAGATATCGCGTTTAACAGTCAAACAGGAGTCGTCTAGGTATTGCCCATTTACAACCTATCCCCGCTGGGCTAAACTGTTCTCATTCTCAGCCTCAAGGGGGATCACATGAGTTCAGTTGCAGAGGAACTCCGCCTAAGCACCATCCGTTTCCTGGCCGTGGATGCTATAGAGAAAGCGCGGTCCGGTCATCCCGGCGCGCCCATGGGTGCCGCAAGCGTAGCTTATGTACTGTGGGATCGGTTTTTGCGGCATAATCCTGCCAATCCCAATTGGTGCAACCGGGACCGCTTTGTGCTTTCGGCAGGGCATGCCTCCATGCTACTCTACGCCCTGCTTTACCTCACCGGATACGACCTCACTTTAGAAGATATCAAAAACTTTCGGCAGTGGGGCAGCAAGACACCGGGACACCCAGAGCGAGGTATGACGCCAGGCATTGAAGCCACCACCGGCCCTCTCGGGCAAGGCTTCGGGGAAAGCGTAGGCCTCGCCTATGCCGAAACTTTCCTAGCTGCCCGCTACAACCGCCCGGGATTCAATATCGTTGACCACCATACCTATGTCCTCTGTTCCGATGGAGACCTAATGGAAGGCGTCTCATCAGAAGCAGCGTCGCTTGCGGGGCACCTCAAGTTAGGCAAACTCATATGCCTTTACGATGATAACAAGATATCCATTGAGGGTGCGACCAACCTCACTTTCACTGAAGACATAGCCGGAAGATTCCGCGCCTACGACTGGCAAGTGATTGATTCCGTGGATGGGTTAAACCCGGAGGCAGTGGATGCTGCCCTCCGCAAGGCGCGTGCGGAATCCGCCCGCCCCAGCCTTATCATATGCAAGACAATCATTGGCTATGGTAGTCCACACAAAGAGGGTACCAGCAGCGCCCATGGCGAGCCGCTGGGACCAGGTGAGGTAGCCGCAGCAAAGAAAAACCTTGGCTGGGAATACCCCGAGCCATTTACTGTGCCTCCTGAGGTGCTAGCCTATTTCCGACAGGCACAAGAGCGAGGAGTGCAATACGAAAAAGAGTGGGCAGGACTCTGGGTCCGCTACGAACAGGCTTTCCCAGGTGAAGCCAGTGAGTTGTGTTCCCTACAGAATTCCCGCCTGCCAGACAATTGGGACGATGATCTTGCTAAACTATCCTATGACACTCCCAAGCCCCTCGCCACGCGCGATGCCTCCGGTCGAGTGCTTAATGCCCTCGCATCAACGATTCCCACGCTCATCGGCGGCTCTGCCGACCTCGCCCCATCCACCAAGACTATTATTAGCGACAGCATCGACTTCTCGGCATGCGACTACATCGGGCGCAACCTCCGCTTTGGTGTGCGCGAGCATGCCATGGGTTGCATAATAAACGGGCTAGCCATGCATGGCGGTATTATCCCTTATGGGGCAACTTTCCTCGTATTTTGTGACTATATGCGCCCCGCCTTACGCATGGCTGCATTGATGAGGCACCGAGCGATCTTCATCTATTCTCATGACTCCATCGGGCTGGGCGAGGACGGACCGACCCACCAGCCAATTGAGCACCTGGCCAGTCTGCGGGCAATGCCGGGGTTGTGTGTCATCCGCCCAGCAGATGCCACCGAGACGACCGAGGCTTGGCGGATCGCCATCATGAATCTAAAGCAACCCACGGTGCTTATTTTAAGCCGCCAAGCCCTACCGGTACTGGACCGCACCCAATACGCCCCGGCAAGCGGCCTTAGGCAAGGCGGCTATGTTCTATGGGAAGCTGATAGCAATCCCGACGCGATTCTCATCAGTACCGGCTCTGAAGTGCATATCGCCCTAGAGGCAGGCCGGCAACTGAAAGAGAAAGCCATAAACACACGAGTGGTCTCTCTGCCATCGTGGGATCTTTTCCAATCGCAACCGCAGGCATATCGCGACAGCGTGCTACCGCCGGGAATAAAAGCGCGCGTCTCCATTGAGGCAGCGGCCACTTTTGGCTGGGAGCGTTGGGTGGGAGATTTAGGCCTTGCCATCGGGCTTGACCGCTTTGGAGCCTCTGCCCCAAGCAAGGTACTCTATGAGAAGTTCGGGATTACGGCAGAAAGGGCCATTCGAGCAACCGAAGAAGTGCTGGAAAAGACATAGCGACCGAGGCGCGGCAGAGACGGCTTAAGCGCCCCTACCTGCCCGAGGTCTCGCTTGACGAGTCCTGCCCCAAAGGTAAAGATATTTTTCCTCAGGCGTCCACAGGAGCCAGTTAACCCTATCGGCCAATTTGCTCCGAGTCTTCGCTCCGGGCTGGGGAGCATACATCAACCCCAGGGCTAGGCCAGCTACAAGACCGGCGGCCAGGCCAAAAATGGTTAATCTGTCGTTACTGTTCATTATCTTGCCCTCATGGGTTGCTACTGGTACATTATACCATATCATCAAATAAGCGCCTCCCCTGTTTTGCAGTTAGGTCCTTAATGCCAAGCCCATAATTAGCCATGCCAGCTTGCTCTTTCATGCATGGAACTTGCTGTCAAATCA
>WRNP01000074.1 GCA_009776515.1 Dehalococcoidia bacterium | reverse complement strand
GAGACGATGGCGGAGGCGCCCAGCGATGAGAAGACGCTACTTAAACCACTTCCCGCCGTGACCGCCACGATCTCTCCTCCGGTCACGGTTGGACGCGTTTGTTGTAGCTTTAAGAAATCCTGGTATTGCTCGTCCATGTTGCGCATGTTGACGCTGTGTACCGTGCCTAGCGAGGTGGCAAACTGGATGATCCTGCCGGGGTTTAGTGTGTGGATGTGTACCCTTACGGTGGAGTTGTTGCCTACTACTATGAGCGATTGCCCGCGCCGCTTAAGCCGCCGCCGCAGTTCGTCTGGGTTGAGATCTTGGCCTTTGAGCAGGAACTCGGTGCAGTAGCCGAAAGGGACTTCGTCTTCATCGGTGTTTGCTTGGAACGCTATGGTCTTAGAGGTGACGGGGACCTTGCTTGCGACAATCTGTGGCTTATGGAGTTGCATGGCATCTGCCTCGCCTTTCAGATGACGTAGCGCTCCGTCCAGCAAGGTGAACAGACCTTGACCGCCGGCATCTACCACGCCGGCTTCTTTGAGTACGGCGAGCAGAGTGGGGGTGTTGGCAACCGATTCGGAAGCGGCCAAGACGGCTGTTTCCATCACTGAGAGTAGATTGGCACTGTCCCGCTTAGCCTCGTCCAAGGCGGCCTGCGCGGTGTCTTTGATTACCGTCAGGATGGTGCCCTCCACAGGGTTACTCAGGCCTTTATAGGCTATCTGTGAAGCCTGCGAGAGGGCTTCGGCGATATCCGCTCCGTTTGCCGTCTCCTTGCCGGCGAGCCCCTTGGCAATGCCGCTCCATATTTGCGAGAGGATCACTCCCGAATTGCCTCGGGCTCCCATCAAGGCCCCTGTGGCCATGGCTTGAGCGACAGCGGAGATGCTGGTGGCGTTTGTTCTATAAGCCTCTTCAATGGTGGAGCGCATGGTGAGGGACATATTGGTGCCGGTATCACCGTCCGGTACGGGAAAAACGTTTAGCGCATCGACATCAGGGGCGCTCTTTTCTAGCCAGGAGCTAGCCGCGTCGAACATCTCGCGGAACTGCTGACCGGTGAGGGTATCGGTTGGATTCATCAAAATAGTATCCCCTTTCGCTTGTCGGGCTTGTCAAAAAATGGGGGATTGTGATAGCATAAGAGCATCCAAAGTGGGCATTTTACACCAAAACACGTAGCTAGTCAAAGGAGACGGTATATAAAATGAGATGCGACAACTGCGGCAAAGCTGGGCAGTTTGGTCATAACGTGAGCCACTCCAAGCGGCGTACCAATCATCGCTGGATGGCCAACATCCAGTCGGCCAAAGTCCCATGTGACGGCAAGGAAGTACGCCTCAGTCTCTGCACGCGTTGCCTGCGCACCGCCCGCAAAGCGGTCCAGGCCCCGGCATAGGCATATTGGTATCATATACTCTGGGCTGAACATGGGATACCCAGGATCTTCTTAGCCCGCCAGATCTGGCGGGCTACTTGTTTTGGCGCGGTGCCGCCTGGGATGCTCCGTGCTGCTAACGATTTCGCTAAACTTAGACGGCGAGCATCATCGTCAAAAAGAGGACTGAAGAGCTGATATTCAGCCAGGCTCAGCTTGCGCAGCGGTTTACTTTGAGTCTCGGCGTAGGATACGAGGCGGCCGACTACCCCATGGGCTTCGCGGAAAGGAAGCCCTTTTTTCACCAAGTAATCAGCCAGGTCGGTAGCTAGGATGCCGTTGTCGACCAGGGCGCGCTTCATCTGTGCTGCTTGAAACTGGGCAGTGGAGATCATGCCGGAGAATACCTCCAGGCTCAATAGCAGGGTATCAACGGCATCAAATAGTGCCTCTTTGTCTTCTTGAAGGTCGCGGTTATAGGCCAGAGGTAATCCTTTCAAGGTGGTGAGCATAGCTAAAAGATGCCCGAAGACCCTCCCTGCTTTGCCTCGCCCAAGTTCGGCCACGTCCGGGTTTTTCTTCTGAGGCATGATGCTGGAGCCGGTGGTATAGGCATCATCCAGCCTAACAAAGCCGAATTCGGCGGATGACCACAGCACTAATTCTTCAGCCAGGCGCGAGAGGTGGGACATACAGATGCTTGCTGCTGCCAAGTATTCCAGCACGAAGTCGCGGTCGGCCACGGCATCCAGGCTATTGCGACTTACTTGCGCAAAACCCAACTCGGCTGCCACGGCGGCTCGGTCGAGGTCATAGGCTGCTCCCGCCAGGGCTCCGCTGCCGAGGGGGAGGACATCAGTCCGTTTGAGGGTGTCTGCAAAGCGGGCATAATCTCGCTCCAGCATCTCAAAATAAGCCAGCAAATGGTGCGCCAGCAACACGGGTTGGGCTGGCTGGAGGTGGGTATAGCCAGGCATGGCGGTTTTACGATGGGATTCGGCTTGTGCCACCAGGGCTTTTTGCAGATTCCTAACAGAAGACAGTGTCTGCTGGATGGCCTCTTTGACGTAGAGCCTAAGATCTAGGGATACTTGATCGTTACGCGAGCGGGCAGTGTGTAGCTTGCCAGCTACTGGGCCGATAAGCTCAAGCAGGCGGGACTCAATGGCCATATGGATGTCCTCAAGTTCAGACCTGAACTCAAAGCGCCCGGCAGCAAGCTCGCTGTTTACGCTATCCAACCCCTGTATCAGAGCCTCGGCCTCGGCGGGGGAGATGATGCCTTGCCGCCCCAACATGCGGGCATGGGCTATACTGCCGGCGATGTCCTGGGGGTAGAGCCGACGGTCGAAAGACAGGGAGGAGGTGTAGCGCACTACGGCCTCGGTGGCTTCTTTGCTGAAGCGGCTCCTGATATGGCTCATCATACACCTTCCGGTTTATTGGCGGGTAGAGTACAGATTTGCTGCACTTGGGCTTGGGTTTTTACTGGCAGCCCCCAAAGATGGATGAAGCCGGGAGCGGCCCCCTGGTCAAAGTGATCTCCTTGGTCGTAAGTTGCTAAGCCGTGACTGTACAGGGAGAAAGGCGAGCGTCGCCCGATCACGCAGCATTGTCCCTTGAATAGCTTGAGGCGTACCTCGCCCGTGACAAAGCGCTGGGTGCTCTCAATGAACGCATCCAGGTCTTGTCGCAGGGCGGTGAACCATTGCCCATTGTAGACGAGGTCGGCATACTCTGGGGCGACCCTGGCCTTGAAACGAGCTTGCTCCTTGGTGAGGGTGAGATCCTCCAATGCCTGATGTGCTGCGACTAACACTGTAGCTGCAGGCGCTTCATATATCTCGCGTGACTTGATGCCCACCAGGCGGTTTTCGACATGGTCAATGCGCCCCACGCCGTGCCTCCCGGCCACTTCGTGGATCTTCTCAATGAGCCCAAGCCCGGGAATGGTAACGCCGTCCAAGGATACCGGCGCACCTCGCTCAAAGCCAACGACGATATAGGCGGGCTGGTCAGGAGTCTTAGCGGGAGAGGCTGTCCACGCATAGACATCCTCCGGCGGCTCGGTCCAGGGGTCTTCTAGGACGCCGCATTCGATGCTGCGCCCCCAGAGGTTTTCGTCAATTGAGTAGGCGCTACCGCTTTTGACGGGGACAGGGATGCCGCGCGAAAGCGCATATTTGATGGTATCCTCGCGTGTCATGCCCCACTCTCGGGCGGGAGCGATCACCTTAAGGTGAGGAGCGAGGGCGGCCACGCTAACCTCAAAACGCACCTGATCATTGCCCTTGCCGGTGCAACCATGGGCGATGGCATCGGCTCCTTCCGCCAGGGCTACCTCAGCTAGGAGGCGCGCCATGAGGGGGCGGGAGAGGGCGGTCGCCAGAGGGTAGCGGCCTTCATAGACGGCCCCGGCCTTAAGTGCCGGGAAGATATAGTCGGTTACGAGTTCTTGCTTGGCATCCTTGACAATGGCCTTGACGGCCCCTACCGCCAGCGCTTTGTCGCGGGCAGCGAGAAAATCTTTCTCATTGCCTACGTCCACTGTGAGGGTAATCACATCCAGGCCGTATTTTTCGTTAAGCCACTTGATGGCCGCTGAGGTATCCAGACCTCCGGAATAGGCCAGCACAACTTTACCAGGCATCGCAACCTCCTTTATGAATTAACTGTTTCTTGGCTTCTTTCCGAGATGACCGTTTGCTTGAGGAAGTCTGTAATCTTCTCCCGTATGGTGACATACTCCCAATTATACACGTGACCGGGGGCGCCGATATAAAACAGGATGTTGCCTTTGCTGCCTTTATAGCGCCCGAATAAGGCTTGGACATTGGCGGTGATGATGCGGCGGATGCTCCCGCTACTGAAAGAGTCTGGCTCCACTCCGTTGTGGTTGATGATCAGACTGCGCGGGTGAGGCTCACTGCGGGCCCAGAAAGGGGTGCCGGTTTGGACAGAGAAGACGCGCGGGTTATCACGCAGGAAACGAACAGTGTCTTCCGCCATGGATGCGCCGTTGCTCTCGCCGGTGATGATCACCTTAAGACGGGGCCGATGTTGGGTGAGATGATTCACTCGCGCGGCGAGCTCACGTCCTTTGGCGCGGGAGAGCTTTACGAGAGCTCCGATTTCACCGAATTGGCCGCCCAAGCTGCGCATAGTGCGGAGATAGTTCAGGGTTATCACTTTATGGCCGGCTTCTTCTAGAACCTTTTCCATGCCTTTTAAAATGGTCAGCCACGGAGGAGCCTGCGATATTGGAGTCCAGCCCCAGCCGCCTGGGTTGAAGACGATGGCGATATCCTTGTCATCGGCCATAAGGTACAGGGCGATCATTTGGCCTACAAGGCTGTTTACCTTGCGGGCATCTCGCCCGTATTCTCTCTCTGCTATATGCCGTGCCCCATCCACTACCGCTGGTGGCACCTCGGAAAAATCAGTGGTGTTGAGCGGGACACTGCCATGGTTGGTATCGCAAATCCGAGCGAGGGTGCGGTGTGTCATTAAGGCTCCCGTGAGGCCTCCACCTGTCCCAAAGCATCGGCGAGAATGTCGAGTGCCTCCTCTGCGTCACCGGAGGTGAGAATGAGCGGTGGCATAAGTCGGATGGCGTTTGGTTTCACCTTATTGACCAACAGGCCTCTTTCCAGGCATGCTCTGACCATGGGGTAGGCGCACTCATGGTCGAACTCGACAGCAAGCAGGAGTCCTCGCCCGCGTACTTGGGTAATAAAGCCGTGCTCCTTTTTCAGTTTCTCCAAACCGGCGATGAGTCGCTCGCCCATCTCTTGGGCGTAGCGAGCCAGATCGTGCGCAATAATGTACTCTAGTACGGCGTGGCCTGCGGCGCAGGCGAGAGGATTGCCGCCGAAAGTGGAGCCGTGTTCACCCAAAGCGAAGACCGAAGCCCGGTCGGTGGCTAACATGGCTCCAATAGGCATCCCTGAGGCCAGTCCTTTGGCCAAGGTGATGATGTCCGGTGTTACGGCTGAGTGCTGATAGGCGAAAAGGTGGCCGGTGCGAGCGATGCCCGTCTGGACCTCATCCAAAATAAAAAGCAGGCCATTTTCATCACACCAGGCGCGCACTTTTTGCAGATAATCTGGATGAGGCACGTTGACGCCGCCTTCGCCCTGAACGGGCTCTAGCATTATGGCGCAGGTGCGGGAAGTTGTTGCTCCTTTGATGGCTTCCAGGTCGTCATAGGCTACGTTGACGAAGCCTGCAGGTAGCGGGGCGTAGGGCTTTTGGAATTTTTCCTGACCTGAGGCGGCGACCATGGCTAGGGTGCGCCCGTGGAAAGAGCCTATGGCGGTGATGACTTCGTAGGCTCCGTCTAGGTGCAGATGCCCATAGCGGCGGGCAAGTTTGACGGCGGCCTCGTTGGCCTCGGCACCGCTGTTGCAGAAGAACACTTTTTGAAAGGCACTGTGCTCTACTAAGAGCTTGGCCAACTCAAGCTGGGGGATCGTATAGAATGCATTGGAGGCGTGAACAAGGATTGCCGCTTGGTCTGCGATAGCTTTAACCAATACCGGGTGACAGTGCCCCAAGCTCAGGACGGCAACGCCGGCTGTGAAATCCAGGTAGCGACGTTCCTGATCGTCCCAGACGTGCATGCCTTGGCCGCGCACCAAGGTCACCGGCAAGCGGTCGTAGACAGGCGCATAATACTTCTTTTCAAGTTCAGTCCAATCCATGTCCGATCTCCCTTAAGTTAACATAAAGATTATAATTGGCCGAGAGATTACTCCCTCTGGCGGATGGTTGTGCCGATTGTGGTGCCGGAAATGACCTCAGTGAGGGTGTGGGGGCGGCGTCCGTCCACGATATGGCAGACTATGCCTGAGCGAATGGCGGTGAGGCACGATTTCAGCTTAGGAACCATGCCGCCTGAGGCAACCCCATTTGCCAGCAGCTCCAAGATTCCAGCCTGGTCAAGGTCGGAGATGGCCATGCCATCCGCGCCGCGTATACCGTCTACATCGGTAAGATAAATGAGCTTGGCCGCACCGATGGCGCAGGCGATCTCGCCAGCTACGGTGTCACCGTTGACGTTTAGGAGCAGCGGTTCGTTGTCTGCGTTGGTGTCGTGGTAGCTTGCCGGAGAGATGACGGGTAGGTAGCCCGCAGCGAGGAGGGTGGTGATGAGGCGGGGCTCTACGCGCTCAATTTCGCCGATATAGCCCAGAGCGGCATCCTTGATGCGGGCCTGTATTAAGGCACCGTCAGCACCAGAAATGCCTACCGCCC
>WRNP01000073.1 GCA_009776515.1 Dehalococcoidia bacterium | reverse complement strand
GGCTTTGCCCGCCACGGCGGCGGCGCTTTCTCCGGCAAGGATCCCACCAAGGTAGACCGCTCCGCCGCCTATTTCGCCCGCTACGTGGCTAAAAACCTGGTGGCGGCGGGGCTCGCCGATCGCATTGAGCTTCAGGTATCCTACGTCATCGGCAAAGCCAAACCATTATCTGTCTCGCTGGAATCTTTCGGCACGGAGCATGTGCCGCTGACGTTGCTTGGCGAGCTGGTAGAAAAACACTTCGATTTCCGCCCCGAGGCCATCATCCAGAAACTCAGGCTGCGCCGACCCATCTATCGTCGGACCGCCTCCTACGGGCATTTCGGTCGCCCCGACCTAAGACTGCCCTGGGAAAAAACGGATCTGGCTAGCGTGCTTAAGAAGGAAGCCTTAGGGGACAGGCAAGCATGACGGGTAATGCCATCAAATTCGGCACCGACGGCTGGCGAGCCGTCATCGCCAATGATTTCACCTTCGATAACGTGCATCGCTGCGTCCAGGCCATTGCAGACTACCTAAAGGCTTGCGGCCTGGCAGACCGAGAGCAGATCATCGGCTATGATACCCGCTTTGCCTCGGCGGATTTCGCCCGCGCCGCAGCTGAGGTCCTGGCCGGCAACCATATCAGGGCAGTCCTATCCGACCGGGCGGTGCCCACCCCTGTCATAAGCTGGGGCATCGCGAATATGGGGGCCGGCGGCGGCATCGTCGTCACCGCCTCCCACAACCCCGCCACCTGGAACGGCCTCAAGTACAAGTCCCCTGACGGAGCCAGCGCTCCGGTCGGGACCGTGGCTGAGATTGAGCACCGGGCTGCCGAAACCTCAAGCGAGGACGTAAAATGTTTGGATATTTCGACCGCCATTAGCCAAGATCTGGTGCGTTTTGCCGATCTCCGCCCATCATATGCAGTCCAGGTTGGCCGCTTGGTGGATCTGGAGGCAATAAAGAGGGCTGGCTTTACGGTCATGGTAGACCCCATGCACGGTGCGGGAGCCGGATACTACCCGCAATTGCTGGATGGCGGTCAGAGCCGCATCCTGGAAATCCGTGCCGAACCCAACCCCAGCTTCCCCGGAATGAGACAGCCCGAGCCCATCGCCCCAAACCTCACCCGTCTGGCCTCCGCCGTAAAAGAGTCGGGGGCCTCTGTGGGAATCGCAAACGACGGCGATGCCGATCGCTTGGGTCTCATGGATGAGCACGGCAACTTCCTTAATCAACTCCAAGTATACGCCTTGCTGACGCTCTATCTGCTTGAAGTGCGCGCTCAACGGGGAGCCATCGTGCGCACCATCACCTCCTCCGGCATGCTAGACAAACTGGGGCAGCTCTACGACGTGCCGGTGTTTGAAGTGCCGGTGGGCTTCAAGTATGTAGCCCCCGTGATGCAGCGCGAGAATGCCATGGTGGGCGGCGAAGAGAGCGGCGGCTACGGCTACCGCGGACACGTTCCGGAGCGTGACGGCATCCTATCCGGGCTGCTATTTCTTGACTTCATGGCGCGCACCGGCAAAACGCCCTCCGAGCTTTTGGCTTATCTCTACACCAAGGTCGGCCCCCACCACTACGACCGCCGCGATGTGGTCTTCGCTGCCATCGAGAGAGCTGTGATCGTCGCCCGGCTGGAAAAGGCAAGCCCGATATCTCTGGCCAACGTATCGGTTGTGCGCAAGGACACCTTGGACGGGTTCCGTTTTATACTGGCCGACGGGAGCTGGTTGCTCATCAGGTTCTCGGGCACGGAACCGCTCCTAAGAATCTACAGTGAGTCGCAAAGCCCAGATACAGTGGACACTCTTCTGACGGAAGGCGTCCGACTGGCAGGGGTATGAGACGCTAAATACTTGGTTTTGGAGTGAGCATGCCCATACACGTATTGGATGATCCCGAAACCTACCACCGCCATGACGCGCGGGGAATGCTTCGTCATCTCCAAGATTTTCCCGCCAGCTGCCGAGACGCTTGGCAACTAGCCGAGGGCTTTACTCTCCCATCTGATTACCGCACCGTCAATAAGATCGTGGTACTGGGTATGGGCGGCTCGGCCATCGGAGCCGACCTCGCAGCCGGCCTAGCCGAATGCCAGGTGCCCATCATCATCCATCGGGGATATGCCCTGCCTTCTTTCATAGACGCGGACACCTTAGTCGTCGCTTCCAGCTACTCCGGCACAACCGAGGAGACCGAGGCCGCCTTTACTAAAGCCCTCGCCGGCCCCTCCAAAAAGCTGGTTATGACCACCGGCGGTTCCTTGGGGGAATTGGCTGTGCGTCATCATCTGCCATGTTTTAGATTCAGTTACGCCTCGCCGCCCCGCGCTGCCCTGCCCTATAGCCTTATGCCTTTCCTGAGTATCCTCTCCCAGCTTGGCTTTATATCCTTGCCTAAAGACACCCTTGACGAGGCAGCGGCCGTCCTCGCCGCACTGAACGATACCATCGGCGAGGGATCGGCATACGAGCGCAACCCCGCCAAAAAGCTGGCTCAGACTCTCCAGGGCAAGGTAGGGGTTGTCTACGGTAGCGAGTTTCTGGCTGAAGTCGGCCACCGCTGGAAGCTCCAGATAAACGAGAACGCCAAAGCCTGGGCAGCCTACGAAGCCCTCCCTGAGTTAAACCACAACACGGTGGTGGGCTACCGCTTCCCGCGCGATGCCCGGGACAAGGTCCTGGTGGTCATACTCGCTTCCGAACTGCTCGACGAGCGCATCCTGCAGCGCTATCTGATAACCCAAAAGCTCCTCCGAGAGGCCAGCCTAGCTTATGAGGTCGTTGCAGCTCGCGGCCATGGCAAGCTCTCACAAATGCTTGAGCTCATCATGTTCGGTGATTATGTCAGTTATTATCTGGCGCTCCTTAACCAGACCGACCCCTACCCGCTGGACGAGGTGGATTACCTTAAGAGTGAACTCTCGAGCTACGTTAAAAAATAATAGCGCCGCCCCATCTCAAATCATTTGATGCTTTTCGTTTAAGATTGCTTTGTGGTCCAGGGTTTACTAGCACCTTTGAACTTGCGGCCATATGATATACTCAGAAGAGGAGGAATAACCCTTGGACCGCTCCGCTCTAAGGGAATAACCAGACAGATGAAAAAATACCTGATCGCTATCGTTGCCATAGTCGCCGTCATTGCCATTGCATGGTGCGGCACATATGTGTGGAACAACTACCTGAATACGCCACTGGTAGAGTACAAAATCGAGGGCACAGCTCAAAGCGTCCTGGTTGGTACGCGGAACAGCGACGGCACAACCGAGTACAGCACAGGTGTCGCCTTGCCGCACTCGTATAAGTATAACAAGTTCGAAGGAGACACTGTCTCGGTCTGGGCACAGAACGAGGGCGAATCGGGCTCGGTCAAGGTTTCCATCTACTATGACGGCAAACTCGTAGGCTCAGATGCCAGCGCCGGACCGTTCGTGACGGCAGAGGTCACCTGCCCACTCCCCGTGTTGACGCGACTCCCCAGTGGTTCTGTCAACGGAACTAATCTCCCTGGGCCCACTCCCTATATTGACGGCACTCCCCATGTCGACGGCAGCGATAACGGCGACTAAGCGTGAGACATCCGGGGCACCTTGCCAGCCATGCGCACCATGGTTGTTCTGGTTGCCTGAATATGTTATACTCATCCCTTAAAAAGAAGAAAAGGTAGGGGGACAGATTGCCTGAAACAACAATAAAAGAGTTGCTGGAAGCCGGAGCGCATTTCGGGCACCAGACAAGCCGCTGGCACCCGCGTATGAGGAAATATATCTTCACTAAACGCAATGGCATCCATATCATAGACCTGGAGCAGACCGCCGGCATGCTCAGTAAAGCTGTTGACTATATAAAACAGATTGCCGGCGAGGGTGGCAAGATCCTCTTCGTAGGTACCAAAAAGCAGGCTCAAGCCATCGTCGAGGAAGAAGCTAGGCGTGCCGAAATGTTCTATGTCAACCAGCGCTGGATCGGCGGAACGCTCACCAATTTCGCAGCCATCCAGAGCCGCATCGACTATTTGGTACGACTGGAAGACCAGCAAGCCAAAGGCGAATTCGCCCACCTGCCTAAGAAAGAAGCCACCAAGCTCACTGAAGAGATCGCCGAAATGAACACCGCGCTAGGCGGCATCAAGGAGATGACCAGCTTACCCGATGTCCTGTTCATCATTGACCCCTGCAAGGAGCGCATAGCCATCGCCGAGGCGCAACGAGTTGGCATCCCCATCGTCGCCATCGTAGACACCAACTGTAATCCAGACGAGGTGGACGCACCCATCCCCGCCAACGACGACGCCATAAGAGCCATCAAGCTCATCGTCAGCAAGATGGCCGATGCCATTATTGAGGCCAGAGGCGCCCAGCCCCTGGTGGAAAAAGTGGACATGCCCGAGGATGTGCCAGTCGGATACTCCAATGGCACCATCGCCTAAGCACCTACCGGAAACTTATATTTAGGAGAAATTTGGTGGAGATCACAACTGCCGACGTCAAAGAGCTTAGAGAAATGTGCGGAGCCGGTGTCATGGAGTGCCGTCACGCCTTGGTAGAAACCGGGGGCGACAAACAGAAGGCCGTCGAACTGCTCAAGGAACGGGGCAACCTCAAAGCCTCCAAGAAAGCGGAGCGGGTCACAGCCCAAGGGTTGGTGGAGGCATATATCCATACTGGCGGGCGCATCGGGGCCATGGTCGAGCTCAACTGCGAGACTGATTTTGTAGCCCGAACCGACGAGTTCAAGCAACTAGCCCACGACATAGCTATGCAAATCGCCGCCATGGATCCCCAGTACATCACCTCGGAAGAGATTCCGGCAGGCGTGGAATGTGAAGCTGAAGTTGCCTGCCTCCTGAGCCAGCCTTTCATCAAGGATCCGACCCGCTTGATAAAAGATCTCATCGTTGAGGTCATTGCCAAGACCGGCGAAAATATCCGTGTGAGCCGTTTTACCCGCTTTGAGATTGGGCTAAAAGCCCCATCCAAAACAGAGTAAGCAGAGTCCACTGGCAACGCGCCGGGGGGAGTAGATTGTGGCAAAACCCAAGTATAAGCGCGTTCTTCTAAAATTAAGCGGTGAGGCCTTTAAGGGTCCCACCGCTTATGGCATTGATGCCCCGACGGTCGCCCTCATCGCCCACAGCATCAAGCAGGCACGAGCCTTGGGAGTTGAGATGGCCATCGTAGTGGGCGGCGGCAACATCTGGCGAGGAGCCCAAGCCGAGAAAGACGGCTTTGATCGCGTGACCGCTGACTATGCAGGCATGCTGGCCACTGCCATCAATACCCTGGCACTGCAAGACACTCTAGAAAAGATCGGCGTGGACACCCGTGCCCAGTCCGCCATCACCATCCAGCAGGTAGCTGAACCTTTTATCCGACGTCGGGCTATCCGTCATATGGAGAAAGGGCGGGTGGTGATCATCGCCAGCGGCACAGGCAACCCCTACATGACCACTGACACCGCCGCAGCCCTGAGGGCTATTGAGCTGGGTTGCGATGTATTGCTTATGGCCAAGAATCAGGTGGACGGCGTCTACAACGCCGATCCTCGCAAAGATCACAACGCTAGAAGATTTGACCACCTCACCTACATGCAGGCCTTGAACCTGCGCCTGATGGTGATGGATGCCACCGCTCTCTCACTCTGTTTGGATAATCATCTACCCATCCTCGTTTTTGGTTTGCAAGCCGAACGCAGTCTTGAGCGCGCCATCTGCGGCGAGCCAATCGGCACACTCATTGACAATACTTCGAGGGAATAACCATTTGCCGGCGGGCGGCGCGCAATAAGATAAATCCATTTTGGAGGCTAATATGGTTGAGCCTGCTTTAGCCAAAGCGGAAGAAAAGATGAAAGGTGCAGTTGAGGCCTTAAAACGGGAGCTGGCAAGTGTTCGCACCGGCAGAGCCTCTCCAGCGCTCGTTGAGCATGTCAAAATAGACTACGGCGGGGTGCCCACGCCCCTCAACCACCTCGCCGGCATCTCTGTCTCGGGCACCAACCTCCTCGTGATCCAACCCTGGGACCCCTCCTCTTTACATCTTATTGAGAAGGGCATCCTTAAGGCCAATCTTAGCCTAACCCCCGCCAGCGACGGTCGGGTGATACGCCTGTCCATCCCTCCCCTTTCCGAGGAGCGCCGCCAAGAATTAGTGCGGTTGGTGAAAAAAATTGCCGAGGAACAGAAAGTCATCGTCCGCAACATCCGCCGCGATGCTAATGAGGATTTCAAGAAGCTGGAAAAGGACAAAGATATTTCCCAAGATGATCTAAAGCGCGGCGAGGCCAAGCTCCAGAAATTGACCGATGTCTACGTCTCTCATCTTGACCAGGTCGCCGCCGCCAAGGAAACTGAACTAAAACAAGTCTAGGGGATTTATCGTAGCCCTTAACAGCTCACTTGATTTGTGGCAGACAACAGAAAAGCGGCGTTGCTAGCCGCTTCTTGGTTTCATGAGAGAACGCATTAACCGTAATTCCCGACATTATTCACACCACACGGCATGGAAAGGCGTCAATGATGTCTAAACACGCTGGGGCAGATAGAAAATGATTGACAAGCAGGTGGTGGCGTGATACCCTCCTGTGGTGGGATGTTTCCCACCACAGGAGGAATGATACCCATGGCCAGCGGCTTTATCCGATATGAACATAAGAACGGCGTTGAATACGCCTCGGTTTATCGAGCAAAACGGGTCGGCCCAAAGAAAACAAATGACATAGAATGGCTCGGACGAGTCATC
>WRNP01000072.1 GCA_009776515.1 Dehalococcoidia bacterium | reverse complement strand
CCGTTGCAGTCATAGACCTTGCCTAGTGGCAGGGGCTCGCCCAGGCTTACAAGCTCGTCGCCAGTGGAGAGCACGGATACCGTTGGGCGGCGAGTTACCCGGACGACTGTCCGGCCGATGGCGGTCAACACAGAAACTTGTGCCGGTCCGATTTCCCGACCACACGGCAGTACCAGCGTACCTTGGGCGATGATGTTGCCCGCTCGGTTGATGTTGCCGCCAGGGGGCACGGCAACGTAAATCTTAACTGCTGTGGGGTCATTCTTGTTGGGACCGTTCTTATCAGGTGGCTCATCGGTGTCTTCGAATCTTACGACACAATCTGCGCCTTCCGGCAGGACGGCTCCGGTCATAATACGTATGGCGGAGCCGGGTGTGACGGCATTTTGGGGGAGGTGCCCCGCCCTTACGGTCTCGGTAATGCGCAGCATGGCGGGGTTGTCGTTATTTGCGGTTTGAATATCTGCCGCGCGGACGGCATATCCGTCAGGTCCGGCGCTGTTGAACGGCGGCAGGTTGTAATCCGAAAAGATGTCTTCGGCCAACACCTGCCCGATGCTTTGCCGTACCGGCTTTTCTTCGGCATCCAAGGCATGGGTGTTGGCCAGTATCTCGTCTAAGGCTTCTAGGTAACTTACCATGGTGCTCCTTATAGTGGAATCACGGCTGCTGAGGAAGTGGGCTGTAGAGCTTATCCAGCAGGGATTTCTTACTGCATATGCAGTCTAGGTCGCTTTTGACGGGTACACAAGCCCGGTACCCTGTCTGTCCGTTTACCTCCATCACTTTTACCTTGGATCCATAGATGGTCTCCAAATTTTGGTCGGTGATTACTTCATCAGGCGGGCCGAAGGCCAAAAACTCGCCCTTTTTCATGATGGCTACCTTGCTACCGACCAGAAATGCGTGATCGGGAAAATGCGAAGTCATGATCACAGGCAATCCAGCGGCGGCCAACTCTTCTACCAGGCGCAGTACTCTGATTTGGTTGCCGAAGTCTAAGTGCGAGGTGGGTTCATCCAGCAAGAGTAGCGAGGGCTGTTGGGTCATGACCCGGGCGAAGACCACGAGTTGGCGCTCGCCGCCGGATATCTCGGTGTAAGGCCGCTGGGCAAGATGGGTGATGCCCAGGGCTTCAATGGCCGTTTCCGCAATCTCATAATCTTTCTTCTTGGGCGACTCCAGAAAACCCAAATGCGGAGCCCGCCCGACGAGAACGGCATCTAGCACCGAGAAAGGGAAGGCTGGCTGGTGGAGCTGCGGCACGTAGCCGATGGCGCGGGCTAAATTGCCGTCTTTCAGAGTTTTAACTTCGCTATCGTTCAGCCAGAGACGCCCTTTCTGCAGCTTGAAGATGCCTGCCAGGCATTTAAGCAAAGTGGTCTTGCCGCAGCCGTTTGGGCCCAGAATACAGAGTACTTGCCCTGGTTTGATGGAGAAGCTAACCTCTTTAAAACCGCCGGTATGGGTGTTGTCGTAAAAAAACTCAGCCCCTTCAATGCGGAACATTAGGCCCACCCCCTCCGCCCGCGGGCCAGCAGGTATAGGAAGAAAGGCACTCCCATGATGGCGGTCAGGATACCAATGGGGATCTCCACCTGAGCCATGGTGCGGGCGATGTCATCCATTAGCAAAAGGAAGATGGCGCCAATCAGCAGGCTCACCGGAATGAGCTTTTTGTGGTCGGGGCCTACAAGCATGCGCCCGATGTGAGGGATGATGAGGCCAATCCAGCCGATGGTGCCGCTGATGGCCACGGCTGAGGCGGTGATTACGGTACAGCAAATGACGATGACGGCGCGGAGCTTACCTGTATTAGTGCCCAGAGCCTTAGCTTCGTCCTCGCCCATGGCGAGGACATTGAGGCGCCAACGAATAAGCAACAGCCCCCCTATGCCGATCAGCATTGGGGCGGCTACAAAGGCGAGGTCTTTAAAACTGATGGCCGAGAGGCTGCCCATCAGCCAATAGGTGATGGTAGGGAGCTGGTTGGTGGGGTCAGCGGCATATTTTGCCAAGGAGAGAAAGGCACTGAGAAGAGAGCCGATGGCCATGCCAGCCAGAATAAGCCCTAAGGTGCGATTGCCTCGCACGATGCGGCTGATACCATAAGAACCTCCCACGGCCAGCAAGGCCACGCCGAAAGCCAGCAACTCGATGACAATCCGTTGGCCCGAGACGAGGATACCGATGATAGCTCCCAAACTAGCGCCCGACGAAACACCCAGGATGTCTGGCGAGACCAGGGGATTGCGGAAGAGCCCCTGGAACGATGCGCCAGCCACCGCAAGACCGCCTCCGATTAACATGGCGGCCAAGACACGGGGCAATCGTAGTTGGATGACAACCGTATTCAAAACATCGGGAAAGCTCGGGTCCATGGCGGGGAGGCGTGTAAGCAGGGTCTCGGCCCAGTCTCCTGGCAGATGGGTCGCTACCTTTAAGATCCCCTCGGCCACGGTTATGATGGCCTGGGCGGCATTAAAGAGTAGTACCCGGATGACGTCGGCGATTGAGATGGGGTATCGGCCCATCAAAAACGACAGGACGAAGAGCGCCACCAGTACTACCGTTAGGATGGTGACGGCTGAGGCTCCGCTGAGCCGCTTGAACCGGAAGCGCGGTTGGTGTGCCGCCGGCTCAAGCGGCTGGTTCTCTGCAGCGGTGCTCATGGCTTATAGCTCGGGGTTGGCCAGAAGGGAGGTAAGCTCGGCATCACTTAGGTCATAATGCAAGAATTTGGTATAGAACTCCTTTATTTTGGCGTTGAGGTCAAGATCCACGGTTTTGTCCGGGTAGAGGGTATGCGCCATCCAATACATGCCGACAATTTGGCAAAGACCGGGTGGTCCATCGAACCATGATAGGGGATTATCCGGACGGACGAATACCAGCCCGTCATTGACAGCTTGAACCATGCCCCAGATGCTATCGGTCATGATGGTGAGGTACAAATTGGCCTGCGATCCACGCCCGATGATGATTAGGTCGGGATCCCAGAGCAGTATCTGCTCCATAGAAACTGTGACTTGACCAACCCCCGGCAGAAGCTGCACGTCGGCTACGACATTACCGCCGCAGAAGGTGATGAGGTCGGTGTGAAATGAACCTGCGGGGTCGGTGCTGAGACCGTTTGTTCCCTCGGCATAATAGACCATGATGCGTTCGTCAGCGGGGATATTCGCCGTGATGGTGTTTACGTAATCCATGGCTTCTGTATAGTAGGCAAGAAGCTCCTCAGCTTTATCGGGGACACCTAGGAGGTCGCCTAAGAAGCTGATAATGGGGGCGTAGTCTAACAAAAGGTCTCCCGAGTCTACGCCCACCACCGGAACGCTGCCGAATTTTTGCTGATGATCTTCCAGGTCTTCGCCGAAGCCGTCAATGATGATATCCGGCTCGATGGCGAGAAAAGCTTCTATATTGGGGATTGACCCACCGGACCAGCTACCCACTACTGGTAAGGCAGCATATTGTTCTGAAACTAGAGGGGGGCTGCCGTTGAAGTTGTTGGAGAGGCCTGCCAATTTTTCAGGAGCCAGCATAAAAACCAGCTGCATTTCTACCGATCCGGATGTCAGTACGCGGTTGATTGTTGCCGGCACGGTTACTTGCCTGCCATACATGTCGGTTATGGTGCGGGTGGCGGGGTCGGTATCCGTGGCAGTAGCGGTAGCGGTTACCGTAGATGTCAGGGTGACGGTGGCGGTATTGGTAATGCGCACCGTTTCGGTCCCAGCCTGGCAGGCTGGGAACAGGATCAAGACGGCGGCCAGCGCGGCGAGGGATAGCCATACCTGTTTTCTCATGTTTTGTACCTTGCTCCTTCCGTATAAAAATTATCGATGGTTTAGATAATGGAACGTTATATCACAAAGAATATAACGCAGGCTTTTAAAAAAGGCCGGTGTTTACCACGAGGCCCATCTTAAGGCCAAAGTAGGTGTATTGTGGTTCATTCGTGCTCCTTTCTGCTTCTTTATAAAAGTCTGGGGCTTGGTCATCCGGTACCAGCCAAGACGAGATATTACCAGCAATATATCGTGGTTGTCAAGTGGGCACGATATCAATCAAACAATTAAGAAAATCCGGCTAAGAAAGGGGATTGTTGGTTGCCTGGGGCCTCTTAGACTGTCTTGAGAAATGCCCTGACTCCTCGCCTCCTAAATCCTCGCGGGAGGGGGCAGTAACGGCAAACTCCTCCAACCTGGCTCTGAGCTCATGGAACTGGGCAATGGCCCGGAGGCCTTCTTCGGTAAGCTTGGCATAGCCTCCGCCAGCTCCTCCGGCCATCCTTTCTACCAACGGGGAAGGTGCCAGCTTGTTCATGGCATTTATCCACAGCCAGGCGTTGTTATAGGTAAGATGCATAGAGCGGGCGGCGGCGGCAATGGAGCCTAGTTTTGCGATATACTCCAGCAACATGACCCTGCCCCCGCCCAGATAAAGCTCGCCGTCTTTCTCAATCCAGACACTGGCCTGGATATGATATCCTGCCTGGGGATGACGCCCAAAGCGGGAAGGCTTGTTGCCGGCCCTGGTCTTCTTGACGCTTGCCTCTTTTGCTCCCATACCCAGCCATGTTAACCATTGGCGAGGGGAATGTCAATTGGGGCAGGGCGCTAAAGACCGGCAGTGGTGCCCGGCGGCACGTATCCTGGTGGCATGATGGGGGTGGCATCCTGCGTTAGATTTACGTGCATCTGGATGATCGGTATCTGATGGGCTGCCTTATAGTTTTCCCAAAACTCAATCCAGCGGTCATTGTTGGGCTTAATGTCGACCCCTTGGGCGGCGGCCTCCCTCATGGCATCTTGATAGCTGTCAATGTAGCGTTGGAGAAGGATGGTGTTTACCTCATTGCGCCGCTCGTAATCGGCCTTCCAGATACCTTTCTCTTTAAGGTATTTGATGAGTCCCGGGTGCAGCGGCAGATAGGTGGTCTCCATTACCTCCAGCAGGTCATTAAGAGTCATCTGGGCGTTGGACTCGTAAGCGTTACAGTACTTGTCGTAGTTCTCATCCAACCACTTGACGAGCTGGTAAATGAGATCAGCGTCGGTTGCCAGATTTGAGCCCAGGTACTTATAGCTGATGATGCCCCAAGTGCCGATGACGCTCTTGGGACCGACGGTGATCGGCCCGAAGTTGTAGAGGGGGCTTATTTCCAGGAAAGCGGCAGCTCCGGTGGGGTTGTCGGCAGGGTTGAGCGAAATATAGCGTACGCCACCGGGGGCGTTGGAGGCCTCCAGCACGGCCGGCGAGACGGGGGCGGCCATGCAGATATCCGCACGCCCGTCAGCTACGGCGCGGGGACAGGCATCGTAATCGCCGGTGTTCACCCAAACAATGTCTTTTTCATCAACCCCTGCCCAGGCTAAGAGCGAGCGGAAAGGAGACAGAGTGGCCGATTTGTCATTCCAGATGGCGATGCGGGTACCGGGCTTGATATCTTCGGGCTTGTAGATGTCGGAGTTTCCGCGCACCATGAAACCGGTGGCAGCCAGTGAATCTATCCAGACCAAACCCGCCAGCCACGGCCCGCCGTCCGAGGAGGCATACTCGTTGATGGCCTCGATACAATCACGCATGGTGGACTTGTCGATTTGGCAGAGTGCCATCTGGGACTGGGCCATATCCTTATAGGCGTTGGTCCAGGCCGGTTCGTTTACCACGCGGATGATGGTGTCGGCAAGGTCGGCTTGCATGATGGTAGCCCAGCTCAATACTTTCATCTCGCCGGAGGAGCCGGTGGCGGCGAAATGCAACGTCGTGGTGGTAGGTTTGCCGCAGCTGGAGAGGATGACGGCGGCAGCAAGGAAAGTTGAACTCAGGACTATGGCGAATTGTTTTCTTTTCATGATTATTCTCCCGGTTGTATCTCTAAGCTATGGATGGCATCTTGTCGGTGGTTGGCTTATACAGGGGCCGTCGGCCGCTTGCTAATAAGCAAGCTGGCTCCGATGGTTGCGGTGCTTATTGCCAAGCCCAGACTAAAGATGAGGGTTTGAGGGAAAGCCAGCATGAAGCCGCCAATAAAGAGAGCAATCCTTTGCCATTGGCTGAGGATGCCGATGCGCACCAGGTAGCCCTCCAGCGCTGAGGATAGTAGCCAGATGCCGGCCGCTGCCTGAAGGAAGTGCAGCAAGGTCTGCCACCAAGGCGTATAAATGATGAGTAGGGAAGGCTGAAGGACAAAAAAGAAAGGAAGGAAGAACAGGACGATGCCCAGCCGACAGGCCGTCCAAGCGGTCTTCATGGGGTGGGCATCGGCGATACTGGCGGCCACGAAAGCGTTTAGGGCTACCGGCGGGGTGATACCGCCGAGCGAAGCATAAGAAATAAGGAAAAGATTGAGCCCGATAAGCGGCAGCCCGCCGTAGGCAGCGAACTCTGGCATGGTTCGGCTGAGGCTGACGATGGCGGGTACGGCGATGATGGCCAAAAGGATGTATCCCGTCCGCTGGAGTCCGGCCAGTCCCATCACTAGTGAGAAAGCGAAGCAGACGAAGAGTACCAGGTAGAGGTTGCCGCCGCCGGCTCCGACAATCCACCCGGCCAGCCCGGCAGCCATCCCCGTTTTCAGGAGTCCCACCATGATGAAGCCCATGCCGATGAAGATGGCTACGGCGTAGTTCATGAGCGAGGCGGTCTGAGCCAAGCCGGACTCAGCGCGCCTTGCGGCCACCTTAAAGCTTTCCTTAAGCAACGGCCGCTTCTCGCCGGGACGGGGGGTACGCAGTATCTTGACGGCTCCTTCGGCAAGCTTGAGCGTCAGCACGATGGCGGCGGCATAGATAGGGGTGATGGCTCCCCAACGCATATAGACCAACCCGAAGATGAGCATGGCAAGCCCGGCCAGGTAGCTCCAGCCGGAGAGCAACACCCGCCACCAGGGGGGGCGGGTTGGGTCGGGGGTGGCTTTAAGGTTGTGGCGCGCCGCGTAAGCGTCTACCTGCACCATGAGCCCCAGGAAAAAAAGGATGCTTGGCAAGAGGGCGGCCAGCACCACATCGGCGTAGTCGACTCCGAAGATGACGACCATGATGAAAACCAGCCCGCCCATCACCGGCGGCATGGTATCCGAGCCGGTGCTGGCACAGGCCTCAATGGCGGCAGCGTACTCCGGCGCGTAGCCTGTGCGCTTCATGGCGGGGATGG
>WRNP01000071.1 GCA_009776515.1 Dehalococcoidia bacterium | reverse complement strand
ATTAATACTGCGCCTAACCTCCGGCAGCCCGCGCTGCAGTCAGGGCAGTATCTAACTTAGCAGATTTGGACAAGAATCCGATCCTTTCCTTTCTGCCGGGACAGGGTGCTCCTTGGTAGCTGCCAAGGCCGTGACTCTGGATGGTGCCTCTTAAGTTAAACGACTATAATGCAGAAATCCCAGATGGCATTAGGCGAAATGCCCGCACTCATGATCTATGCCGGTATCAACATAACCGCATTAACGGAGAGGTGAATAGAGGTAAATATGGGAAATAAATTGGTTTCCGCAATTCTCGGTGTGCTTTTTCTGATCTCCGCTCCCCTCGGCCTCCTGTCCGGCTGCACTGTACCGACAGGGGAGGCATCAGTAGGCAGNGGTGAGGTTATCGACCTCATGTCCGGCATTAGGCCAAGCAATGTAAGTGTCGCCCAGGGCAGCCTGGACAGCTCTGCGGTGATCGACTTTGCCGTAAGACTGTTCCAGCAAAGTACCCCCTCGGATAAGAACTCCCTGATTTCACCGCTCTCCGTACTATGCGCCTTGGCCATGACCGCCAACGGTGCCGATGGCAACACCCTGGCCCAAATGGAAGAAGTCTTTGGAATTTCTATTTCCGACCTCAACGCCTATCTATACTGGTATCTGCAGAGTCTCTCTTCAGACAGCGAGGCCAGTTTCCATGCCGCTAACTCTATATGGTTTAAAGACACAGCTACCCTGACGGTTGAGAATGACTTTCTGCAGCTTAATGCGGATTACTACGGAGCAGACATCTACAGGGCCTCTTTTGATGATAACACCCTTAAGGCTGTCAATGATTGGGTAAATGACCATACCGATGGCATGATCGAAGAACTTCTCACTGAGATATCACCGAATGACGTCATGTATCTCATCAATGCCTTGGCCTTTGATGCCAAATGGCAGGATGTCTACCAGGACAATGAGGTGCGTCCCGGCACCTTTACCTCTCTATTGGGCGAAGAGCGGGTAATAGACATGATGTACAGCGATGAATCCCTCTACCTTGATGACGGCAAGGCCACGGGTTTTATAAAATATTACGCCGGCGGCAGGTATGCCTTCGCCGCCCTGTTGCCCAATGAGGGGCTGGCTATTGATGCCTACATCGCTACCCTGACCGGTCAGGGGTTGGCCGACACCCTCGGCAATGCTCAGCATATCGCGGTCAGCGCCGCCATTCCCAAGTTCGAGAGTGAGTATTCTCTCACGATGAACGGCATTCTGCGCGGTATGGGGATGAGTGATGCTTTTGACGGAAGACTGGCCAACCTCACCAAGCTCGGACGTTCTACAGGAGGCAACCTGTATATCAGTACCGTCATCCACAAAACTTTCATCTCCGTTGACCCCAAGGGCACCAGGGCGGCGGCGGTGGTAGGTGTTGGGGTAACAGCCGTCTCAGCACGCAGGTACGTCTACCTTGACCGCCCCTTTGTCTACATGCTCATCGACTGTGAGACCAATCTCCCCTTTTTCATCGGGGCGATGATGGATGTGGGGTAGGGTCGTTTTTAAGCACCATCTGGGGCTATGGGGTTGCCGTCTGCACTGTTTTCAGATGCGGGGTTTTGCGTTGGCTTGAACTGCTCGGCAATGCTCTTCCCGAAGTCTTGAGCTGCTTGGCCGACTTCTCTCCATCGGGCCTTGACCTCTTCATCTCGGAAACGGCTGGCTAAGGCATCTGCCGAACGCCCAGCGCTTTTGCCGAACTCGCGCGCTTTGGCCTTAAGTTCGGGGTCGTTGAAGATCTCGCTCAGAGCGCTGCCGAACTTGTCGAAGATATCTATAAAGTTTTTGCCAGGGCCTTTATCGGTCTTTTCGGTCACCATCTGCTCCTTAAGTGAAGCTGAGATTCTATCTTCCGCCTTTATTGTATTACGAATATCGAGCGGGCTCAACCAGGTTTTGCGCCGGAAGAGCCTAAACCGCCCTTGACAAAAGACCTGAAACGAGATATTCTCATGAAAATTGGCAGCGTCGCCAGTAGCCTGAGCGACGCGTTTTGTTGAGAAAGGGGCTAGCGGTCTGCTTGATTGACAAGTCAGGCTTGAGCGCTTACAATTAGCAACAGTTGCTGTGCCCACATAGCTCAGCTGGTAGAGCACGTTCTTGGTAAGAACGGGGTCATCAGTTCGAATCTGATTGTGGGCTTTGTGACTATCCCTGAAAACGGCATCTTTCAGGGGCGGCCTGTGTCCTCTGTTTAGGGGGTACTGGCTCTCCTGAAGAGAGCCCCTCAACCAGAAGGGTAGGCTTTTCAGGAGTAAATAAAAATTAAGGAGATAAAATGGCCAAGCAGAAATTTGAAAGGAACAAGCCGCATTGCAACGTAGGTACCATCGGTCACGTTGACCATGGTAAAACCACTCTGACCGCTGCCATCACCTACGTGCTGTCGAAGCAAGGTTTGGCTGATTACCGGGGGTACGATGCTATTGACAATGCGCCGGAAGAGAAAGCCCGCGGCATCACCATCGCCATTGCGCACGTGGAGTATGAGACCAAAACCCGCCACTATGCGCACATTGACTGCCCGGGACATGCTGACTTTGTAAAAAATATGATCACTGGTGCTGCCCAGATGGACGGGGCTATTCTGGTCGTGTCTGCTCCGGACGGCCCCATGCCGCAGACTCGCGAGCACGTGATTCTAGCTCGCCAGGTAGAGGTGCCTTACATTGCCGTCGCCCTAAACAAGGTGGACGTCATGGAAGACCCCGAGCTTTTGGAGCTAGTTGAGCTTGAAGTGCGCGATCTCCTTAAGAAATATAACTATCCCGGCGATGATGCTCCGGTGGTGCGTGTGAGTGCCCTAAAAGCCCTGGAATGCGGTTGCAGCAAGGAAGATTGCCAATGGTGCGGGCCCATCATTAAATTGATGGATGCCGTTGATCAGTATATTCCCATTCCCACGCGTCCCCGCGACTTGCCTTTCCTGATGTCGGTTGAAGATGTCTTCAGCATCAAGGGTCGCGGTACCGTTCCTACCGGACGCGTTGAGCGCGGTGTCATCAAAGGCGGCGATGAGGTCGAGATTGTTGGTCTGCACCATGAGCCCAAGAAGGTTGTGGCGACCTCGCTGGAAATGTTCCACAAAATCTTGGATTATGCTGAACCGGGCGATGCTGTGGGCGTACTGCTGCGCGGCGTGGAGCGCGAGGATATTGAGCGTGGCCAGGTACTGGCGGCTCCGGGTACCATAAAGCCACACACCTATGCCGAGGCTGAGGTTTATGTGTTGACCAAAGAAGAGGGCGGTCGCCATACCCCGTTCTTTAACGGCTACAAGCCGCAATTCTTTATTCGCACCACGGATGTTACCGGTTCGATTGAACTTCAGCCGGGGGTAGAAATGGTCATGCCGGGTGACAATACCCGCATGAAGATTCGTCTTATCTATCCGGTTGCTTTGGAAAAAGGCCTGCGTTTCGCCATCCGCGAAGGCGGCCGCACCGTTGGTGCCGGCTCAATAACCCAGATATTGGAATAATATGGCCGGAATAACCCAGAAGTAGCGCGTCTCGCTGTCTGGGGGATATAGAAAGGTTATACGGAAAGGGCGGCAGGCGCCCTTTCCGATGGTTTGGAAATGGCTAAAAAAAGTGAAGCGCGAGTGATAATCAGCCTCACCTGCACTGGGTGTCAGGAGAGGAATTACACCACGGAGAAAAACAAGAGAAACGACGCTCAGCGTCTGGAGCTAAAAAAATACTGCCCCAGCGAGCGAAAGCATACCCTGCATCGGGAGACCAAGTAGGGACTGGGCGGCAAGAGGCTTAACTATGTCAGCCACCGATAAACCCATTCGTTTTAAGCTTGTCAGGGATATTTGGAGCGAGCTTAAAAAAGTCACCTGGCTCAGTCGGCGTGAGGCGCTGTATCTTACGGGGCTGGTGCTAGTTTTCTCCGCCGCGGTTGGTGCCGTGCTCGGCGGCTTGGATTACCTTTTTTCTTACTTGGTGAGGCGGTTCTTTGTCGGCGGTTAAGGAGAGGGGTGTGGCGGAGGACAACTTCGACTGGTATGTGGTGCACACTTACTCCGGCTATGAAGAGCGGGTGCGCAAAAACCTTGAGCAGCGCCGTCAGTCCATGGATGCCGAGGGCGACATTGCCCAGGTGGTGATTCCAACTGAAGAAGCTGTTGAGGTCCACAGCGGTCAACGCAAGACCGTGATCAGCAAGATCCTGCCGGGATATATATTGGTGCGCATGCGCATGAATGATTTGAGCTGGGCGATTGTGCGCAACACTTCTGGAGTCACAGGCTTTGTAAGCTCCGGTAACAAGCCGGTGCCGCTCCGTGAAGAAGAATACGACCGTATTACAAAACAAATGTCGGCCGAGGCTCCCAAGGTAAAAATGGGCTTTAAAGCCGGACAGAGTGTTAGGGTGACCGATGGACCGTTCATCGACTTTATTGGCACGGTGGATGCCATTGACCAAGAAAAGGGCAAGGTGAAGGTTCTGCTCTCGCTCTTCGGGCGCGAAACGCCGGTGGAACTCGACTTTTTGCAGGTGGAGAAGTTATAAATAGCGGTGGGTTTTAAGCGGCAAATCGCCTCTCCCTCAGCGGGATATTAAGATACTTAAAACCCCGAGCTCATAACCATATACTAGGAGAAACACGTGGCAAAGAAAGTTAAAGCAATCATAAAGTTGCAGATTCCGGCTGGGCAGGCTAACCCGGCTCCGCCTGTCGGCCCGGCCCTGGGTCAGCATGGTGTCAATATCATGCAGTTTGTCAAGGAATATAACGAGCGCACCGCTAAGCAAGTAGGTTCCATTGTTCCAGTGGAAATCACCGTCTATGTGGACCGCACTTATACCTTTGTCACTAAAACTCCGCCTACCTCCGACCTCCTCAAGAAAGCCTTGGGGGCGGAGAAAGGCTCCGGCACCCCGGGGCATAATGTTTCCCAGGTACTCACGCGAGCGAAGCTGCGCGAGATTGCGGAAATGAAGACTAAGGATGCCAACGCCAATGACATTGAAGCTGCCGAGCGGGTCGTAGCCGGCACCGCCCGCAGTATGGGCATAAGGATAGAATAAAATGGCAACTCATAGCAAAAAATACGAAGAGATAGCTAAAATGGTCGATCCTGGCCGAGAGTACCAGCCAGATGAGGCGGTAAACCTGGTTAAAGAGACGGCTAAGGCCAAGTTTGATGAAACCGTCGAGTTGCATCTGCGCATGGGGCTTGATCCGCGCCAGGCCACTCAACAGGTGCGCGGCGTTGCCCTGTTACCTCATGGCTTGGGCAAGCAGATTCGCGTGGCTGTCTTCGCTCAAGGCGATGCGGGCAAGGTTGCGGAGCAGGCGGGGGCGGACATTATTGGGGCGGATGATCTCATCAAACGCGTTGAGGAAGGCTTTACTGAATTTGATGTGGCCATTGCCACCCCGGATATGATGGCCAAAGTCGGCAAGTTGGGAAAAATGCTTGGCCGTAAAGGTCTTATGCCCAATCCAAAATCCGGTACGGTGGTGGGGGCCGACGATCTGCCGCGGGTTATCAATGATTCACGCAAGGGGCGCGTTGAATTTAAGCTGGATAAACAGGCCATTATCCACGTGCCGGTCGGCAAGGTCAGTTTTTCGGCGGACAAGATTTCTGGCAATTTGGCGGCAATTATGGAGGCGGTGGTACGGGCTAAGCCTAGCGGGGCGAAGGGTCAGTACATTCGTAGTGCTACCTTGAAATCAACGATGGGACCGGGGGTGCCCCTGGAGCTTAAGGCAGCCTCGGCTATGACGACAGCTTAGTTCTTTGGCAACTGAATAACAGGCTTCTGAAGAAAGCGGGTGCCCTGTGGCCTCGCTCCTGTAAAAGGAGTGATGGCAGAAGCGGTTTTCGCCGGGGCTTAATACGACCTGCCGAGGATGATAACCAGCCCTGGGGGCTGTCTACTTGCGTCCTCGTGCCGGTCACGGGGGCGTTTTGGTTTAAAGCGGGGGGATTAGTTGTGAGTGGGGCCTAAGGCGCAAAACAGTTGGGTTTGCTTTTACAATTGAATAACCAATGATCGGAACTTGATCAATTAAGGAGGTGAAAATGAAGAAAGAAGCGAAAGCTGGCATTGTAGATGATCTGTCCGGAAGCATCGATCGTGCCCAAGTAGGGGTGGTAACGAGTTACCAAGGGTTGCCAACCCCGGAGTTGGTCAAACTCCGCCATAAGTTTAAAGAGGCAGGGGTCGAGTTCAAGGTAGTGAAAAACACGCTGGCTCGCCGCGCGGTAAATGGTCTTGGACGGGGCTATTTGTCTGAGCATCTGGATGGCGCTATTGCTCTGGCTTTGGGATACGATGACGTTACCGCTCCGGCCAGAGTGCTTGCCGGATATATCAAGGCATCGGGTATAAACATGCAAGTGGTAGGTGGGTTTTTACCCGATCGCTGGCTGGATGCAGCCCAGGTTGATGCCCTGGCCTCTATGCCCTCGCGAGAGGTTCTCATTGGTCAGGTGGTCGGCGCTCTCTCAAGTCCCATATATGGTCTGGTCAACTCCCTGACAAGCCCCATGCTGGGTTTGGTGTGGGCTCTGCAGGCAAGAATACAACAAATGGAGGCAAAATAAGTGGCTAAAATAACAATCGAAGAAATGGTATCTGCCGTCAAAGAGATGACGGTGCTCGAGCTCAACGACTTGGTCAAGGCGTTTGAAGCTGAGTTTGGCGTGCGTGCAGCAGCTCCCATGATGGCGGCAGCGCCTGCGGCCGGCGCGGCGGCAGGTGGGGCAGCTGCGGAGGAGGAAAAGACTGAGTTTAACGTTATCCTCACGGCGGTGGGTGACAACAAGATCAATGTCATTCGTGTGGTGCGCGAGCTTACCAACCTGGGACTTAAAGAGTCCAAGGATTTGGTGGAGGGTGCCCCCAAGGCCGTCAAGGAGAATGTTAGCAAGGAAGAGGCCGCTTCGGCCAAAGCCAAGCTGGAAGCCGTCGGCGCAAGCGCTGAAGTCAAGTAGCTCGGATAACCAGTGTACTTGAAGCTCTCAGCCGGAGGCGTGCCTGGCACGCCTCCGGCTGAGCTTGTTTTCTCAGGCCCCGCGCTAACCCCCTATCACCTTGGCAGCAAGTTAAGGCATAACCTTTTTCCTCGTCCAGCGTTGTATTGTTTATATCCCAAGATCTTCCCATTTTGACAATACGGCAGGAGAGGTGCTCATGAAAAAGGCAACCCATCTGGCCCTGGCCGCCATAGCTCTGAGTGTGCTGGGCCTGGCTGTTGGCAGCTACGTACCCCCAAAGAAGCGCAGGGTGTCCTGGATGCGTGCACGCTATCGGTAAAGTATCGCCCTCGGCACATGGCTTCACAGGCGTCGCGCTGTCAGCCTGAGCAT
>WRNP01000070.1 GCA_009776515.1 Dehalococcoidia bacterium | reverse complement strand
TGTTAACGGTGAAACCTTGCTTGACAAGATTTTCACCAAACTGTCTGTCTATACTTTTGCTAGAACATGTTGCAAAAGCGGGCTTTTGACACACTAACCATGTTATTGAGATTCCAAAATTAGATTCTGAGAAACAGGACAAGCCTTAACTCTTAGGTCGTAAATGCCTCGCAGAGCGCGCGAACACCTAAAAGGTGTATAAGTGCGCCCTTAATGTAATTAAGGGTTTCGGGTTCTGCTGCGGTATTTATTAGTTCGTGTCAAGTTGCTCCGATGTTGTCTGGGCTTCGTTTAAGAATGCGGCGCAAGTTTCCGATGGCAGCAATTTGGATAGGAACGTGTTGAATTGTCTGTCGTTAAGCGCAATAGTTGATGGCAGTATGCTCTCTAAAAGTCCGGCGCGTTTGCAGAGTCTCTTGGTTCGGTCTTTCCTGCCCTGCGCTTTTTGCTGTTGCAATAACCGCTTCTTTTGATTTTCCAATTGCTGGATTTTGGTTTGTATACTTTCGAGTTTTTCATTTTGTGTTTTAAGCATGTGAGTTTTCTCCTTATAGTTTTATTGGAATGGGAATGACAAAACCGCCCGATTGCTTTTCAGCTTTCGAGCGGCTTAGTGTCATGGTCAATACACTCCGCATGACTAAAAAACAAGCGCCAGTATCCGAGACAGGACTCCTCCGAGCAAAAGTGCCGCAGCTAGATTGGCCCCCATGATCGTCCAGTTTGCCTTCCAGCCGAACTCCTTCACCAACACCCCTATCGTTGCCAAGCAGGGATAGATGGCGCTAACAAAAGCTAACACTATGAGCTGTACAGGCGTCAGCACCGCCGCCAGGTCGCTTCCCAGAAGCACCACTGCCATGAGTAACACAAGCTCTTTCCGAGCCAGACCGAAGATGAGGAGCACCCCGGCAATCATCGGCAGTCCCAGCCAGTCGACAGTGAGAAAAGAAAGGGCATTGCCCATCGGGGTCAATATGCCAGAGGCATAAGCTCCTTGGACGGCAGCACTCGCGACCATGTAAATCGGAAAGACGGTATAAATCAAAGACTTCGTGCGCGCCCAGGTCTGCTTGACCACTACCGCGAGCGAGGGGATTTTAAAAGTGTGCATCTCCATGATCAGCCCCGTCAGCTCGCCTGGCACCACCTTCGCAGAGAGACCCACGAAGACAAACATGACCAACAAAAGGAAGACATAGAGGCCAAGCGCCCACCACACACCCAGGAAAGCCGCCACTAAGCCCAGGATAATAATGGTACGCGCCGTGCAGGGCGCGAAAGTGATGGCGAAAGCTGCCAGTAGCCTCTCCCGCCGCGTGCCCATGATACGAGTGGCGTATATAGCCGGCACGTTACAGCCATAGCCCAAGATGATGGGAATGATCGCCTTGCCATGCAGTCCCATTTTATGCATGGCAGAGTCCATCATGAAAGCTACCCGAGTGAGGATACCAGAGTCTTCCAGTGCCGCCAGCATCAGGTAAAACGGGACCACGTAGGGGATGACTAAGGTGACACCCGCCACAAAGCCGCCGAAAACGCCGTTCCACAGGATGCTGGCAAGCGTGCCGCTTACCTGGGGATCAACCGGTTGGAAGAAGCCTAAGACACCCCCAAGGAGCCCCGAGAGAAAGTCCCCTACCGTGAACGTCCAGAGCAAGAGGAGGGCTACTACGGAAAAGGCACTCACATAGCCAAACACCTTATGCGTGGCGAAGCGGTCCAACCGATCGGCCAAGGATGGTTTTGCCACCTCTTGCCGCTGGGCCTCACGGGCAATGCGCCCAGCCAAGGCATATCTTTCTGAGGCCATCACCGTAAAGCGTGGCTGCCGACGCACCGCCTCCAATTGTCCGGCAAGCACCTCGGCGGTAGCTACCACCCCCGCCGATCGTGCCTCAGCCATCTCCTTGATTTGGGCATCCCCTTCTAGGAGTTTAATAGCCACCCAGCGGGCGCTATAATCCAATTCAGGAAGCTCCGAGGCAACCATGCCCGCCAGTGCCTCTGCTGCCGCCTCTATGTCGTCCCCCATCCTGAGCACTTCGCACGGCGGTGGACTTACGGCCATGTGGATGGCAGTTTCGATAAGCTCCTTCACCCCCTGCCCCTTAGCCGCCACCGTTGGCACTACAGGCACGCCCAGCAACTGAGACATTCTGACACTATCAATCCTGAGCCCCTTGCTCCGGGCGATATCCGTCTGATTTAGGCAGACCACCATTGGTATGCCCATTTCCAGGAGTTGCATGGTGAAAAAGAGGTTGCGCTCCAGCACTGGCGCCCCAACGACGTTGATGATGACATCCGGTTTCTCCTGGGCAATGTATTCCCGGCTGACCAATTCTTCCAGGGAAAAGGTGGAAAGGGAATAGATGCCCGGGAGATCTACAATAGTTATGTCATATCCAGTAAGGCTAAGCGTGCCGCTGGCCTTTTCCACCGTCTTGCCAGGCCAGTTACCAATGGTCTGGTGTGAGCCAGTGAGCTGGTTAAAGATGACACTTTTACCAACATTGGCGTTGCCCGCCAAGGCAATGGTCAGGACGCGCCCCATTGCCCCCTTTTGCGCCCCTTGCGAGCTACTATGGCGGCTTCGCCCCGAGTCAGTCAATCTGCCGCCTCGCCCATTGTCTTTACAAAAACGTTGCGGGCCACCTCATCACCTAGGGCAAGTTTTGAGCCGCGCACGGCAATCTCCACCGGTCCCCGGAGAGGAGCGACGCGGTTGACTTTGATCTTTGCCCCAGGCGTAAGCCCCATGTCCAGTAGCCTTCGCAGAACCTTGTTATCGCCCCGAATAAAAGCCACCGTACCCGTCTGATTTTCCTTTAGGGTAGACACCGCGACCACCCCGAGTTCCCTTTTGCCAACCTCGTCTAGGCTGCCCCCACCCCACGCCCGACATTCGTCGCAACTCTTAAAACCCAGGGTACACGCGGGGATGAGTTGTCCGTCGTCAGGACATTTATCCGGAGCCTTCAGGGTTAGGCAAAGGGCGCGCTCAGTCTCATCCGAAAGGGCATGCTCCATCGCGCAAGCTTCGTGATGAACCTTGTCGTTGCCAATGTGCAATACGTCATGCAGAAAGCGCTCCGCCAGGCGATGTCGGCGAGCCATCCGGGCAGCGAGTTCAGCCCCCACAGGCGTGAGGGTCACCCCTTGGTACGGCGAATAGTCGACGTAACCCTTAGCGGAGAGCTTTTTCAACATCTCGGTCACACTGGCGGGGGAGACTCTGAGGCGCCGTGATATTTCCGAAGTGCTGGCGGCTACCCCACCCTGGCAGAGACTGTGGAGAGCTTCTAAATATTCTTCGCTGTTGGTGCTCATGGCTATCCCTCTTTTATATTTAGGCATGCCTAAAACTTAGGCATGCCTAATAATACCCTGACTTGTCAGTATTGTCAAGGCGCCCAAACCCGCTCCTGCCCTTAGTGCTACAGCGGTGCCGGTAACCCCGCGGAAGTTGCGGAAGTGCGGTACAATGAGGGCATTGAGGTGATCCAAGGTTATCGCCGACCAACGCCGTTTAGTTGGATTCTCACGTCTTATAGCCGACAACAGAACCTCATTGATGACTAAAAACAGAAACGGGAAACCTGCAACATAAGCGCTCAAAGATGAGTCAAGTGTCATGAATAATCTCAGTATTCTCCATAATGTGTATGGGTACATTCTTGTGACCGCTTCTTTAATTGCCGGCTTGCTATGGAAAGCAGCACCCCCCAAGGAAATCAATTACATGTATGGTTTTCGAACAGAAGCCACGGCTAGAAATCAAGAAACGTGGGACTACAGCCAGAGGATTGGCGCCAAGGTATTAATTATCTATTCATTTTTTAGTATTGCCGTATTTATAGCATCACAAGTATTATGGCCTGCTTTTTTTGATCATTGGTTTTATTTGCGGACTTTTTTGGGATTGGCGCTGGCGTTAAGTGGGGTACTCGTTACCGCAATTATCACTCAAAGCAAGGCCACAAAGTATTACGAGAAAAATATTGATTCTTGGATGGCATCCAATCAATCTTTTTGCGGCAGTTGCGGGACGCAGGTGCAAGGCATGACGAAAACTTGCCAGTCATGCGGGCAACCGGTGCAGCCGCAGCCAAAACAAGCGCAGTATCAACAGCCTCCGCCGTGGCAACAAGGTAGCCATGATTATACCGGGTATACGCAAAACGCAGCCATCGATACAGAGGGCATAAGCGCGGCTGATATAGAGCATAACAAGGCAAATGGAGCCTCTGCCTATCTCTTCGCGGGTTTAGCGGCAATGGCTGCCGCTCCTGAATCTAGATATGTACGCTTCCATTGTAACCAAGCGTTGATTCTCCATGTTGCCGGCCTCGGGATCATGACTATATCGGGTATCATGGCATCCGCCTTGCCACCGGGGATACTGCAGGTGATTATCCTCATTATCCATTGGATTAACTACCCACTCTATCTGACCTTTATAATTATGGGGGTGATCAATGGGATCACTGGCAAAGTAAAAAGATTGCCAATTATAGGCAGGTTCAGATTCGTCAAAACCATAAAACCTGACAAACCCGGCTTCTGGACATAGTAAATATGGTGGCAATCAACGGATCACCGGCAAAGATTGATGCCTGCCATTAAGAGTCTTGGCCAGTAGGCATAAAAAGACTTCTGCAGCAATACTCCGAGAAATGGTAAGGCTGGCTGTGTCCCATTTGCATACGAGTGCCTCGGCCTGGTATATTTATATAAATTTTTAAATATTGTGAGATTTTTGCAGATTTAATCAGGATATGAAAGCGACCTTGGTAAGCATTAGCGAAGCCAGTCGGATACTGGGAGTGAGCGAGGCTACGCTCCGTTTGTGGAGCAACGAAGGACAGATAAGAACGCTCATCACGCCGGGTGGTCACCGCCGCTACCGCCCGGAGGAGCTAAAACGCATCGTCTCCAGCCGCCGCAAGGCGTTAGGGCTTAACGAGCTCACCCAGCAGTTCAACAATACTGCCCTCGTCCACCGGGAGCTGGCCGACAGCATAGCCCATCGTAGCTGGTGCCGCGAACTCACCAGCGCCCAAAGTCAGGAGCTCTTAGCCCTGGGCCAGAGCATGTTAAACCTGATGCTTAAATACCTCACCCTGCCATCCCGGCGTCCCGAGACGTTAGCGATCGCACGGGCAAAAGGTGAGGAATTCGGAGTCGCCGTGGCCGGCATCGGCTTGTCTCTCACCGACTCTGTAGAGACCTTTACCCAACACCGCGGACACGTCATGCACTTCATCACCCGCGTCCTCAGCCAGAAGACATCCCCCAACAAGCGCGCTGCCCAAGCACTGGAGCTGGTCACAGAGCTCATGGACGAGGCGCTCATCACCATGATCGCCGCCCACCAGCGCCTTAGCCGAGCCGCAGAAAAGCCGTCTACCGACTCATAAACCAATCTGCCTCCTAGAAAAGATATCTCTGATGGAAAAAGATGCCAGTTCGTTAGGCCGTGGTCTTTTGGGACCACGGCTCGTTGCCTGGGAGCTGACCCGAAGCTGCAACCTGTTCTGCGCCCACTGTCGAGCTTCAGCTCGGGATGCCTCCTACCCAGACGAGCTCACCACGGCAGAGTGCCTCACCCTAATCGACCAAATCGCAGAGGTGAGCAGTCCTATCCTCATCCTAACTGGCGGGGAGCCGTTGCTCCGTCCAGATCTCTACGACATCGGCGGCTATGCGGTGACGCGTGGGTTGCGCGTAGTCGTCGGCACCAACGGCACGCTGGTCACGCCGCAAAAGGCCGAGCGCCTCGCCGCCATACCCGCCTCCCGCATAAGCGTAAGCCTGGACTTCCCCCAATCTGCCGAACAGGATGCTTTCCGGGGTATGCCCGGGGCTTTCCATGATGCCATCGCCGGAGTTAAAAACGCTCGGGCGGCGGGGCTTGAAGTCCAGATAAACAGCACCATCACTAAGCGGAACGCGGGACACCTGCCAGCCCTCATTGAGCTTGCCTTGGAGCTCGGAGCGGTGGCTTTCCATCCTTTCATGCTAGTGCCTACCGGCCGCGGTAAAGGGCTTGCCACCGATGAGCTTTCTCCCGCCGAATACGAGACCACCCTGCGCTGGATCTGCCAGGAGCAAGAGAGGCTGACAGGCCGCCTCATGCTGAAACCAACCGATGCTCCTCACTACTACCGCATCGCCCACCAGTGCGGCCGGGTGCTCAGTCCGGGTCATGGTACACACGACATGAACGCCGTGACCCGGGGTTGCCTCGCCGGGACAGGCTTCTGTTTTATCTCACATACCGGCCGTGTGCAGGGCTGCGGCTACCTGGATCTTGAAGCGGGCAGCATCCGTCAGGAAGGCTTCGCTAGCATTTGGCAAAACTCGCCTCTCTTTAACGAGCTCCGAGACCTCTCGCAACTCAAAGGCAAGTGCGGAATATGCGAGTACCGAAGGCTCTGCGGCGGCTGCCGCGCCCGCGCCTACGAGAGTACAGGCGACCATCTAGCCGCCGAGCCCTACTGTACCCACGAACCAAGGTCATCCCGGACGGCGGGTCAGCCGATATGNCCGCCGCCGCACCAGAGGCCACCCCTCCGCCAGATGCCCGTCCCACAGGCGGGCCAGGGCGGTATCGCTTTTTACCTTGGCCAGCCCGAGCCGTCTATCTTGCCTCCCCGGTTGCGGCCATCTTCCTATTTATCACCCATTGGTTTTCCGTCCCCCTCTTCGGCCAGGTGATGACCAGCACAGTCTATTATTATCTGCTATATGCCGTATTGGGGATCAACGTTTTCCTAGGACTAGGTGCCGCCCGCAGATTGAGCCGCCGGGCACCGCCCTGGTACGACTACCTTTTAGCCGCTGCCTTGGTAGTGGTAGCGATTTTCTTTATCTGTAACGCAGATGAGATCACCTATCGTAATTGGGATAAACCGCCAAACGCCCTGGTCTTCATCTCTGCCCTAATCATGGGGGTCATCAGCATTGAAGCCGGGCGGCGCGTAGGCGGATGGGGTTACGCCGGTCTTATCATCGTTTCCATCGTCTACCCTCTCTTCGCCAGTAGCCCATGGCTCGCCCAAAGTCTGGGGGGCATCTTCTACGGGGTGTCTTACTCCTTCCCAACGATCATCGGCTCCTTCGCTTTCGGTGCAGACGGCATGCTCGGCATGTCTGGCCGCCTGCTGGGCGAGCTCATTTTGAGCTTCTTCCTCTTTGCCGGACTGGTCATGGGTCTAGGTGGAGGCGAGTTCTTCATGAAACTGGCCTCGTCACTCATGGGCAATTTCCGAGGCGGGGCGGCCAAGGGCGCCGTGTTAGCCTCCGCCTTTTTCGGCTCCATCACCGGTAGCCCTGTCGCCAACGTAGCCGGCACCGGCTCGTTCACCATCCCCGCCATGAAGCGCACAGGCTA
>WRNP01000069.1 GCA_009776515.1 Dehalococcoidia bacterium | reverse complement strand
GGCCACACAGCGCCAAAAAGCACGCATTGGGGTGTTGGTATTTACCAGCACCACCTTAAAACTAGCGGCGGGGCAATTATAAGTAGTGCGCAAGCCATAAGCGGCATCCCCGACAGGGGCTACGGGGTTGCACCCGCCGTCGCCCCAGAAACGGGCATCGATAGCTGTAAACATGCCGTCGCTTTTCGTGCCAAAGGTGATCTGCGACCTCATGGCAAACTGGCGCGTATTGACCAAGGCGTTTTCGCGGCGGCTCTCTCGCAAATACACCGGGGTGCCGCCCGTCGCCCGTGACATAACAGCGGCCATAATAGCTGCATTGGCCGTATTCTTGTCACCCAAAGCACAGCCCGTGAAATGGGTAAAGGCATGCACCCGCACCAAGGGTAATCCCAGGGCGAAAGCAATGTAGTTCCGCGCACTGTGGATATGCTGTGAAGGCGTCCAAACATAAACCTCCCTCCCCACCCACCAGGCCACCGCCTGATGAGGTTCCAGGGTATGGTGTTGATAGGTTGGACTCCAGGGCTGGATGGTATCAAAGACAATCTCGGACTCAGCCCATCCGGCACCGAGATCCCCTCGCTCCATCTTATTTACCTCACGGCTGTTGCCGCTGGGATAGACTTCGCTCAAGGTAGCCCCGCTACCCAGCGCCTCGTCCGGATCAAAGACGGCAGGGCTCGGGTTATAGGTCACTTTTATCAACCGAGCCGCACGCACGGCCGTCGCGGGATCGTCAGCCACTACCCCCGCCACTTCCTGCCCCCACTGGAGGATAGTGGTACTCCAAATCGGACAATCCCGCGAAGTGATCACAGCCTTTACCCCAGGCTCGCGGAGTGCCCTCGTAGCATCTATGGTTTCAATAGTCCCATGGGCAATGGCAGAAAGCACCAGCGCCCCAAAGAGCTTGTTGCCCGGTAAGCGGTCGCCGGCATAATCCGCCCGCCCCGTGACGATCTGCGCCCCATGCTGATCATGATTATCTGGGTTTCCTATTACGCTAAAGGTAGTCATAATCCGCCCGTCACCGCCTGGACGACTCGAACAAGATTTCCACAAGTGCAGATATGCCCCGCGAAAGCCTCCCGCACCTCTTCCATCGACGGATGGGGATTGGCATTAAGCAACCCTTGTGCCGCCATGATAAAACCCGGTGTGCAGAAACCGCACTGGAATGCCTCTCGCTCGCAAAACCGCTGTTGCAATGGGGAAAGCTCAGCTCCCTGAGAGAGACCCTCAATAGTCTCAATGGCCAATCCGCTACACTCCACTGCAAGCATGAGACAAGCAAGCATCGGTGTTCCTCCCACCAGGATGGTACATGAACCGCAATCTCCGCGCTCGCAACCCACTTTAGTGCCAAAAAGTCCTAGTTGTTCTCGCAGGACAAAGTCCAGCGTCCAATTAGTCTTTACGGCAAGTCGATACTCACGCCGATTTATGTGGAGCGTTACAACCTCAGACAAGGCCGCGCTGCTTGGCGGAATGGTAACAGTGGTCGTGGCCATTTCGGTCGCTCCTCGGATAAGCGCCGGATCTGGTGTGCAGGCTGCCGACAAAGGGGCCGATGCCAAGGCAGCCCCACCGCATAGCAAGCCAGCCTCTTTTAAAAATGCTCGTCGGGAGATACCTATGGTTTGATTCTGCGAGTTTTGCATTGCTTGTTCGCCAAGATGAAAGAAAGGGGTTGATTTATCATAGCAAACCACGTATAAATATCAAAGTCATGGACTCCCGTGCAAATATTGAGTGGAAGGACGAAGATGACAATTTATAACGTGACCTGGAGAGATTTCCAGCTACCTACCGGACAGGCATTCGCCATGGCAGTTTGCGGCTACTCCAAGCTAGTCCGGCATATGACGATAGGCTTAGATCCCATCCGGCGTATGTTTGTAAAGGGCATTGAGATTAATGAAGAACACTGCAATACCAACGAGCATTGCTTAGCGCTGGAGTGCCATCTAAATCACACCAACCCCGAACATCTGGCCCATATGTTGGATATGGAAGAGGACGAATCGGTTGATGAGGAAACCGCCCGGCTCTGGGGCCAAAACACCGCTGTGGGTTGCCTAGTGGAAATGGCGCGGCGATTCTCGGCCTCGCTTGCCGCTGATAACTTGACCTTGCCCCAGAACGAGTAATTCATAGAATGATGTTGCGGAAAGTACGTTCTCAACTTGCTTTCCGTAACCTTTGAGAGAGCCTAAAAGCCAAAACTGCACCCCTTGCCCTTCTCGGATAGATAATTCCTAATCTCAAGTTGCAAGGCGCCGTACTTTGACTGTAGCGTCATATGGTATAATGCCGCAGGGTGGAAGATAAAGACCTAACCCAACTGATCGCAACCCTTCCGGCAGAGCTCACTGCAATACTCCCGCAGCTAGGGGTGGCAGCCCAAGCCAAGGGCTACCGGCTTTTCCTTGTCGGCGGTGTCGTGCGTGACTTGTTGTTGGGACGTCCCGCCGGCGATGCCGATATCATCGTCTTAGGTGATGCCATAGACCTCGCCAAGTCGCTCTCCCCCAGCCTCGGTAAGCTTACCATCCATCCTGCTTTCGGTACGGCATCCATTATCCTCGGTAACACCCGCCTAGACCTGGCTTCGGCGCGCACCGAAAACTACGCCCACCCCGGGGCCTTGCCCACTATCTGTCTAGGAACCCTTAAAGACGATCTCCGCCGACGCGATTTCACCGTAAATACCTTGGCGGTTTCATTGAATGCGACTGATTATGGTCGGCTGATTGATGACCATGGTGGGCAGGGCGACCTTAGGGCCCATCTCATCCGTGCCTTACATGAGCACAGCTTTGCTGACGACCCCACCCGCATCTGGCGGGCAGTGCGCTATGAACAAAGGCTGGGCTTTAACATTGAGCCAAATACCCTCAGCTGGCTTGCAATGGGTATTATGGGGCTTAAAAACATCACCGGCAACCGGGTGTGGCACGAATTGGCCGGCGTGTTGCGTGAGGACGCACCGGAAAAAGCCCTCGTGCGCCTCAGTAAGCTTGGTGCCCTCAGGCAGATACACCCTATCCTACGGGCGGATAGTTGGCTTGCGGAAAAGTGCCAAGCAACGCGCGCGCTTGGCACTCAATCCATCCCTGTCTACCTTGCGCTGCTTACCTATCGACTCAAGAACAGCGAAGCAGAGGTGCTGGCTGACTATTTGCATTTGAGCAAACCCCTCCGCCGCGTCTTGCAGAATACCCATGACATCAAGGTTAAGCTTCCAGTGCTGGGGCGCTACGGACTCAAATCCAGCACCATTTACCAAATGTTGCACGGATATGCCCCAGAGTCGCTTGAAACCAATCTCGTGGCCAGTACCTCCCCCCAAGCGCGACGGAACATTATGTTCTACCAAAACAAGCTGAGAAAAATCAAGGTCTCACTAAAGGGGAGCGACCTCATTAAATTGGGGGTGCCACTCGGTCCGCACATTGGAGAACTATTGCAGAGGCTACTCGAGTCGCGCCTGGATGGACAGGTGACATGTCGTGCGGATGAACTGTCGCTAGCGAAAACCATCGCCGCCTGCTACACGCCCCAACCAAGCTAGAGCAATTGGCGCGTAGCGAGCCCTACCCCACGCTGCAACTTATTATGAAGCTAATTGCATAATTCAAACGCGCACGAAACCAAGTCACGCCTGCAACTTAAGTCCGTACTCTGGAAGCACTATAGCATAGAAGCCTCGCCAAACGGAGGTAATTATGCCAGTAGTTACTAGCCGATTCAGCGCGTTTTTTATTTGAGATGGCGGCTTTTGCGGAAACTGCTCTTTAACCTCAGCAAGAGAGAAGGTGTTCCTACCCATCCTGGGGAGAGTATTCACCCAGTATCTGATTTGCTTATACTCTTCCATGCATTTCACTTCTATTAATAATAATATTACAATGCCCAACGTAAGTGTTATGCATTCATTCTATTGCTACCTGTATGGCGCATCAAGGATTTTTAGGTTCTTGCTTGGATTAGTTGAAAACCGTGCTACTAACGAAACGAATATCCAGACGAACAGCATGCCTCTCCCTTGCTGCCTCGCCACAAGCCTCCTTTTCCAGTAGGATTAAATCTGGGGTTGCGTATTTTCTGCCAATTCCCGTAACGCTATCTGTGGTCGCTTCGCTGGTCAGCACGGATTCTCCGCTCTGGCCAAACAGCGCCCGCAACGCTTTTAGTATTTCGATCACCGAGGTAACTTTTTCTTCTGGAATGTCTTGGGGTATTTCCGCCGCTTGCTCTTTTATCTTTGTCATATTCACGCGGCACCTGATTGTTGTATCATCTTATGTCACGTTATATCACGCAAATGCCCTCCCCCACTCCTCATCACTCTCCACCAAGTTCCCCCGACCCCAACGTCTCGGCCAAGAACACCGGCTGTCCGACAAGACCCCTACAAACCTCCTCGGCCACCGCCCGACTCGTATGTAGACTAAAGAGAGACGGCCCGGCCCCGGCCAAGTATACTCGCTCGGCCCCCGCCGCAAGCATTGCCTGCCGGCAAGATGCAAGCTCCGGAAACACGTCATCAGCCACTCTTTCAAAAACGTTGTAAAGCGAGTCGGCGGTTAAATCGCCATCGTGACCCAAGTGAACCACCAGCGCATCGGTATGGCCGCCAGGAGTGTAATCTGCCACACTCAACCGCGCATAAAGCACGGCCGTCTTCTCCGGTGGCCTAGTGATCTTGGGGGTCATGATCGCCAGCCAATGCTTAGCAAGCACAGGCAAAGGGATAACCTTCTCCCCTCGCCCTTGGGTCAAGGCGGTGCCGCTGCCCAGAAAAAACGGTACGTCCGAACCGAGCTGAGCGGCCAGCTCCCTCAGGCGCCCGGGCGCTAGGTTGAGCCGCCAAAGCACGTTGAGACCCCGAAGTACGGCGGCGGCATCGCTAGCATCGCCCCCCAAGCCCGAGGCCAGCGGGATGTTCTTCTTTATCTCCACCGATGCCCCGACTCTTCGGCTACTCTCCGAAAGCAACAAAGCGGCGGCACGGGAAACCAGGCTTTTCTCCGCCTTCCAGCCAGGCAGATCGCACCCAAACGACAGGGATTCGCCGGGACTGAAGCTCAGGCAGTCACACAGGCTTACTGCCTGCATGACCGAGCGGATTTCATGATAGCCGTCCTGGCGTCGCCCCAACACCTCCAATGTAAGGTTAATCTTGGCCGGAGCGAAGAGCGTTACGGCAGACACAGTCTGAACACTTCCCACAGCTTCACCCATTCCGATATCTCCAGCGTCTCCGCCCGACGGCGCGGGTCGATCTCCGCTGCCTCAAGGCGCGCCGCGACCCAAGTCTTATCTTTCCCCAGACCCTGCGCGAGTGAGTTCTGTATCTGTTTGCGCGCTGCTGAAAAGGCTGCCCGCGCTATCCCAAAGAAGCCAACCAGCTCTGTTTCGGGAACAGTCGGTGCGGGAAAGACCTCAATGCCGACCACCGCTGAGTCTACCTTAGGCGGCGGGTAGAAAGCCCCGGCCGGTACGCGGCATACGATGCGCGGCGCACCGAATATCTGCACGCTAAGTCCCAGCATGCCCATCTCCCCCGGGGCAGCCGTTATGGCTCGGGCTACCTCAAGCTGTACCATGACCACCATGAGCTCCGGCCGCCGGGTACTCTCCAGGAAGTGGCGCAGCACCGCCGAGGTTATATAATACGGCAGATTGGCCACCACTTTGTAGCCGCCGGTGACGCCTGAAAGCAATGATGCCGGAAGTAGTTTAAGGATATCCCCCTGGACAATGGTCAGGTTTTGGGCAGCCAGCTCTGTGCACAACGAGCGTACAAGGGCTTCGTCCAACTCGACGGCGATCACGCGACCGACTTGCTTAAGGAGTTCGGCGGTCAGTATCCCCAGTCCCGGACCAACCTCAACCACGGTATCCTCCGGGCTAAGGCGCGCCGCCCGGAGGATCTTTCCGAGAGCCCCCCGGTCGGCGAGAAAGTGCTGTCCCAAACCCTTGCGGGCAGCAAGTTCAAGTTCCTTTAGGCGGCGGCTTGGATGCACAGCCTCCATCTAGGTCACCTGCCCCAGGAAGCGCAAGTTCGAAAGCACCCCCAGCCGTAAAAATCTGTTCCAGTCGGCTGTGATAGCAACAGATGCACATCTATAGCACCATGCCGCCAGATCCTCGTATCCATCAATGCCTCGGCAAGTGGCACCTCCCGGGCAAAGAGGCAAACACGATGCTTTCCGCATAGCGACGCTATGTGCGTCCGCCTGTAGGGCAATAATTCCGATCATAAGACCAGTGAGTAAATCATCAACCATGGCTAAAAACATCATAGCATAGGGATTGGGAGCCAACCAGTTCTTTTGACCGCGTGCGCCGGTCCTGATACAATGACAGCGTGGAAATTACCTACTTAGGACACTCGTGTTTCAAAATTCGCGGCAAGCAAGCCACCATCGTTACCGACCCCTACGGTCCGGAGACGGGTTACGGTTTGGGCAAAGCCGCCGCCAACATCGTGACTGTCAGTCATGATCACCCGGATCATAACTACGCCTCCGGTGTGGGTGGCGATCCTCGCATCATCAGCCGTCCAGGCGAGTACGAGGTTGCGGGAGTGCTCATCATCGGCATCCCGACTTTCCATGACAACGAAAAGGGTGCCAAGCGCGGCAAGAATACGGTCTTTGCCTTAGAGGCGGATGAGCTGTCGCTCTGCCACCTGGGCGACTTGGGGCACCCCCTCACAGATGACCAACTTGAGGCCATCGGACGCGTGGACGTGCTCATGGTACCGGTAGGCGGCGTCTATACCATTGGGGCCTCATCCGCCGCAGCGCTGGTGCGCCAAATGGATCCGCGCATCGTGTTGCCCATGCATTACCGCACCCCGACTTCCGGGCCTCAGGATCTGGATCCTGTGCAGATTTTCCTGCATGAAATGGGCATACACGAAGTGGCCCCTCAGGCTAAGTTGAATGTCACCAAGAACAACCTTCCCCTCCTGATGCAGGTCATCCAGATGGAATACCCTGGATGCAAGCCCGTAGCCCAGGAAACGCTCCCCCTTGACCTGCCAGCAGCCTAGATACTCGCCAGATTTTTTTCGGCTCTACTCCATAAGTCGTTTAAGCAATATAGGCGGCCTCCAAAAACGTCTCATTCACCTGGCACAGGTGGCTATTTTCAGGATATAATGCAGATTGTTGCGGGAGGTGCGACACGGCGTTACAGCATATTGCCGGGAAAACAATCGGTCACATCGTGGTATACGCCTTAAGCACCTGCCCCCAGTGCCGCAAGACTAAGCAGCTGCTAAATGACCTGGGCTTGGAGTACCATTTCGAAGATGTTGACCTCATTGGCGCAGATGACCAGCGCAATACTATGGCCGAGGTCTCGCGCTGGAATTCAATTCGCTCTTTCCCCACCATTGTCATCAACAACAAGCGGGCCATCATCGGTTACAACGAAACCGAAATCCGCAATTTAGCTACACCCTGAGCACCTCAACCATCAACCTCAGGCGCAACATAGTATATGTCTATTCCCCTCCTTAAAGCCCTTACCGCCGCTGGCCTAGGCGCCCGCCG
>WRNP01000068.1 GCA_009776515.1 Dehalococcoidia bacterium | reverse complement strand
ACAGATTCCTAAATACCGGCGATCCGGATTTGAAGTTGTTGCTTGATGCGTTCAATATCAGTATTCCGAACAAAATGTACCAGAGAGGAGAACTTAAGAGCATAAAAACCGGCACACAGATTTTCATGCAGGCACGTCCCGTAGTCACATCTTCTCAAACTCCGCAAACGGCCTGATTCCTAACAGAAGCACGCTATACCAATGAAGCCAATATACGCTTCATTTTCTTTCTTCAAGTGGCAAAGTCGGGTTATAGCATAGGCACGGTCAAACAGAGCAGAGTTGGTGATGCTCCCATGTCGTGTTATACTCACCAGATGGCAGGATTGTTGTTTGGCACCTCTGGCATCCCTACGAGCACTCATCCCCCTACCACCGCAGATGGTATTCGCCGCATTGCGGCAATAGGGCTAGACTGCCTGGAGTTGGCTTTTGTACACGGTGTCTATTTGAACAAAGCAGAGGCGGGAGCTGTGAGCGGAGTAGCACACAACAACAGCGTCAAGCTCTCAGCTCATGCGCCATACTACCTCAACTTCAACCCCCGCGAGGAGAAAAAGCGCCACGTGAGCCAAGGTATCCTTCATGGTGCAGCACGCATCGCCCATTTCTGCGGCGCCCAAGATGTGGTCTTTCACCCAGGTTTCTACATGGGCGACCCACCGGAACAGACCTTCCATACCATTAAAAAAGCCATCAGTGAGGTACTGGACAAACTCACAGATGACGATAACCCCATTACCCTGCGCCCCGAGGTGAGCGGCAAATTCGTCCAGTTTGGCACAGTGGACGAAATCATCCGCCTTGCCCAGGAGTTGCCACATATTGCCCCCTGCGTGGATTTCGCCCATTGGCACGCCCGTGGCAATTTCAATGCCTACGGCGAATTCATGGGGCTACTGAAAGCTATGGAGAAAGGGTTGGGGAGAGTGGCCTTGGAGAACGTGCATTTCCACGTTTCCGGTATCGAATACAACAAAAGTGGCGAGCGTAAACATTTGCCATTGCGCGCTTCTGATCTTAAATATGAAGAGCTTCTACGTGCTTTTAAAGATTACGACATCAAGGGCACTATCATCTGTGAAAGTCCAAATCCGGAAGAGGATGCCTTGCTCATGAAAGAGACTTACGAGAAGATGGCCTAGGCGAGACTTTTTTGAGAATTGGCTTATGATGCACTACTGATCCCGGAATTTGGCCGATAACATACTTTCTTCAAGCCGATATTCCGTCGACATCGGGGTGAGTAACGTGCGAATCGCCCAGACACCTCGCGACAAGTAGCCGAAAGCGAAGAGCCACGGTAAACTGATTATCAAGCTCGTAAAATCGCCGTTATGATCCTTTTACCCAGTCCACAGCATTGCGGAAGATCTTTAGACCGCTCCCTGCAAGCTCGGCTTCGCGCCGAGTCCAGTGCGGGTGGTGCTGGCGATGGATATTGTCCTCGGGGTGTGGCATGAGGCCAAAGATGTGCCCCGTTGCGTCGGTGATACCGGCGATAGCGCGTAATGAGCCGCTGGGACAGGCTGGATAACTGGTGGAAGGGTTCCCTGCGGCATCCGCATAATAAAGAGCGACATCCACGGCATCCATGACCTCTGGTGGAGCAACAAATTTACCCTCGCCATGGGCCACAGGGGCACAGATTAGCTCAAGCCCCTGCGTAAAGATGCATCGACTTTTCTTGTTGGCCGCGAGATATACCCAGCGGCACTCAAAGCGCCCCGAGTCGTTGTTGGTAAGGGTGGCTGTCTGGCCTGTCCCCAGCGGTCCTGGCAGGATTCCCGCCTTGACTAGTACCTGGAAGCCATTGCAAGCACCTATGATTAGGCCGCCTCGCTCAATAAAAGGGTGAACCTCGTCAGCAAGTTTTAAGATAAGTTCGTTAGCCTGCACCCGCCCTGCCCCCAAATCGTCGCCGTAGGAGAAGCCGCCGGGAAAAGCCAGGACCTGATAATCGGCAAGCCTCTTTGTCCCAGATATAAGTTCGCCAACATGCACTGTCTCCGCCGTAGCCCCCACCTGACGAAATGCGAAAGCTGTCTCTTCGTCACGGTTGGTGCCAGGTGCACGCATAACGATGGTTTTAACGGTAGCCATACCTTTACCAACGCAGCGGATGCTGCCAGGCCTCCTTTAACTCGGAAATCGGTAAGTTCACGACATCACCACCGCCCAGACCTGTTATTTTGAGATCCATACCATCCGTAATCCGGCCAATAAGTCCACAAGCCGAGCCGGCCATTGTCTCCTCAAAGGCCACCCTGCCCCCAGGGGCAACCTCGACCAAAAAGCGGCTGTTGGACTCCGAGAACAATATTATGTCGTCTCGTTCAATATTATCACGTGGTACCCCATCCAAACCGATCTCTGCTCCAAGTCCTCCGGCAAAAGCCATCTCGGCAATAGCCACCCCCAACCCGCCCTCAGATAGGTCATGGCAAGCGCGCACCAACCCTAACCCAATGGCACAACTCAGTTTTCCCATGAGCTTCTTCGACCTGAGCGCATCTACCCGGGGCACGCGTACGCCTATCTCATTATGTAAGGCAAAATACTCCGACCCACCCAACTCGTTAAAAGTCTCACCAACGAGATAGATGAGACTCCCTGGTTGTTTGAAATCCATGGAAACAGCCCGCGCACTGTCAGGCATTATCGCCATGGCTGAGATAAGTAAGGTGGGCGGAATGGATATGCGTCGCCCTGCGTGTTCATATTCGTTATTGAGGCTATCCTTGCCTGAAATAAAAGGCGTACCATAGGCAAGCGACATGTCACGGCATGCCTGTGCGGCGCGTACGAGCGCGCCCAGGCTCGCGCTATCCCGGACATTGCCCCAGCAAAAATTATCCAACAAAGCTACTCGCTCAAGACTGCCACCTACTGCAACCACTTGCCTGAGAGCCTCGTCGATGGCCGAGGCCGCCATCCAATATGGGTCAAGATCACCATAACGAGGGCTCAGACCACAGGCGATGATTAGACCCTTCGACGAGCTAAGCACCGGACGGATGATGGCCGCATCGCCAGGCCCATCGCTTAAGCGTCCCACCAGCGGCTTGAGGACGCTCCCGCCCTGTACTTCATGGTCGTACTGACGAATAACCCATTCTTTTGAGCACACATTCCACGCCGCTAAAATCTTAAGTAATGACCCGCCCAGGTTTGTAGCAGGCTTGATATCCGGCTCGCGACATACTGGCGGCTGCCAGACAGCTTCGAGATCAAGCGGAGGGCGACCCTTATGCAGAAAAGTCATCTCCAAGTCAGCCACCAGGTTATCCTGATAGTATAAACATAATCTCTTGTCATCCGTGAACTCACCGATAACGGTCGCCTCGGAGGACTCGGCAGCAAAGATGGCCAAAAGCTCGTCTATATTCTCCGGAGGCACAGCCAGAAGCATGCGCTCCTGCGATTCCGATATCCAGATCTCGCTGTAGCTTAATCCGGCATATTTCAGGGGCACCCGCTCCAGATAGACACGCACACCGGTATCCTCCGCCATCTCGCCGACAGCAGAGGAAAGTCCACCTCCACCACAGTCAGTGATACGTGAGAAGAGCCGCTTCTCACGGCACGCCATGAGCGCATCCATCACTTTTTTCTCTACGATGGCATTCCCAATCTGCACCGAGGCAAAGGAAAGCTCTGTCGAAGCACGGGTAAGCTGTTCCGATGCAAAAGTGACACCATGGATGCCATCCCGCCCCGTGCGCCCACCAGCCAGCACCACAAGATCGCCCGGATGATGGGAACCGCGCTGAGCCAGTGCCTTGGGTAACAATCCCACCGTACCACAGAAGACCAGCGGGTTAGCAGTATACCGTTCATCAAAGACTACCGCCCCATTCACAGTGGGGATGCCCAAACGATTGCCGTAGTCGGCTACCCCCGCCCGCACACCTTTAAAGATGCGCCGGGGATGCAACATGCCCTCGGGCAACGCCGCATTAGGCAGATCGGGTGGGCCGAAAGCGAAGACGTCGGTGTTGGCAACAGGCCTAGCGGAAAGCCCCGTGCCCATCACGTCCCGCACCACCCCACCAACCCCCGTAGCCGCACCACCATAAGGCTCAATGGCCGAGGGATGATTGTGGGTCTCGACCTTAAAACACACTGCCCACTCATCATCGAACTCAATCACCCCCGCATTATCCTCAAAGACCGAAAGACACCAACTCTTATTCAGTTCCTGCGTAGCCCCCATAATGGTGTTTTTAAGAAGGTTGTCAATCAACTGGCCATCGTAATTGAAGCGCGCTTTGAAAGTCTTGTGGACACAGTGCTCACTCCAGGTCTGGGCTATGGTTTCAAGCTCAACATCGGTGGGATTGCGCCCCTGTTTGCGGTAATGTGCCGCAACGGCCTTGACCTCAAGTGGGCTGAGGCTATACTCGCGCCCTAGGCGGAGCAGTTCCGCCTCGGATACACCAAGCAAATCAACGTTGAGCAAACAGAACTCATAGCGTGGGCATATCGGGAAATCCGTGGGCGCACTAACCACGGTACGTTGGATAATTGGGTTTACCAGGAGGCGAGCAGCAATGGTTTTTACCTCGTCATCGGCAAGCGCGCCAGAAAGGATGTAGCGCGAAGCCGTTTTTACCGCCGTTACCGCACTGATACCAAGGTCGCCGATAGCCTTTTTCATCGTATCCTCAATGGGGTCGGTGACACCGGGATTATAGGTAACGATCAGGCTATGACGAGTGGGGGTATCTGGTTCGGGTGGAGGGTCCAAGCGATAGTCTTGCACAATGGGATCGGCTAGGAGGCTTAAAGCTATCCGCTTAAGCTCATTAAACGACACATCGCCCTCAAGCCAATAGATATCACAGGTATGAGCAATGATATCTTTGTCTATACCAAGATCCCGTATACCGCGGGCGACGCTCTCGCCGCGTGGATCGGGCAGACCAGGTTTAAGGCTGACTTCAATAGCGCAAATCATGCAGTACCGATAAACAGTGGCTCTAACTGTCCGGCATCCGTTCCTCGTATTACGATATTACCCTATCGCTACGAAGAGCCCGACCGATGCAATATCTCTTACCGTAGTTTCCTGTTAGCCCTACCATCCCCTCACAGCCATGCGCTGCTCCGGTGCAAGCTTGTCGATCTCTATCCCAGGCATGGCCTGACCTAAATCTTTGGACACCTCTGCAATGACGCCCGGATCCTGGTAATGTGTCGTGGCTCTCACGATAGCACGCGCCATAAGTTGGGGCTTTGATGACTTGAAGATGCCAGAGCCCACAAAGACACCTTCCGCTCCCAAGCGCATCATGAGAGCGGCATCCGCCGGAGTGGCTATACCACCCGCAGCGAAGTTTACCATCGGTAGCCTACCGGTATCATGCACCTGGATTACCAAATGAAGCGGAGCTGATATTTCCTTGGCAAAAGCCGGCAGCTCATCCGGCATCATGTTCTGCACCCGATGGATATCACCCATGACTGAGCGCATATGACGCACCGCTTCTACTACGTTGCCCGTGCCCGCCTCGCCCTTAGTGCGCATCATGGCCGCACCTTCACCAATGCGGCGTAAAGCCTCACCCAAATTGCGGCAACCGCAGACAAAGGCTGTCTTGAAGTCATGCTTCCACACGTGATGAGCCTCATCCGCTGGAGTGAGCACCTCAGATTCGTCTATGCAGTCCACCCCAAGCGCCTCCAGCACCTGCGCCTCAACAAAATGCCCGATACGGCACTTAGCCATAACGGGGATGGAGACAGCCCTTTTAATATTCTCAATAACGGCTGGGTCGGTCATGCGAGCTACGCCCCCGGTCGCACGGATATCAGATGGTACGCGCTCAAGCGCCATGACCGCGCAGGCCCCCGCCTCTTCAGCGACCTTGGCCTGCTCAGGGGTGACCACATCCATGATCACGCCACCTTTGAGCTTCTGGATCATGTCGGTTTTCAGTTTACAGACAACAGCTACAGACATACAATTTCTCCTAAGAGATACAATGCTAACATAGCTTGCCCGTTCAGTTCAAACCACATATAACCCCTTAGGCATCCGAAGGAGCAATTTTGTGGTATAGTCGGAATTCTGCCCTTTTCTATGTAGAACAATAGGATATTGCCGCCATCAACTGTACAAGATAATCATTATCTGATCCTTATGCTTATTTTCAATCAAACACGACAACAGCCCATCACATTGTAACGGGTATAATTATGGAAAATAGCTGAGAACATCACAAGGGGGGAATGTCCGCATATGAAACTTGATCGGTTGATAGGCATACTGACCGTTCTCTTGCAGAACGACCGAGTGACCGCCATATACTTGGCCGAAAAATTTGAAGTCAACCGCCGCACAATCGGACGTGACATTGATGCCCTGTGCCAAGCGGGAATACCCATCGTGACCTACCAAGGCACAGGCGGCGGCATATCCATAGCGGAGGGGTTCAAACTGGACAAGCACGTTTTGACCACGAGCGAGTTATCGGGCATCATCGCCGCTCTTAAAGGTCTTGGTAGCGTATCGGAGAAAACGCGTATTGAGCAAACCTTGGATAAGCTGGGGGCATACTCCGAAGCGGTCGTTTCCATGAGCGAACCTATTATTATAGATCTTGCCTCCCATTACAGAGGGCAACTTACTGAGAAAATCGAGTTGATAAAGCGCTCCGTGCTTAACGCGCAGATAATCGAGTTTGATTATTTTTACGACAAGGGCGAGAGCCATCGCCGTATTGAGCCGTACTTTGTGATTTTCCAATGGACATCGTGGTATGTGTTCGGCTTTTGTTTGGAGCGGTCAGACTTTCGGCTGTTCAAATTGCAGCGGTTGTGGAACTTACGCCTATGTGACGAGCGCTTTGTGCTACGTAAAGTCCCACAGGAGAAACGAGATTTTAACAGGCACTTCAACGAAACACTCAAACTGGTGGCATTGTTTGACCCCTCCGTAAAGTATCAGCTTATAGAAACCTACGGGTTTGATTGTTTTGAAGAAACAGCGGGGGGCTTGCGCTTTGAAATCAGTTTCTCAAACAGCGATTACATGACAAGCTGGCTACTCGGATTCGGCAGTAAAGTAAAGGTTCTTGAGCCAAGAGCAATTGCGGATGATATTCAAAGGGCCGCAAAAAATATTTTATCCCGCTATTTGCAACACGACACACTGTTGTCGTGTTGGCTGTGATAGGATGAAGCCATAGGAGCGTGCTAATAATGATTGAATCAAGATGCGGTATACTGTGCGGTGAGTGCAAATACCGAGAAAAGATGGACTGTGCGAGCTGTATCAATATAAAAAAGCCCTTTTGGGGTGATTCCTGCCCGGTCAAAGCCTGTTGTGAAAGTCGAGGACATGAACATTGCGGGCAATGTAGAGATTTTTCTTGCGAGTTGCTAAATCAATTCGCCTACGATAAAGAACGGGGCGATGATGGCAAGCGTATTGAGCAATGCAGAAAGTGGATGGAGGAAATCTAGATGAATAAACCGTAATTCCCGACATTATTCACACCACACGGCATGGAAAGGCGTCAATGATGTCTAAACACGCTGGGGCAGATAGAAAATGATTGACAAGCAGGTGGT
>WRNP01000067.1 GCA_009776515.1 Dehalococcoidia bacterium | reverse complement strand
CAGAGCGGCATCCTTGATGCGGGCCTGTATTAAGGCACCGTCAGCACCAGAAATGCCTACCGCCCGCCCGCCCGCCCGCGTCAGCGCCGCCACCGTTTCCTTATTGGCCAGCCCGGCGAGTACGGCGGTGACCACATCCAGCGAGTGACGATCGGTGATGCGCTCACCTTGATGGAACTGACTAGCGATGCCCAGTCCGGCGCACCAAGCAGTAACCATCTTGGCACCGCCGTGCACTATAACGAGTCGGTAGCCCTCGTTTTGCAGACGTACCAGATCGGTCAGGGTGGCATCGCGCGCATCCAAAATGCTACCGCCCAGCTTTACCACGATGGGTTTGGAAATAGTGTTCATAGCGTCTAGGTGGTGTATTCGGCGTTAATGGCCACGTATTTTGCTGAGAGATCACAGCCCCAAGCGGTGGCGGCGGCTTCGCCCAGTCCAAGATGAAGCTCAATGGTAATCTCATCGCGGTGGAGGAGTGATGAAAGGTACTGGCTGTCGAAATCCAGCGGAGCCCCGTTCCGCATGACGGGCACATCGCACATGGTAAGGGCGAGCTTTTCGGCTTCAATCCTGGCCGGACTCCTTCCGGCGGCGGCAATGATGCGCCCCCAATTGGGGTCGGCACCATGGATAGCGGTTTTTACTAGGCTGGAGCTTACTATGGTGCGGGCGGCATCTTGAGCTGCGGAGAGCGTATCCGCTCCTCTTACTACGACCTCAATGAGCTTCGTTGCCCCCTCTCCATCGCGGGCGATGGCCTTGGCGAGGCGGATGCATGTCTCGTCCAGCGCTTTTTGGAATAGAGCGGTACCATCTTCGCTGTCTACTATCCTTTGACCCGACATACCGTTTGCCAAGAGCAGTACGGTGTCATTAGGGCTGGTGTCGCCGTCAACGGATATCATGTTAAATGACTTGTCTACCGCAGCCTTGAGAGCTGCGGCGAGAAAGTCCGCCGGAGCGGCGGCATCGGTGGTAAGGACACAGAGCATGGTGGCCATGTTAGGGTGAATCATGCCTGCACCCTTGGCGATACCGCCGATGATAAAATCACCAGCACGGCACGCCGTCTCTTTGGGTACGGTGTCGGTAGTCATGATGGCACGCGCCAAGAGGTGCCCACCCTGCGGAGTGAGCTCTATGGCCGCTACCGCTTGGCGGAGACTATCAATGGGCAAACGGCGACCGATAACCCCCGTACTTAGAACGAGTACCTCGGTCGCCCGGATACCCGCTTTGGCTGCCGCTGCCTCGGCCATAGATTGGGCATCTTGCCTTCCCTCTGTCCCGGTGTTGGCATTGGCGCAGCCGCTGTTGGCGACGACGGCGCGGACGGTGGGTACTCGGAGGTGCTCTTGACAGAGCAACACCGGGGCAGACTTTATTTGGTTCTGTGTGAAGACCCCGGCAGCCGTGCAGGGCGTCTGGCTAAGAAGGAGCCCCACATCTAGTTTGAAAGGGGCGTGTTTGTTAAGACCGCCGTAGGCAGCCCCAGCGATAAAGCCTGCTGGTGCGGTGATGGTGCCTGGAGAGAGGAATTCAATCTTTTCGACCATGACAGAGCACTCATAATAACATTTATGGCCAGCAGAAGTCGAACCAACCCAGGATTAAACGACTGGAACATGTCGCCATACTAATAGAGAGTGAAGAAGCCTCTGTTTGACGGAAACAAGGGTGGCAAATGGAGCCCAGATGCGGTTAGGAGACGGGAGTAGGCTCACGCCGACGGCGGCGCTTCCAGCCAAGCATTACCAAAAGCTCTCCGACAGCGGCATCGGTGGCTTCTTCGGCGAGAGGCATATCGGGATGGATGGTGTATTTGTTCTTGCGACCAATTTTGGTCTTAGTGATATAGCCTGCTTCTTCCAAATCAATGATGATCTTATGGGCGGTGCGCTCGGTAATTCCCACATCATCTCCCAGGTCTCGTGCTGTGGAGCGCGGATGCCTGGCGATAGCGGCCAGTACCAAGCCATGGTTGGTGATAAAAGACCATTCTGCCATAACTTTAGCTTTGAAAATGGAATAATATTTCCAGTATCGTATTTCCGCCTTATAAGATTAGTTTGGCACAAAAAGATGGCTGTGTCAATACGGGCGTAATTGGCATTACACACGAACCCGCGCCGACACCTGCCTCGTCTTTTCGAGTGCGAGCCTGGTCTGGGTGAATGACCCTCTTAGTCGGCCTCGAAGATGGTTACCTTGTTGATTCTGGGAGGGTTCAGTGGACGGCTCAGCTCGTTAAGGTCGGAGTTGAGGCCGACTGCGACGGCGGCTATCTTAAGGACGGTATCCATTCCAGAGGTGATGCGTCCGAACTGGCTGTAGTTAGGTTTGTTGTTCAGACTGGATGACAGGCTACCGGTGCAGACGAAGAACTGGCTACTATTGGTGTTTTCTCCAGAGTTGGCCATGGCAACAATGCCTGCTTCGTAAAGGTGTTGTACCGGCAGCTCGTCGGCAAACGTATAACCAGGGGAGTTGAGTCCGCGGCTACCCCCTTGGATGACGAACTCCTTGACTACTCTGTGGAAGACGGTGTCGTCATAGTATTCATTACGGGCCAGGAAGATGAAATTGTTGACGGTGAGGGGGGACTCTGCGGCGAATAGCTCAATTTCAAAGCTGCCCAAGCTGGTATCAAACACAGCCTTGTAGGATTTTGTCACGTCTATTTGTATGTTTGGCGGGGCGCTCCAACTGACGACTTTGGGCTCGACTCCTTCTTGTAAGGAGGATAGGGCATGCCAATTTCTGGGGTCGGGCACGAGCGTATCTCCTTCTTGGGCACAGCCAACGGCCGAGGTAAACAGCATGACCGCAACCAATGCCGCAATAAGTATTTTTATCTTGTTCATCCCATTTGGCCTCTTGTGGCACGATTTTTTTACTTGCATATATGATAATGCCTCAGGCGGTAACTATCAACTTGACGTGCAGCGGTAAATTATTATGCTGCTGGAGGGGAAAAGCACTTGAACACCTTAGGGCGTACCTGTATACTACCATAGGCGAAGCAAGTCCCAAAGGGAAAGGATCCGGCGATGGTGCTTTGTGGTGCTAGGGTATTGCCACCTATTGTTTTGTCGGTAGCCGTGCTCGTCCTCGTCTCTTTATCGTGTTCCGCGTGCGTTATCACCCCCGCTACTGATGCTTGGGATGATACCCCGATGGAAGTCGCCACATTGGAGATGTGGCGTGACTATCAAACCAATCCCGTCGCAGCTGCCGCCAAGTACCGAGGCAAAAACCTACACTTTACCAGTGTGCAAGTGGATCAGATGACATTCCTGTGCGATGTCACGGGCGGGTTTTATGTACAGGAAGGTATTGACCCCAACATTGAACAGGTCAGGTTCCATGCTCAAGACCTCGCGGATATTATCAGTGTTCGCGAGGGCTATATCGTTGAGATTGCCGGCCATGACGAAGGCCTCGGGAATGGCTGTGTCAACATAAGGATAGAATGGCTACGGATTATTGACCCACCCGGTGGCGCTACGATTCCGCCGCCGTGCACCTGATATTAACTTAGTCCTAGGCCGTCCCAGGTTTTCTCGGAGGCACAATAGAAGAATCGCTGTATCATTTGTTGGTAGCGCGAGGTTAAGGGGTTGTTGGGTGGTATCAGTATTGAAACCCCACATGATGGGCATATAAGGAGGTGAAGCGCCAGACAACTACTCAAGGTGTTTTAGCCATTAGCTGGATGGCTGGCTACCATAAATTTGGTAGCCTTTGTTCCGCCCATCTCACAGCTTCAGTCAAGCTCAAGAACCTGTATTCAAAGAGATGGGAAAACAACTAAAAGGAGGTCGAACAACCAAAACCATGCCAGAAGAAAAACAGTCTGGGCATATTTCCCGAAGAGAGTTTCTTAAAGATGCCGGCCTCATTGTAGGTGGTGCCACTGTTGGCTCCATTGCTTTGGTGAATGCCTGTAGCGATAAGACCGTAACCGTGCCAGGCGCCACCGCCACCGTCACTACTACTGTTGCCGGATCAGGCAGTTCGCCATCTGATGTCGTTACTCTTAAAGTCAATGGCAAGGATCGCAAGGTGCAGATCAAGCCTAATTGGACGTTAGCGTACGTGCTACGCGAAAAACTTGGCCTCACTGGCACCAAGCGGGGATGCGATCACGGGGATTGCGGGGTCTGCACGATCATAATGGATGAGCGTCCGGCGCTATCTTGTCTGGTATTAGCCGTGGAGGCGGAGGGCAAAGCCATTACTACCGTAGAAGGACTGTCATTGGGGGGAAATCTTGACCCCTTACAGGAAGCTTTCATCAATAACGACTCCCTGCAATGCGGTTTCTGCACTCCCGGTCAGATCATGACTGCCAAGGCTCTCTTGTCTTACAAGGCAAACCCGACGGTCGACGAAATTAAGGAATTCATGGCGGGCACGCTGTGTCGTTGCGGTGCTCACCCCAACATCGTCAAGGCCATACAAGCGGTCGCACGGTAGGAGATAGATGTCATGTATGAAGAATATAACATCATAGACCCCTTTACCAAGGAAAGTTATCCCCAGTCCATCTACCACAACCAGTCCACCATGAAGGTATTGGGCGACCCCAGTATCTTGCGCGTTGATGCTAAGTCAAAGGTGGCCGGTGAGCTTAAATTCGCAGACGATATTCTGCTTCCGAACCTGGTATATCTCAAGTTCAAGCGCTGTCCGTATTCCCACGCTCGGGTTACATCGCTTGATGTCTCCAAGGCCAGGGCGCTTGCTGGGGTGGTAGCTGTGCTTACTCCCAGCGATGTTGCTGATCTGGTTACCAGCCCGCCTTATGAATATGTACTGCAAGAGGAATGCTGGTTGGAAGGAAATGAAGTAGCAGCGGTAGTGGCAGAGGAAGAAGATATCGCCGAGGAGGCTCTGGCGCTGATCGAGGTATCATATGAACAGTTGCCATTCACTTTGTATGCCGAAGATGCCCTTAAGCCTGGGGCCCCCATTTTGCATGGCGACACCAATGCAGTGGCGGCAGACTGGAAACTTGATCGAGGCGATGTGGCAACAGGCTTTGCCCAGGCTGATAAGATTGTTGAAGATGAATACCACAGCCTGACCAAACCTTGGACCGGTGCCCGCGATCACGCTGGCATAGAAAGCGAAGCACTTACTGCGGTGTTTGAAGGTGGCAATATGGTGATTTATCCCAGTGCCCAGTCGCCATATAGCGATGCGGCGACCATTGCTGGCCTACTAGGCATGCCTCAGAATAAGGTGCGTGCTGTACTGGGTGGCTCTGGGGTGGGTTTTGGTCAGAAAGGGGCTCGTAGCAAGGGCAAGATCTTGGCAGCTTGGGTGGCCAAAAAATATAATCGCCCCTGCAAGTGCCACCTCGATACTGAAGGCCAGTTTACCACTTCAGGCAAGATGCCTGATCAGCACCACTACATAAAAGTGGGAGCCAAGTCTGATGGCACCATTACTGCTCTTGAGGGGCTGGCTATCGGAAACTCCGGTCCCTGGGGTGGTCTCCAAACGAATGACGCCCATATCAATTTTGATAAGATGTTTACTACCGAAAACATCAGCCTGGTGGGTAGGGATGCCTATACCAACTGCCCACCTACCTCGTCTCTGCGTTGCGTGCACCATCCCATTCCCACCATGTTCATCGGTATCCATATGGATAGGGTAGCCGAGGAAATCAACATGAACCCGGCTGATTTCCTGGTGAAAAATGTGCGCAAGACCAGCGGTGAAGGCGGTGATCCGACCAACCCCGGATGGGATATTGGTAAGACACCTATGCCAGCAATGCTGGAGAAAGTCATCAACGACTCGGGCTTCAAGAGCAAGTGGCAGGGTTGGACGAAGCCAATGTCGGTAAGTGGGAGTAAGCAGCGCGGCATTGGCGTTGCGGTTCACTGTTGCCGTCACGGCGCACTGGTCAACCCCCAAGCTGCCAGCCTTAAAGCCAACACCGATGGCACTTTTAGTCTCATCTGCGGCTCGGCCGATGTTGGGCAAGGGGCCCGCACGGTGCTGGCCCTTATTGCCGCCGAGGAGCTCGGTGTGCCCGCTGCCAATGTGTGGATGGCACCACTTGATACTTCAACAGCGCAGGAATCGCGTAGCCCCGGTGGCAGTACTGTCACCCGCGGCTCAGGCACGGCCGTCATCGTGGCCTGCCGTGATATGAAGGAACAGATCTTCAAGCTTGCCATTGCTGCCAACCTCATCAACGCTACTCAACCTGAGCAGCTGGAGATGGCCGATAACAATGTCTATCTAAAATCTGATCCTTCGGTAAGAGTACCGGTCCGCAATGTTACGGCTCAGCAGTCTAATGTCAACGGCCCGTTAATTGCCCGAGGCTCCTATGCAACCAAGCGTGTTAACTGGATGCACCGCCAATGGAGTGCCGATGTGGCTGAGGTAGAAGTTGATGCCGACACCGGCGAGTATCAGGTGCTCAATGTCTGGTCCGAGAGCGATATTGGTCGCGTAGGTTGGTACAAGGGGGCCATGAACCAATTCTATGGCGGAAAGACTCTGTTTATGGGGCTTAACTGCTTTGAGGGCATGGTGAAGGATGAGGCAACGGGCATCACTCTTAACCCAGACTACCTGGGTTATAAGATACCGACTCATGCCGATATCCCGAATTATGACCTCAATTTTTTTGAGAACCCCGATCCCTATGGGCCAATGGGAATGAAAGGTGTTTCCGAGCCACAGTCGCCGGCCATCGGTCCGGCCATTGCCAATGCCATCTACAATGCCGTTGGGGCTAGGGTAACCGATACGCCAATCACCCCGGATAAAATCCTGAAAGCGCTGGGAAAGGCGTAGGAGGTTTGAGATGAAAGAGTTTACTCATGTCAATGCCACATCTGTCGCCGATGCCGAAGCGGCTCTGGCCCAATATGGCAGCAGGGCTAAAATCATTGCCGGCGGCACCGATTTGATTGGGCTCTTAAAACTGCGTGCCTTGCGCACTCAGCCTGAGTGCCTCATCAACCTCAAGACCATCCAAGACTTGGACTACATTGATGAGGATAGCAGCGGGTTAAAATTGGGTGCTTTGACTCGGTTGCACGACATCGCCGTTTCCCCGGTGGTCACCGCTAAATATCCGGCGCTCGCTGCTGCCGCTCGGGCGGTGGCTTCCTGGCAGATACGTTCCATGGGTACTATCGGCGGCAATATTTGCCAAGAGACTCGCTGTTGGTACTACCGCTCATCATGGAATAAATTCGATTGCCTCAGGAAGGGTGGCAGTACGTGCTATGCCGTGACTGGCAACAATCACGAGCATTCCATTTTCGGACATGCCTCGAACTGTTTTGCAGCGCATCCCAGTGATACTGCCCCTGCCCTGGTGGCATTGGATGCCAGCATTAAGACCAATAAGCGTACGGTGGCGGCTACAAGTTTCTTTGATGGCTTCAAAGGCACTACCCTGGCGGCTGATGAGTTCGTGGTATCGATTCAGGTGCCTACTCCGGCTGCTGGCAGCAAGCAGGGTTTCGCCAAAGCTTCGGTGCGGCGCGCTATCGACTTTGCCATTGTAAATGCTGCTTGCCTGATTACCCCTGCTTCAGGCAATATCACCAGCGCACGGGTGGTCGTCAGTGCGGCCTCCCCGGTTCCGCTTCGAGTTGCCAAGGTTGAAGACGCCTTGGTGGGCAAGACCTTATCTGAAGCAACGGTGGTTGCAGCGGCAGAAGAAGTGGTGAATATGCCCACATTTTTGCCGCTTCCCTTAAATGGACACAAGGTTCAAGTGGCCAAGGGTGTAATTAAGAGAGCTCTGCTGGCATAGCTCTTCCGCATCGGGCCAAAGATTCAGGCGGGGTGGCG
>WRNP01000066.1 GCA_009776515.1 Dehalococcoidia bacterium | reverse complement strand
TCTCCACTGGCGACGAGCTTGTAAGCCTGGGCGAGCCCCTGCCACTAGGCAAGGTCTATGACTGCAACGGCCCCGCCCTCGCCACCCTCGTTGAGCACTATGGAGGCAAATCTCAACTACTGGGCATTGCCTCCGATGATGAGACTGCGCTCAGCTTAAAAATCCAAGAAGGCATCGAGGCCGCCGATGCTCTCATTCTAAGCGGCGGGGTCTCCAGGGGCGACTACGATCTGGTGCGCCTCACCTTGGCCAAACTCGGCGAGCTAAAATTCTCTCGAGTGAAAATGGTGCCCGGAGCTTCTGTTTCTTTCGGCACTTTAACCCGCACCTCCCCTACTGGCAAGACTGTCTCCGTGCCCCTTTTTGCTCTCGCTGGCCCCCCAGCCGGTTGTCTCATAAATTTCGAGACGCTGGTACGCCCGGCCATGCTTAAAATGCTCGGGCACACCTCCCTAGGCCATCCCTCCGTGGATGCCGTGATCCAAGAAGGCCTTCCGCCCAAGAAGGTGATGTTTGCGAGATGGACAGAGCTCAAACGGGTAGGCAAGGACTACCATGCCAGTCTAAGCGGCATCAGCTTGGCCACCGCCAATGCCCTAACCCTGATCCCGGAAGAACATGCGCTCATGCCAGGTGATACGATTTCGGTGCTGCCCCTGGACTGGTGCCGCAACAGCTATATACCCAATAATGCCCAGCCCGGTCGGTCTGTCAAAAACAGCGCTTATAAAAACATATACTAAGGAGCAAAATAATGGCCAAGCCAAAGAAAAAAGAGAAACAATTTACCCGCCGCGATTTCTTGAAAGCGAGCGGGGCGACCCTCGCCTCAGTGGTCTTTTTTAATGCCCTGGGCGGTTGTGCCAGGACAACAACACTCACTGAAACAGTGACGTCCACCGCCACAACTTCAGCTACTATCACCAAGACGGCAACTTCAACTGCTGCCGCTACCGACATCACCACCCTCACCCCCACTCCAACCACTCGGGTCATCACCGACATGGCCGGACGGCAGGTCATCCTACCCACTGCCATTTCACGCATCGCTACGGTGGGCTCCGTCGGCGTGCTGAACGGCTTTGTCTTCGCCATGGGGCAAGCCAGCAAGGTAGTCACCGGTCTGCCACCCAACTTCGATGTGCCCAGTTGGAAATATCAATATGTGGTAGCCCCCAATATCAAAGACCTCCCCAAGGTACAAGCCCAAGGCTCGGCCCTGCAAATTGAAGAACTCCTCAAGGTCAACCCGGATGTCGTTTTCACCATGGACCTAACCACCGTCACCACGTTGGAAAACGCCAATTTGGCTACCGTTTATCTATCATGGACACAGGCCGAGGACGTCAAGCAATGCATGACCCTCCTGGGCGAGATCTTTGGCGAAGAAGAGCGCGCCCAGGCCTATATCCAATACTTTGACGACTCTCTGAATAAGACCAGGGCCGTCACTGCAGCCATCCCGGAGGCTGAGCGGGTACGGGTTTTTTACGGAACCCTTTCCGGCCTGAATAACCCTCATCTCATTTCCGAATGGTGGATAGACGCTGCCGGAGGACTAAGCGTGACCAGGGACATTCATACTACCGAAAGCATTACCGTTCACAGCGAAGACATGGTTCTGTGGAACCCCCAGGTCATCTTCTTCAGTTCCGCAGGCGAACTGGAGGCTATCGAAACCGATGCCCGTTTCGCCCAATTGGATGCCGTCAAAAATAAGCGGTGCTACCTGATACCCAAGGGGGTCCATACCTGGGGCAACCGCAATGTTGAGCAACCCCTAACCGTACTGTGGGCCGGCTCCCGCATGTACCCGCAGGCGTTTGAAAGCATCGATATCTATACCGAGGTCAAAGACTTCTACGGCCGCTTCTACAATACTGCTATCAGCGACGATCAGGTCGATGAGATCCTCAGCGGGGATATCGCCAGTTTTTAGCCCGTGAGCACTCCTATATGGTAGACACAAAACCATCAAATTAAAAGGAGCAACCAGTGAGCGAAAAAGAATCAACCGGAAACTCAATACTCAAAGAGACGGCAGCCCGTATCCGATCTATAATCGGTAATGAAATGGACTCTTTAAAAATCGAAAGAGCCGTCATCGGCTTGTTTTTCTCCGGCATCAAGCTTTCAAACGGCGCGGCAGGCGTATGTTTCACGCCGATAAAGGAGATCCCGGCAGCCGTCTGCTGCCCGAGTTCACTCCACGCCATGCCCGATTCGGGCCATCTAGCCGGACAACCGGTAAATTATTATCTGGAGGAGACATCCGGCGGCGGGGTCTTGCGCAAGACCTTGGCGATTGCCGTATTAAACGCGCTCTCGGCCACCTGTTGGCGCCGCCTGCCTCCTAGCGACTATTGTTTTGAACGGGGCGTAGATCCGCTAGATAACGCCGCCATACCGGATGATGCCTCAGTGGTCGTGGTGGGAGCGCTCGCGCCCTACCTCCGCATGCTCCTGAAGCGCGGCAAGCCTTTTGGCATATTGGAGAAAGACCCGCGCACACTCAAGCCAGCTGAAATGGCCTATTACATCCCGCCCGAGCAAGCTTCCGAGCGCCTTGCTTCAGCCGATTGGCTCATCATCACCGGCACAACACTCATCAACGACACCCTCGAGGATATCCTTGCTCAGACACGCCCCGGAGCAGAAATAATCCTTGTGGGACCGACGGCCAGTATGCTGCCAGAGGCTTTCTTCCGCCGCGGTATAAAAGCCATCGGCGGCATTGCCGTCACCGACCCGGACATGCTCCTCTCCGTGCTGTCCGAGGCCGGTTCAGGCTATCACTTTTACGGCAAATCTGCTGACCGATTGGTCATCAGGCCGGGTCGTCGCTCCCAACCGGATGGCTGTGACCACGCAGAGTGCGGATGTTAAGAACAGTCGGTTGCCGTACGTTAACCAGAAGCCCAACAGACCCAAGCTTATGGCCGCCTGCGATCACGGTAATAAATAAAACGTTACAAGGAGGTTCTCTATGGAAGAAAATCTGGACAGCTATTTAGCCAAGGCCAAGGCTTTGCACGGCGACTGCTGCGCCGGTATCGTGTTGGGTACCCGGCTCAGCTTAGCCGCGCTGAGAGCCTTGGGGCTTGATCCGACCCGCCACCACAAAAATCTCATTGTTTTTGTGGAGATAGACCGCTGCATGACCGATGCCGTGCAAGCCATTACCGGCTGTACCCTTGGACACCGTACCCTGAAATATGTAAACTATGGCAAGTTCGGAGCAATCTTCTACGACCTAGATAGTAAGCGAGCGGTCAGGGTCACCGAACGCTGGGGGCCGCGGGAGCATGCCGGTGAGGATATCTCGGCCGCGTTCCGTAGCGCCCCCGACGAAGAATTGGTAAACATTGAAGAGGTCTGTATTAGTCTGGACAAAAAGGAGCTACCGGGCAAGCCCGATCAAATAGAGGAGTGCGCCCAGTGCGGCGAGTTGGTCTTTGATGGTCGTAGCTTGCTCAAAAATAACAAACGGCTGTGCCTCGCCTGCGCCGAAGGCCCCTATTACACCGTCTGCCCGCCAACGAATCCCGAAAAGAGGCCTTAAGCTAGATGTATCTATGTGACGACCTGTATCCGCCACCCTTGCCACAGCTCCCCACTGCAAGGATTGTCCATGGACTTTTCTTGGGTCGGAGTCTGGGGCAAATATCACGGCATCTCCGGGGCTTACGATCGGTTGTGCACACGACAGCTACCCCCACCATTTGGGGCACCTCGTCCAGCAAATCCCAAGGAGGCCCCTAGCATGAATGCCAATCCGACAGGTCGCCCAAAGACTACCAGCACTGCTCTTGCAGAGCGCTGGCATCAGAGTATGACTGCTGCCAGCTTCAGTGGCCAGGGAGCAGGCTTCTGGGATGCTTGGGTACATTCGCTGCCACCCAAGCGTGAGCACAGTAGCTATACCAAGGAAGTACTGCGCCGTATCAAATGCAATCCGAGCGATACCATTTTGGACGTAGGTGCGGGCACCGGAGCCCTCAGCCTGCCCTTGGCCAAGCGAGTGCACTTGGTCACCGCCCTGGACCAGTCCGAGGCTATGTTACAGACCATCGCCCAAGATGCTGCCGCAGAGCAGCTCAACAATATCAAGCTGTTACACCTAGATTGGACCAAGGCTCGTCTAGGTATCGACTTTGATCAACATGACATCGTCCTGGTATCCCGCTCGCTACCCGCCGGCGAAGACATTCTGCGCTGTCTTGAACTCATCAGCCACACCGCCAAAAAGAGGTGCTACATCACTTGGAAAGTCAACGGCTACAACCTCTTAGAGGCAGCTCTCTGCGCCCAGCTGGGTACCACCTATCACCCCTTTCCCGACTACACCATCCTGCGTGATATCATCATCAGTCTGGGCATCACTCCCCGGGTTGATATCTTCGCTACTTGCGGCAAGCGTATTTTTGGCAGTCTGGAGCAAGCTTACACTCAAATAATACGAGGGTACGCCGCCAGCGAGACCGAGAGGCAAGCATCTATGCAGTTCCTGGCAGACAATCTGGAATATCAGAACGGCTACTATGTACAACCCATGGAGAGCCTCTGGGCGCTTATATCCTGGTCGTGTGCCTAAACAAAACAAGTTTACCGCCACCGGAGATCAATAAATCTTAACAGGAGGACATTGTTGTCATTATTCCCTACCAGAAAAGTCGGTAATCTCCTGGCCTGTGTGCTAGCCACAGCTTTGCTTGTCGTAGCAACTGCGGGATGCCGGGGAGCTGCCCCTACCGCCACGAATGAACCGGTCACCCTTGACGTGCTTGCCGCCAATAGCCTCACCGATGCCATCAAAGAGATCAATGAGGCCTATACCAGTACCCGACCCTGGGTTACTATCGTACCCAACATCGCCAGCTCCGGCACCCTCCAGGTACAAATTGAAAACGGCGGGGCTTGCGACGTATTCATCTCTGCTGCTGCCGCGCAGATGGACACTCTGCAAAATAAGGGCTTGCTTGTCGATGGCTCGCGCCGCAATCTCTTAAACAATAAGGTCGTACTCGTCGTACCCAGTAACAGCACGCTGGGACTATCGAGCTTCACAGACCTCGCTCTGGCCAAGGTCAATCTAATCGCCATCGGCGATCCGGCTTCGGTGCCCGCCGGCGCGTATGCCCAGCAGGCTTTCGACATCTTGGGCATTACCGACCAGGTGCGGTCGAAGTATTTGATGGGAGCGGACGTGCGGGGAGTGCTAGCCTATGTCGAGTCCGGCAGTGCGGATGCCGGAATTGTATATGCCACCGATGTTCTTGCCTCTGGCAAGGTGACAGTGGTGGCCAGCGCTCCGGATGCCATCAACGCCAATGTCGTTTATCCGGTAGCAATCACCAAGAACAGCCGCCACCAAAGCGAAGCCCAAGAATACATCGACTTCCTGTCATCCGCCCAGGCAATGGCCATCTTTGGAAAGTACGGCTTCTCCCCAGCTGTTCAGTAAAACCGCTCTGGCGGCTTCGGCCATAAGGCTCTAAAAGCAGGCGGCGACTTAAAATATGAGTCGCCGCCTATCAATTATTGCACAGCACAGAGAAGAACCCTGTAATCTGGGGAAATGTTAGCCACGCACCAGAGAAAGGAGAAGCGAGACAACAAAGGCGATCGCCCCCCACCAACTCAATATATTGCCCCAATCCGGGTCGTCCAGGAAATAATAAATACAAGCCAATCCTACCCCAAAGATAAGGGCAAATATCAAGATAAACTTAAAAAACCAGAATCCCCCGCTCTTTCTCCTAACTCGTGTCACAGGCGTTGCGGCATACATACTGCCGTAAGCTTTCTGGCCTTGACCTTGGCCGCCGGGGTAAGAAGAGGCTGATGCGGGACGGCTCTGGCGCTGTCCAACGGTGGTAAGTTCAACAGGGATAACGGCCTCGCCCCCGTTGGTGCAGACATTTATCAAACCAACGTCGCGTAACCCACTGGAAAGGTTGGTGGTATCTACGCTTATAGTACAACGGCTCATGGCCTTCTTGGGCAGAACTATCTCACTCAGAGAAGCGCTGAGCCACGGCGCGTTGGTGGCTATGTACCCGTGCAAAATCTCCGGGCCTCGGTTGCCAAACTCCAGCACGTAGCTCCGCACCGTATCCAGCGGTACTTTCTGGAATTTGATCTTGCGTCCTTGAATCTTAAGTCTGGCAATCAGATGCAAAGGGATTATTTCGACATTGATCGCATCCTCGGTCATCAGCCCTGTCTTTTCGTTCTTCAATCTGATAAGGATCTGGCAGCGCTCCGGCTGAATGACGGCCGGCATCCCTTGCACCTCAATAGTCACCAGCAAGGGCAAGGCCTCGCTGGAAGTCGCTTTGACGCTGGTGACCGCCAACCACGATGCTGGGGAATTATCTATCCAGCAGTTAGTATACGGTCCGCCGGCACTCTTAATTTCAATGGTCGTTTCTTTTTTTTGATTCAGCCCCACCTCGGCAAAGCGGACGGCCCTTGGAGCGATTTCCAGCTTGGGGGGATTGCGCGGATTATTCCTATCCTCAGAGAGAAATTTGTAAGCCTCGTTAATACCGATCAGCTCTTCTTCGGCTTTTTGGCGGATCTTGTCTGGTTTATCTAGGGTCTTGTCGGGGTGTAATAGCTGCACCTTATAGAGGTATTGTTCCTTAATTTCGGCCGGGGTGGCCGTCTCAAGGACCCCCAAGGTGCGGCAGGCATCTTCCCAAATCATGCCAAGCTACTGCCTTTTGATGATTCCACGCGGCGCTGGCAACAGATTTGAGGCCGAGGCGATCGCCTGGGCAAACATATCACTGGATACTTTGGCAGCAAGATCCTGCCGGGTTGCAAGTTTACCCAGGAAGTTCTGATTGGCATCGTCGGTGCCAATGGCGATAAAATCAATGCCGGCGTCCTTAGCCGCCCGTGCCGCTTTGAGCGTAGCATCGGCGTTATCCGGCATACCATCGGTAGCCATCACAATCACCCGCGTCCCCACCAGGCCTTTCAGCTTGTCATGCGCTAGTTTAATGGCCTTCACCATGTTAGTGCTACCACCAACGCGCATAGCTCTAACCCCCGGCGTTAGGATCTGGATATCGCCCACGGGCTCGCAAATGAGTCGGGCCTCGGTATCAAAGCTGATGAGCCCCACGCGATAATCGTTCTTCAGAGCATCGGTGGCAAAGTTCAAGATGCCTTGCTTGGCCTGGTCAAGCTTATAACCGCTCATGCTCCCAGAGCAATCAGTCAACAAATAAACATAAGCCTGCTGCTTGCTGAGCTGAACATCAAGAGGTTTTCCCTGCGTCGAGACACTCTCGCCGCCCACTGTAATTGAAACGCCGCCCTGACCTTGCTGCTTGACGATCTCAATACCGCGGGAATTTTCGTTCATAACATACGTCCCAATCTTTGATTTACAGGAACAAGTAAAGTATAGACTCAACAAAAGGGATAATCAAGCTGGCGCATTGCATCATAATTAATAGCACCGAAAAGGGTAACGTTGCATCAAATGAGAATAGCACTGACAATCTGTTCCTCGGAGCCTATGACTGGAGGAACAGATGAAAGAAAAAGCATCCATGGCTACAAGAAACGAAATAATAACCAGAACGAGACTGGGGTACAAAAAGGCATCAAGAAAGGAAAGAGGGGCCATCTTAGACAACCTCGGCGCAACAACTGGCTTAAGCCGAAGCCGTATCAAGCATCTTCTCTCAATAAGACCTTGGCTTGTAAGTAAACCACATAAACCAAGGCCTGGCAGAATCCCCAAGTATGGCAGCGACGTCAAGGAAGCCCTTGCCCGCGTCTGGATGTTCATGGACAATTCCTGCGGCAAAAGGCTCACTGCTGGTATGGATGACATGCTGGATGCCCTGATACGCTACGGCGAGGTATCTTATGACGAAGATACCGTGACTCTCCTTCGCGAGATGTCGTCATCCACGGCTGATAGATTGCTTAAGAGAGCCAAAGAGGAGATGAGGTTCAAGGGCATTTCCGCCACTAAGCCCGGAACTCTCCTCAAAAAGAGTATTCCCATCAGGCTAGGGGATGAATGGGATGACACTCAACCTGGATATGTGGAAGTTGACCTGGTGGCTCACTGCGGCGACACGGCCTCAGGTGACTACCTCAATACTCTTGATATGACAGACATCTGTACGGGGTGGACGGAAACACAAACTGCTATCAATAAGGCGCAGGTGCACGTACATAAGGCTATCAGGGATTGTGCGGG
>WRNP01000065.1 GCA_009776515.1 Dehalococcoidia bacterium | reverse complement strand
AAAAGTCAAAACTTGGGTTCCAGTGAACGTCGCAACACCCCCCAATAATTGGAGGTGTTATGTTTATATACAATGGGGCTGAATATCCTGCACGAACGGCAGCTTATGCGGCCCGCCGTGAACACTACTTTGAGTTGCTGCTTGCTGGCAATAACTCCACTCAAGCAGCGTATAAAGTGTGAGCTCCAGGAACAGGCTGGGCATCTTCCTTCAGGTCCTAGAAAAATGGGATTGCGCCGCCTGATTGGATTGGCTATATTTTACAGGACAGAATTCGGAGGAGATAAGATATTTTGGCAACCGAAACTGACTTGGCGAGCGCTGTTATGGACGATTTAGAGCAGGCAAAAGCGCGCATTGAGGAGTTGCGGCGGGAGCTAAACCGCCATAACTGCCTATACTATGTGCAGGATGCCCCCGAGATTAGTGATGCCGAATATGACGCGCTCATGCGCGAGCTCAAGGGCCTAGAAGAGGCGCATCCCGAGTTTATTATCCCCGCCTCGCCTACCCAGCGGGTGGGGGCGGCACCGTCAGCCGCTTTTGGTACGATTAGTCATCCTCGTCCCCTCTTGTCGCTGGGCAATGTTTTTAATGACAGCGAACTCCGGGCATGGTACGGACGTATCTCGAAACTGATCGGTGCGCGCGCGCATGATTTTGTCTGCGAGTACAAGATGGACGGCTTGGCGGTGGCGGTCACCTATGAAAACGGCGTCCTTGTCTGCGGCGCTACGCGCGGGGACGGCGCGACGGGTGAAGACATTACCCAAAACCTGCGCACCATCCGTAGTTTGCCCTTGATGGTGGCGCCGGGCGCTCCCAAGCGCTTTGAGGTGCGGGGGGAGGTCTTCCTGCCCAAGTCGGGCTTTGAGAAGCTGAACTGCGAGCGGGCGGCCCAGGGGATGGCTCTTTTTGCCAACCCGCGCAATGCCGCTGCCGGTTCATTAAGACAGCTCGACCCGCGCGTCACGGCCTCCCGTGCCCTCGATATTTACATCTACGCGCTGGGTTGGGTGGAGGGTGGTGCGGTGCCGGATACCCACTGGGAGACATTGGCCTTTCTTAGTGAGCTGGGCTTCAAGACCAACCCCGCCAACGCGCTGGCGCGGAGCCTGGATGATGCGGCAACCTTTCACGCCCGGTCGGTGGCGATGCGGCATACTCTGCCTTATGAAGTCGATGGTATCGTGGTAAAAATAAATCAGATGGCACTTCAGGAGGAATTGGGAGAACTGGGACGCGAGCCGCGCTGGGCAGTAGCTTACAAGTTTCCGGCTATCCAAGGCCGCACCGTCCTTAAAGAAATTCGTGTCAGCATTGGGCGCACCGGTACCCTGAATCCTTACGCGGTACTGGAGCCCGTGAATGTGGGCGGCGTCACCATCAGCAGGGCGACATTACATAATGAAGACGATATCCGCCGCAAGGATATCCGGGAAGGCGACAGCATCTTTATCCAGCGCGCGGGTGATGTCATCCCCGAGATTGTCGGTCCTACCCCCGATGCCGCAGCGCGCTTGGATCGGCAGGCGCCCTTTGATATGCGGCAGAGGCTCATGGATGTGGATAAGGGCATCCCAGTATGTCCGGCCTGTGGGGCGGAGGTCACGCAGTTTGCGGGCGAAGTGATGTATTACTGTCCCAATGCCGCCTGCCCGGCACAGAGTTTGGAGCGGCTAATACACTTTGCCTCACGGGGAGGGATGGATATTGAAGGCTTGGGGGAAAAGGTGGCCGCCATGCTGTTTGAGCGCGGCTTGGTGGGGGATGTTGCCGACATCTATGCGCTTAAGGATCGGCGGCAGGCGCTGCTTGAAGTGGAGCGCATGGGCGAAAAGATGGTGGACAATCTGCTTCGGGCTATTGAGCAGAGCAAGGCTAAACCCCTTACCTGCCTGATCAATGCCCTGGGTATCCGGCATGTGGGCGAGGAGACGGCGGAACTTATATCTGAACACTTCGGGAGTCTGGACGCGCTTATGGAGGCGGGCCAGACTGAACTGGAGGCGATCTACTCGGTGGGTCCGCGCATCGCCGAAAGCATCGGGGCCTTTTTCCAAAACCCAGATAACCGCCGCATTGTTGAGAAGCTGAAGCAGGCTGGTCTTGACCCTCGGGCGGCGCCTCCGTCATCTGAGGGACAGGTACTGGAGGGGCGGGAGTTCGTGATTACCGGACGGCTGGAAAACTTGAGCCGCGAGCAGGCCGAGGCACGGATCAAGGCCTTGGGTGGGGTGGCCAAGGGCGATGTGAGCAAAAAGACCTCTTATCTGGTGGTGGGGGCTGATCCGGGCTCAAAGTTGGCAAAAGCGGTAAAACTTGGTATCAAACAGATTGATGAAGCTGAGCTTCTCAGGATGCTGTCACAGACTCAGCTCGGGATTTAGGCAATAATCAAACCAAATTAAGGAGCAACATGGCTGAAGTCCGTCCCCTCTGTGGGGTGAGGTATAACCGAGAAAAGGTGCCCGACTTGGCGGCGGTTCTCTGCCCTCCCTATGATATCATCAGTCCCGCAGGGCAGCGGGCGCTCTACGAGCGGAGCCCTTATAATTTTGTGCGCATTGAGTACGGAGAAGTACGCCCCGGGGACTCCGAGGCCGATAATAAATATCAGCGCGCCGCCGCCTATTTTCAGGAATGGCTGTCTGGGGGAGTGCTGGTGGAGGATACCCGCCCCGCTTTTTATGTGCACGATCACTACTTTACTTACCAGGGGCGGGAGTACCGCCGCCGCGGCCTGGCCTGTCGGGTGCGGCTTGAGGAATGGGCCAGCCGGATCATTCTGCCTCACGAGAACACCTTTGCCGCTCCCCGGGGTGAGCGCATGCGCCTCCTTAAAACGCTGGGGGCCAATACCAGTCCCGTCTTGGCCATGTATCGGGATACATCCAGAGAAATCACCCGGATTCTGGCGAAGGCGTCCGCCAGTGAGCCTATAGCTGCCTCTTCGTCTTTTGACGGGGAACGCCATGAGCTTTTTGCCGTGAGTGCTGCGAGCGAGGTGGGGTGCCTGGAGCGGGCTTTTAGCGGGCTGTCACTCTATATTGCCGATGGCCATCACCGTTACGAAAGTGCCCTTGCGTGTTGGCGGGAAAGGGCGGCTAAGTATCCCGCTGTCACTGCCGATGAGCCTATTAATTTTGTGCTTATGACCTTGGTGGATATGGATGATCCCAAACTCCTCATCCTGCCGCCGCATCGTCTCCTGCGCGGTCTTTCCCCGGCTAAGCTGGCTGAGCTTGAGGCGGGGCTGGTCTCTTTTTTCCAAATTGAGCGAGTGGTGCCTGGCGCCGAGGATACCTGGGAAAAGGTGGCGGCGCTCCAGGGGGAGGGACTGTGCCTGGTCCTTGTAGGGCCGGGAGATCTGATAAGGACGCTTGCGGTGCGTGATTTTGAGGCCGCAGTGCGCCTCATGCCTGAAGGTCATAGCGGCATCTACCATCAGCTGGATGTGAGTTTGGTGGATCACTTGGTTTTGGAAGAGATGTTGGGGCTCGCACTTGAGGATGAGGCAACGGTCGCTTTCAACTATGACCGTACGGAGACGGTGCAAAAGATCGCTAGCGGCGAATTTCAGCTGGCCTTTATCGTGAAGCCGGTGCATCCGGGTGTCATCAAGGATATCGCTGATGCCCAGGACCGCATGCCGCGCAAGTCCACTTATTTCTATCCCAAGCTGCCAAGCGGACTGCTTATCAACCGAGTCGCCTAGATCGCGCTGAGCTTGTCATTGAGATGGGCACATCCCGGCACGCGAACGAGGAAATCCCAGCCGTAGTAGAGGATTTCGTAAACCAGGGCGGGCATGCTGGCGAGCGACACTGGATTGGTGGGATTGGCGAAATAGGGCGGGTCACCATCAAGGTTGGTGTTGGCTTTCAGAAGCCTGATCTCGTGATGGTGGAGGTGGCCGGCTGCGCACCAATCAGCAGGGGTGGTGGAGACCAGCCCGGCGCAGGCGTAAGGGCGTACCTCGTAGATCAAACAGGAGCCGTCTTTTAAGAACGGGCAGGGAAGGTTCTGTTGGGTGTAAGTTATGAGGGCCTTATCAAACTCTTGTTTATCCTCTGAGGTATCGGTGCGCGAGAGCCTTTTTTGCTGGAGGCGGCTGATGTCAGCGAAGGTGTCTTGGATCTTGGTGATGCCTACCCGCCAGGTCTGAAAAGTACCCTGGAAGTGCTGCAGCACGCTTGGGTGCTGGTACAGATAATACACGATGGCCTCGCATTCTTGGAGGGAGGCCACTACGTAAACATAACAGCAGGAAGCACAGCCCTGATGGCAAGATAGAGTATTACCTGCGGCCTGAGCCTCCCGACTTAGCCTGGCGGAGATTTCAGCCAGGGCCTCCCGCTTGTGGAAAGTATAGCTGCGGCAGAACTCCGCGCGGCGACTCCCTATTTCGCCGGCGTAGGCGCTGAGGCGAATGTCTCTGATCGGGTCGTCTTCTTTGACAACTCTGCCACAGCAGGCTCCATACGCTAGACCGCTGCCGCAGGTGCATAATCTATCGTCTTTCATTGATTCCTGCCCATGAGGGATGGCATTCCTTGCCTGGAACCTTGACCCAGTCGGAGCGTTATTTCGGCGATGCTCGCTAAACGCTGCCGAAGGCCAAGGGAAACTTAGATTTGGCTTTGCCTGAGCACTGATTGCACTGCGGGGTCGCTGAAGACTGTCTGCTGGAGAGCTTCTAGTCCAGGAACCGCCGCGAGGGCGGCATACCCGCCGTTTAAGATATCGGAAACCAGCAGCGGCATGCTGGCGAAGATGATGCCGCTTTTCGGCCGCACGAAGTATGACATGTCTTTGGCTAAGGGGAGCTCAGTCTTGATGAAGTTCATGCGGCTGTGGTCTGGGTGAGAAAGGTGGCACCACTCGGGAGGACTGGCGGAAACCACGCAGGCACAAACATAGGGGCGCACTTCGTAAATTGAGCAGGCTCCATCCACAAGGGCGGGACAGGCGATGTGTTGGCCCTCATAGTCGTCCATGGCCTCTCGGAAAGTCTGCTTTTCTTCCTCTGTGGCCTGCGAGAGGACTATCTTGCCGTACAGGTGGTTAATGGTATCAAAGCAATGGGAGGCACCTGATACCTTCGTCCGCCAGCTAGCAGCGGCCCGCAGGAAGTGCCGCAACACATCTTCGTGCTGATACAACCAATATACGATAGCCTCGCACTCTTGGAGTGAGGCGGCAATATAATAGGTTGTGCAACACTCACCGCAACCCTTGCGGCAGGAGATGGTCTGCCCGGCCGCGTCGGCATCGCGCACCAGCCCGTGCTCAATGTTTTGGGTTGCCGCTTTCTTGGTGGCGATGTAGGCTTGGCAGAACGCCTCGCGCAACTGCCCGATTTGGCCTTGGTAGGCGATAAGGCGGTTAACTCTGACATTGTCTGCCTTGACGGCATCGGCAGCACAGCACTTTTTGTACTTTTTGCCCGAGCCGCAGGGGCACGGAGTATTGCGCTCTGTGGTCAATCTTTACCTCGAGCAGGAGTTTTTATGGAAGACGGTATCAAAAAACTAAAGTTTGACCACTCTGGCGGCCTTTACATCGCTTAAGGATAGCACTTGCTGTCGCTGGGCTTCCGGCAGCGGTTCATCCAAGGCTAAGATCATCAGCGCCTCGCCGCGGGGCTTGAGGCGCGAGAGGTGCATGTAACTGATGTTGATGTCGGCATCGCCCGCAATCTTGCCCACTGCGCCGATGATGCCCGGTCGGTCGGTGTGGTCCACAAACAGGAAATAGCTACCAGTGGGGGTGATATCCAGCCAATATTGGTTGACCTGCACGATGTGTGCCTCGCCTCGGATAATGGTGCCGGAGACGGTGGCTGTTCCCTCATTGGTGGTGGCCTCAAGGGTGATGAGGCTGGAGTAGTTCTCGCAAGCAGCGCGTTTTTCCTCGCTCACGCGCAGCCCGCGCCGTTCAGCTTCAAGGGCAGCGTTCACCATATTCACCCGTTCCCCGGTGAAGCGGCTGAGGAGGGCACCTAAGAGTACAGCCTTGATGGCATTGGTGTTATAGGCCGCAACTTCGCCCTGGTACTTGATATGCAAGCCCTTGAGCTGCCCTTCGCCCAGATAGCTTAACAGACTGCCTACGGACTGGGCTAATTGCACGAAAGGAGCCATTACCGGCAGGTCTTCGGCCGGGATGAGAGGGGCGTTGACGGCGTATTTCGCCGGACGCTCTTGAAAGACGTCAATGACCTGCTGAATAACTTCAGTGGCGGCCAGGGTTTGAGCTTCGGCGGTTGAGGCCCCCAGATGCGGCGTGACGATGATCTTGGGCGAACTAAAGAGAATACTTTGGGTGCATGGCTCTTCACAGAAAACGTCGATGGCTGCTCCGGCGAGTTTGCCTTCATTGATAGCTTGAACCAGGGCTTCTTCGTCAATCAGTCCGCCGCGGGCGGCGTTGATGAGACGCGCAGTGGGCTTCATGGAGGCAATCTGCTTGGGACCCACGATATTCTTGGTAGCCTCAATCAGGGGTACGTGCAGGCTGATGAAGTCTGCTTCGCGGAAAATGTCTTCCAGGGGCCGCACATCGACGTAAAAATCCTTAGCCTTGTCGGCCGAGACAAAAGGATCGTAGCCGATGACTTTCATCTCCAGCCCATGGGCCCGGCGGGCGACCTCGGATCCGACGTTGCCCAGTCCCACGAGGCCTAACGTCTTGCCGCGCACCTCGGTGCCCATGAACTCGTTGCGTTTCCACTCGCCGGACTTAAGCGAAGCATTGGCCTGGGGGATGTTGCGGGCCAGGGCCATCATGAGGGCTATGGCATGCTCGGCGGCGGAGATAGTGTTGCCTGTGGGGGCATTGACCACGATGATGCCGCGGTGTGTGGCGGCTTCGGTATCAATGTTGTCCACGCCCACGCCTGCCCTCCCGATGACCATGAGGCGGGCTCCGGCCTCAATGATGTCAGCAGTGACGCGGGTCTGACTGCGCACGATGAGGCCTTCGTAGCCGCCGATGATGGCTTTAAGCTCATCCGGCTTGAGCTTCGTTTTTACGTCAACGTTGGCATATTCCTTGAGGAACTCTATTCCCTCATCGGCTAGAGGATCGGCGACCAAGACGTTCATTTTCATAACAATCCCCCTTAGTTGTATGCACTTTCCGGCATGCCTGGCGGGCGAGGTATGTTTTTAGACACTTTGGAATCCGGCTTTGGGCAGGGCGGTCTTGAGGGCATCCAGTACTTGCTGGATGTCTGACTCGTGAGCCCATCCCAAATGACCGATGCGGAAGATTTTGCCTTCCAATTCCATCTGCCCCCCTGAGAGGACGATGTCGTATTCTTCGCGCATAACCTTAGTCAACTTCTTAGCATCAAGACCATTATCGCCAAGTACGGCGGTGACGGTGTTGGAGGCGTATTTTTCATCGGCGAAGAGCTTAAGTCCCAGGGCCTTCACTCCTTCGCGGGTCATCTGCCCGAGGCGGGCGTGGCGGGAAATGATATTGGGCAGGCCTTCGGCGAGCATCATATCGCAGGCGCATGAAAGGGCAAAAACCACCGATACAGCAGGGGTCCAGGGCGTTTGCCCGCCCTTTTCGAAGTATTTCTTGGCTTTGCCGAAGTCCCAGTAGAACCGCGCCATTTTGGCTTGTTCATTGGCCTGCCAAGCTTCTGGTGACACCGAAACCATGACCAATCCCGGCGGCACCATCCAACTCTTTTGCGAGCCGGCGACGACCACATCAGCTCCCCACTCGTCCACGGGGAACTCAAGCGAACCCAGACTGCTGATGGCATCTACCAAAAGGAGCTTGCCGGCAGCCTTGACTGCGGCGGCAATCTCTTTCAGAGGGTTGGTGATACCGGTAGAGGTTTCGTTATGGGTTACCAGCACCGCTTTGAGGGCGGGGTCTTTGGCCAGGACATCCTTAACGGCGTTAATATCAGCGGCCTGCCCCCAGGTTGATTTGACCCAGGTGACATCCGCGCCGAAAGTCTTGGCGATATTCCCGAAGCGGTCGCCGAAGACACCGATGGATACCGCCAGTACTCGGTCGCCCGGCGAGAGGGTATTAACCACGGCGGCCTCCAGTCCGCCTGTGCCCGAACCGGTCAGGATGAACAGGTCGTGCTGGGTGAGGAAAAGCTTTTTAAGCTTGGCAGTGGTGTCCTGCATGATCTGCATGAACTCCCCGCCGCGGTGGTTGACCATCTGCCGGCCCATGGCCTGCAGGACTTCGCTTGGGCAAGGGGTCGGACCGGGAATCCTGAGGTTCGTCATGGTCGCTCCTTATCAATCTATTATATTTAAGTGGGAGTAGCAATTATAGCTAAAATGTGACACGTATTCAAGGTAACGCATTGCATCATAATTAATAGCACCGAAAAGGGTAACGTTGCATCAAATGAGAATAGCACTGACAATCTGTTCCTCGGAGCCTATGACTGGA
>WRNP01000064.1 GCA_009776515.1 Dehalococcoidia bacterium | reverse complement strand
CGGAGACCACCAAAAAGACGCGTGATCTAGCTAAAAAGCTTGGGCTTGAGCTGGATGCCCAGGCGGGCCTATTACCTAAACTCTAAAAGTTTGTGGTTAATCATATAATGGCTATGCCACCATAAATTCTGCGTATACCCTGTATCCCCTAGGGTCGCCTGTAGGTATGGGAGAGTATAGCCAAAAGCTGGATGCGATTCTGTAACAACCTGCTTCAAGGCAACCATAATTGTGCAGTCTATATGTCCAGTCCATTTGAGAATGAGGTGAAACACGATATGCTATCAGCGGAAAGACTGGCACACCATTTATGGTGTTTAATGTCTCCCAATCACCATTTACTTTTTTTTGAATGCTAAAAACTTGTCCAAACAGTATCTCTCGATCTGTATCATTTTTCCACACAGCATTTAGTACCTCGACGCCAACAGAGTAGGTAGATCCTTCGAATGACAAAGATATCCCATCGGGAAACACAGGCACCATTTCCTCTAGCAATATAGCTATTGAGTCGGTATCTGACGCCGTAACTGGATTGACATCAACTGGTATCGCTACTGTCAAAGAATCATCTGCCGTGGAAAGGGTACACCCAGCCATAATGACCGATGTGCCGCCCAGGCAAAAAATGGCGTACATAAACTTTTTCAGCGTGTTCGTCCCTGCACTCCTCAATTAGACTCTCCATCCCATCAGTAGAACGCTGATGGGATGGAGAAGTTTGCAATGCGGGTGTACTGTAAGAATGGGTTCCTTACTTGGTCACAGGGTAAATACCAAGATAATAAGCAATATTGTCTGCCATTGTGAAATAACCATATGTGCTATCTGACATTGACGTAATCCCAATCAGGAATACGCCGCCAGAAATTCCCGCAACCCATTCGCCAAGCATCCCCCCGCTATCTCCTCCCGCACAATAGTTAGTGGTCTTCAGTTGATCAGTGTAATAGTAACTATTGCTTGAACCAGTTATACCCTTACTGCTCACATAGCCGGTATTGTACCCCGTTGTCCTCCCAATTTTCAAGACATCCATCCCTACAACAATATCGTAGTCGTAGCGTATGCCTCTAACATCTTCTTCGGTAGAATTCCAAATGTTATTACTTACCTTGGAAGACGGTGTTATCGACGGACCGGATGGATTTACAGATATGGGAATAAAGGCAACATCAAGCTTACAATTGCCGCCATTCACGCTAAAGAAATTGCTTATAGTGCAAAGGCCAATCTTTGTGCCATAAACGTTGTAGGCCACATCATTTAGGTCGGCAAAGTGCCCTGCGGTAACAACTCCGTAGGTCTTGACTCCACCGATCTGTGTGTACGCATTGAACCCTATTGAGCCCAGTACTACACTTCCTCCTGCAATGGGTCTATTGATCTCGTCGCCCGCCAGCGCAGTAGTCGCCGTAGAACTAGCTACCGTAGGAACAGTTTCGCATCCATCGTTAAACACGACGCTTCTAGGAGTGAAGCCTTCTACATTGGCTTCTAGGTAGGCCAAGACTGTACTTTCTTTGGCCCTATCGAACATGCCAATATCTACAACGTTGGTTATCTCGTTTACGGAAAAGCCGCTTATACCAAACTTGGCATTAAACTCTATGTCACCATACTCATCTATGGCATTATTCAACACATCGCGAATCTCAATGAGCTTATTGTAGGCAACCTCCGAAAACCAATAAAAATCCTCTCCGAGAATTCTGGTGCATGCCCATGTTAGTTGATACGGTCACCCTGGTTGGTAGTTTTTGGAGGCTGTCTTTAGTCTGATTCTCCTACAACTATGTTACACGGAGGGCAAGTGGCGGTGCCGTAGGCTTAAGCTGAGGTCAGCGGCCCCTCGCCGGCCATAGTTTGGGCGTCGGATTGAGAAGTGAGTCCGTCCAACTGGGCCTGGATGTTATAGAGTTTTTGATACAGGCCGCGTCGGGCGAGCAACTCCTCGTGGCGCCCTTTCTCGGCGATACCGTGTCCTTCCAGCACCACGATCATATCAGCACTGCGAACAGTGGACAATCGGTGGGCGATAATGATGGTGGTGCGTCCCAGCATGAGGCGCTCTAGGGCCTGCTGTATGAGGAGCTCGGTTTCGGTGTCTACCGCTGAGGTGGCCTCGTCAAGGATGAGGATGGGGGCATCTTTCAGCACGGCGCGGGCAATGGAGATGCGCTGTTTCTGCCCACCGGAGAGTTTTACCCCGCGCTCACCGATGATGGTTTGGTAGCCGTCTGGCAAGGCCTCAATGAAGCCTGCTGCGTTGGCGATTTGGGCCGCTTTTATCACCTCGGCATCACTGGCCTTCGGCCGTCCGAAGAGGATGTTCTCGCGCACAGTGCCGTGGAAAAGGAAGACATCCTGCAACACAATGCTTATCTGCTGGCGCACGCTCTCAATGCTCAGTCCCTTGATGTCTTGCCCGTCCAGGGTGACGCGCCCCGCATGTGGATCGTAGAAGCGAGGGATGAGGCTCACCAGGGTCGACTTGCCCACTCCGCTTGGCCCAACCAAGGCTACCACATGCTGGGTGGGGATATCCAATTCAATATGCTCCAGTACCGGGATGTCGGCATTATAGGCGAAACTCACATCTTGGAAAGCGATATGCCCTGCGGCTCGTGTCACAAGGGGGATGGCTCCCGGCTGGTCGCGCGGTTCGGGCTGTTCCATAAGCAGGTCAGCCACGCGGTCGGCACTAGCCAGGGCGCGCTGGAACTGCTCCCAGGAGGTACTCAATGTGCGCACTGGCTGATAGAGGATATCAAGGTACAGGAAGAAAGCGACTAGGTCTGGCAGGGCCAAGGTTTGGTTGAAGGCCATGCGGCCGCCGAAATAGACGATGATGAGGAGACCCAGTGATGAGGCAAACTCAATTGCCGGCTGGAAAACGGACATTAGTTTTATAGCCTGGAGCGAAAAGCGCCGGTAGCGGTCTATCTGTGCTTGGAAGCGATGGCTCTCCTCTTCCTCACGGGTAAAAGCCTGAATTTCGCGGATGCCAGAGAGGTTGTCGGCCAAGATGGCGTTTAGGGTGCCGAGCTCCTTCTGGCGCTCACGAAAAGCGGGGCGTACGATGCGGGCATACAGCCTCATGCCGATGATCACGAAAGGGACGGGGATGAGACTGAGAAGAGCCAGTTGCCAGTTGAGATTGAACATAATAGTGCTTACTCCGATGATGGAAAACAGGCTGACCAAGACATCGGGGATAGCATGTGAAATAAGGTCTTCAAAGTGGTCAGTGTCGTTGATGACACGGGACATAAGCTGTCCGGTCTGCTGGTCTTGGTAGAATCGGAGACCCAGGCGTTGGACATGATCGTAGATGAACTTGCGAACGTCGGCTACCACACTCCAGCCGGCGACATGGGACATATAGACGCTCAGGAATTTAAGAGCTGCCCGCGCGAGGTAGGCTATGAGTACTAGGAATGTCAGGCGGGTGATAAGGCTCAGGGTGTCCTGGGTGAGGTCGCCGGTGTTGAATGGGGCCAGCAGGGCTCGGATGACGAGGGGGATGAGGAGCTGGATGCCCACGAGCAGCATATCGGCGCTGATGGTGACGGCGAGAACACCAGCATAGCGGCGGGCGTAGCTAAAAACTAAACGCATTGGTTTCATTGGCGTGATCTTTTAGGAATTAAGCAATTACTTAGAGACAGCCCAAAGTACACATGGATCACATTGTTTCCCAGGCATGACCCACACAAACTGGCGAAGCCTTCTTATAGGCACTATGATAAATTGCCTTTCCCCGGAACACATCAGTGCGTGACGGTGTGGCTGTTGATTAGGGGGATTCGGTGGTGTTGGGGTTGTTGCCGCTCTCGCTCTGGCTGAACTCGCGCACGATTTCGCGGATGTGTGCTTTGAACTCGTCGGGCGGCACCGCCAGTCCGGAGCCTTTCTCCAATTTCGCTAGCCGATCTTCCAATTTGGACTGCTCACCGAGCACTGCGCGGATGGCCTCTGCTACTGGGTCTGGCAACTTACCGTGCTCTAGATCTCGGGTGGGTTCTTGGGATTCCTCGACCACCCTGCCTGGTACTCCGACCACGGTGGCACCTGGTGGCACGGGCTTTACTACGACCGATCCTGCGCCGATACGGGCCCCCTCGCCCACTAGAATTGGTCCCAACACAATAGCTCCCGCACCAATCACGGCGCGGTTTCCAATGGTTGGGTGGCGCTTGCCTTTGACTAGAGATGTGCCAGCGAGTGATACCCCTTGATACATGAGGACATCGTCGCCGATCTCGGCAGTCTCACCGATGACCACTCCAGCTCCATGGTCGATGAAAAAGCGTCGTCCGATGCTCGCACCGGGGTGGATCTCAATGTGTGTTACTAAGCGGCTCCATTGGGAAAGAAACCGAGCCGGGAGCTTTAGGTGATGGTGCCAGAGCCAATGAGATACTCGGTGTCTCCAGAGGGCGTGGAGGCCGGGATAACAGCAGAAGACCTCAATTACGCTCCGGGCGGCCGGGTCACGCTCAAAGACATTGTGGATATCTTCGCGCAGGCGCTTAAACATGGCTTATCTCATTGGATTGGGGTCATGGCTTGTGTTCGGTTTCATTTTCGACCCACTTTAGGTATTCTGCGCTTCCCCCCACTATCGGTATGGCGATGACCTCCGGTACATCGTAGGAGTGTCGCTCCTTTACACTCTTGATTATAGCATCAAGGAGGACAGCGCGGGTTTTTATCATGAGCAAGGCCTCTGCTGCACTCTTGATCTCACCCTGCCACCAATAATGAGATGATGTCTTGGGGATGATGCTGGCGCAGGCGGCGAGATGAGCTTCAAGCAGGACATCCGCGACAGTCTGAGCCTCTTGAGTACTGCTTGCAGTGATAAAAACAACGACCAACTCTTCTTTCATCAGGCTACCTCAGGTACGGAAACCTCTGGGTTCGTATCAATGCATCCCTACTCTGGGGGACTGGCCTAGGCCTTACGGTGGCCTAGTCCTTCTTGGACAACTTCAGCGACCGGTAAAAAGCTTGCCAAAATGGATCCGCAACAGGGGGCATGAGTGAGCGGAGGTTCCCGCCTATTATGAGTACCATCCCCTGCTCTTTGGCGGTGAACTCTCCCGCTATGGATGCCTTGATACCCTGCTTTTGGATGAGGTGTGCCACCTCATCGGCTTTGTGTGGGCGGCAGGCGATGATCAGGGCGCCCTTGCTGATAGAGGTGTAGGGGTCAATGCCGTAAAGGTGGCAGATCTCGGCCACACCGGGCTCTATAACGATTTTTTCCTGGTCAACCCTCACGCCCATATCTGCGGCCTCAGCCATTTCATACAAACCGCCCCAGATGCCACGCTCGGAGGCATTGTTTATGGCCGAAACACCATCATCGCGCACTCCGGCGGACATGGCGACACTGGCCTCGGTTATGATGGATGTCTTGTAAAAGATGTCACTGGCTTTGCGGGCGATATCCTTGCCTAGCGCCTGCTCGGTATGTATCGGGGCCATGGTGCCGAGTATGCCTGCGGTTGCGATAGCCGGGCCTTTGGCGATAATGATCTTGTCGCCTGGTTGGATGAATTTGGGGCTGACGTAGCTATCTGGCGCGCCGATCCCCACTGCCGTAGCTCCGCCGACCAAGGGATAGTGGCAATTCTCGTAGCGGCCGATGCGTTCGGCGACGAGGGCTATGCCCAGTTTTTCGCATTCCCGATGGATGGTCTCCCATATAATCGTCAATTGCTCCTCGGTTGTCTCCGCAGGCAAATTGAGGTTGAGGGAAAGGTAGCGGGGCAACAGACCGCAAGTTACGGAGTCGGAGATTAGCATGTGGAGGGCAAGCCAAGCAGCCCTCTCCCAACCGCATTCCGGTACGATGAAGACCGGGCTGGTAGTAAAAGAAACGGCTTGGCCAGCAATCTTGGCGATGCTGATGTTGGTACCATGCTGGGGACCGATCACAATGCTTTCATCCTTAGCCCCCAGGTGCGGGAAAATAAGCTCGCGGAAGACCTCGGGCGAGATATTACCGATGGCAGGCAACTCTCCCATAAGTGTCCCTTTCTCTCTGTTTGTTAATATGGTGCGGGCGCTCGTGTTGTTGATGAGTAGGCTTTGATAGTGCCCATTGGGCGAGGCGCACAAAGCCAGTCTAATTAAAACAAAAAACCCATCAGGACTCAAGTTTTGCAGGGGGCGTTGGAGCACATGGTGTTGTAACCAATAAGGCTACTAAGCCGCATGAATACGAGTGCTTGTTTCAGCTAACAGACAGGGTTAGGTATTTTCGTTTTGGTAGGCACCGTGATAACCATCGCTCTCCTCGCCAAGTTGTAAAAAGACGAGTTGCAGAAGACGGGCTTGGCGTTTTAAGCGCAGGCCGTGTGGGTTGTGTACCACGAGCAAGCTCTCCGAGCGTCCCGAGTAGCCGGCATCCCAGACGGCGGTGCGCATATCTGCTCCGCAACGCAGGAGGCTGCTTCGAGGAAAGCCAAAAGCGATGACATCTTTTGGCAGATGCACGATCTCGTTATAGACGATGCGGTACTGGCCTGGGGGGAGTGTGAGGAGTTCGTCTTCGCCGAACTCAAGCTCTAGCAGGTGAGGTAGCGTGCGCTCGTTATTGTCCAGAGCAAGCTGGCCCGGCGAAGTAAAAGTTGCAGCGGTACGCAGCGTGATGTCGAAACCGTTGTTCTGCATCTGAAGCTCGAGATTGAGGTACCCTTCAACCAGCGGTGGACAACTGGCCAGCCGGGCTAAGATGTCCTTGTGCGTTAAGATAAAGTTCATTAAAGGCAGTCCTGTGTCCAGCGTCAGGCAGGGCTATTTAGAGGCCGGGCGCTGGGCGTATATTTAATCATGTGACGAGCGTTTATGGAGAGGTGAGATTAAGCGCATGGCAATTTTGAATAGTTCAAGCCCAAAAAAGATGGTGGAGGCGAGTCCGATGGAGATCAGCCACTCCTCGCCGTTAAGGGAATGCGTCCTGAAAGCATTTTGCAATGGCTCCCAATATATGATGGCCAGTAGCAGGGGTATTTGTATGGCGATGGAAAGTAGCAGCCACTTGTTCTTGAAAAAGCCTACCCGGAAGATGGAGTGATCCAGAGAGCGGCAGTTTATGGCATTGAAGAACTCAATCAGGATGAGGGTGATGAAGCACATGCTCTGAGCTTCTCTCAATAGTTCTTCTTCGGAGCCGGTGCGGTAGTGGATGGCCCAGAGGAAGGCGATGAGAGAGGCTGCGGCCGTCCATACGCCGGCGATCAGCAGATATATGAGCACGTTTTTGGTGAAGATGCTCTGCCGGCGTGGGCGCGGCCGGCGCTGCATGATGTCCGGCTCCGGCGGATCAATTGAAAGGGCAATAGCCGGGAGGCCGTCGGTGGCTAGGTTGACGAATAGTATCTGCACTGCCACCAGGGGTACGACGCCAGCGGGCAGCCCCATCAATGGGCCAAAGAGGATGACTGCGGCCATGAGCAGGATCTCGCCTAGGTTGGCTGAAAGCAGAAAGATGATGTATTTCTTGATATTGGCAAAGATGCCACGCCCTTCCTCTACGGCGGCTACGATGGAGGCAAAGTTGTCATCGGTGAGCACCATGTTGGCGGCTTCTCGGGTGACATCGGTGCCGGTGATGCCCATGGCGATGCCGATGTCGGCGCGCTTGAGGGCTGGGGCATCGTTAACACCGTCGCCGGTCATGGCGACCACGTGACCTTTTTTGGTCAGGGCGCTCACGACGCGCAATTTATGCTCTGGTGAGACACGGGCATAGACCTCAATGTCGTCCACCATCTTTTCGAATTCGGCCTGATCAAGCTGGTCCACCTCAGCCCCGGAAAGAGCGAGGCCCTTTTGGAGCAGTCCCAGCTCCCGAGCGATGGCCACAGCCGTGGCCTTGTGGTCACCGGTAATCATTACAGTGCGGATACCAGCCTGGTGACATTCTTGGATGGCGGAGCTTACCTCAGGGCGTGGCGGGTCAATCATGCCCACCAGCCCCGCAAAGACCATATCTCGTTGGGCGTCATCGTCTCCGGCGTCGTCGTCCACGATGCGGTAGGCCAGCCCCAGAACCCTGAGGGCATCGTCTGCCATGGCTTGGGCTGCGTCCAGCACCCGTTGCCTATCAGACTCGGCGAACTCTTTCTCTTGACCATCGCTTAGAATGCGGCTACATGATTCCAGTATGACCTCGGCGGCTCCCTTGGCCATGGCTATCTGGCCCACACTGGTCTGATGGATGGTGGTCATGCGCTTGGTCTCGGAACTGAAAGGGATTTCATGGATGCGCGGCATCTCCCGATTTAGGTCGTCCTGAGACAGCCCTCCCTTAGCGGCCAGTACCACCAGTGCACCCTCGGTGGGGTCGCCCTGCACATCCCAGCTACCATCTTCCTTGACTAGGTGCGTATCGTTGCATAGTGCCCCGATGGTTAATAGCCTCTTAAGCGCAGGTGAAGCCACGGCGTTCTTTACCGCCTGACCGCTATTCAGGAAATCGCCTTCTGGCACATAGCCCGAGCCGCTTATTTCGTAAGTCTCAAGGCCAACCAAGGCGCGCCGTATGGTCATCTGGTCCTGGGTCAAGGTGCCAGTCTTGTCTGAACAGATGTAGTTGGTGCAGCCCAGCGTCTCCACGGCTGGGAGTTTCCTGATGAGGGCGTTGCGGCGGGCCATCCTTTGGACGCCCAGCGAGAGGGAGATGGTGACCACGGCCGGCAGGGCCTCTGGTACGGCGGCTACTGCTAAGCTGACGCCCCAGAGTATCATTTCCAGAACAGGATTACCTCGCATTATGCCTAAGACCGACAAGATGGCAGTTAACCCCAGTGCACCGATAGCGATCCAGCGTCCCATCCGTGCCAGATTTATCTGAAGGGGGGTGGCTTCTTCGCTGACTTCTTGGAGTAGGCTGGCGATTTTGCCAAACTCGGTGGCCATACCGGTGGATGTAGCTACGCCTAGGCCGCGCCCGTAGCTGGCAGTGGTGCCGGCGAAGACCATATTTTTGCGGTCGCCGATCCCAACCACTCCGGAAACTGGCTCCGATATTTTCTCCACTGGTACACTTTCCCCGGTCAGCGAGGCTTCCTCAAGCCGCAGGTTTACGGCTTGAAGCAGCCTTCCATCGGCTGGGATGCGGTCGCCGGTTTGGATAAAGAA
>WRNP01000063.1 GCA_009776515.1 Dehalococcoidia bacterium | reverse complement strand
GAAAATATTAGGGGCTACCAAAAAATAGCTGTTTATCCCAACGACTATTATCAAAACGAGATACTCCAAAACACGCCTGACTGACAGAACCCTTAGGAGTGTTTTTGTTATTCGTAACTGCAAAAGTCAGGTTATAATCCAAACGATGCCTACTGTGCAAAAGACATGAGCACGGATCACATATTGACTGAAACTCAATAAGAACAGCATTGAACTGAAGCAAAGCATGTGCCGGGGGTGGCAATTTGCCCCAGGGCCACGCGTCCTTGACAGTCGCGGGAATGGCCTTTTATGATGTAGCGAGTGGGGTGTTGCCTTTTTGTCTATGACCAAGAATAGGCTGGTGATTGTCGACTATGGTGCAGGCAACCTGCGCAGTGTGGTTAATGCGGTGCGCCATGTTGGAGCTGAGCCTTTGGTAAGTAGTGTAGGGGCTGATATTGCTCAGGCATCGGCGGTTATCCTGCCTGGGGTGGGGGCGGCTGCCTGTGTCATGCAAGGTTTGCAGGAACGCGGGCTTAAAGATGCCCTGCTGGACTTTATTGTGCGTGACAGACCTTTCCTAGGCATCTGTTTGGGACTCCAGGTGCTCTTTGAAACCACTGATGAGGGCGGGGGTTGCGAATGCCTAGGTGTGGTGGCGGGTGGGGTTAAGAAGTTTACCTCTGGTCTAAAAGTGCCTCATATGGGATGGAACCAGGTAAGGAAGCACGGGGCGCACCCTATCTTTGCGGGTATTGACGACAGGGCTGACTTTTACTTTGTACATAGCTACTATAGTATGCCGGGGGATCCAATGATTGTGGTGGGCGAGACTGATTACGGCGTGAGCTTTTGTAGTGCTCTGGCCAGAGGCAATCTGGTGGCTACCCAGTTTCACCCAGAGAAAAGTGGTCCCAATGGCCTCAAGATTTATACCAACTTTCTTAAGATGGCAGGTATGGTATGCTGACGCGGCGCATCATCCCTTGCCTGGACGTAAAAAATGGTCGGGTGGTTAAGGGCAAGAGTTTTATCAATCTCAGGGACGCAGGTGACCCGGTGGAGTTGGCAGACTATTACTGCCAAGCTGGTGCTGACGAATTGGTATTTCTAGACATAACTGCCACCACCGAGGGTCGCGATACCATAGTTGAGGTGGTAGAGCACATCTCTGAAAAGATTTTCATGCCCCTTACCGTGGGTGGCGGCTTGCGTACGCTTGCGGATGTCCAGCGTATGTTACGGGCGGGGGCGGACAAGGTTTCTCTTAATACGGCGGCGGTTTGTCGTCCGGAACTCATCTCGGAGAGTGTGGCCGTCTTCGGGAGCCAATGTATAGTCGTAGCTATTGACGCACGCCGTGACGACACAAGCCATTCTGGCTGGGGCGTCTATGTCGCAGGGGGACAGGAGCCGACCGGAATGGATGTGGTTGACTGGGCAAAACGGACAACGGCGCTCGGAGCGGGCGAGATACTGCTAACAAGCATGGATGCCGATGGGCACTGTGCGGGCTACGATATTGATCTTACCCGCATTGTCTCCGAGGCTGTGAATGTGCCAGTCATTGCCTCGGGTGGGGCGGGTAGCCTAGAAGACCTTTACCGGGTGCTTGCTGACGGTATGGCTGATGCTGTGCTTGCGGCAAGTATCTTCCACTATGGCATGCACACCATTGCCGAAGCCAAGCGATATCTTCGCGACAGAGGCGTGCCGGTCAGACTTTAGCAAGCGGATATCAAACGCCATATCTATGCCATGCTTATCGCAGCGCCTCTCTTATTGCTGAGCCCAAAACCCCCGGGGATGACCGTTCTTTGTGAAACTTGACCGGTTCTGTCGGTTCAGGTGCCGTTAGGGGGTATCGGGGGTTGCCTAGGTAAGCGCAATTTGGCTCCACATTAAACTCCTCCATCGTAGAGCTGAAAGCGTCGCGAAATGGTTTCTGTAGATACATTATTCTCTTTGCAACTGTAAAAGCTAAGACCGCCATCCTTTCCTGGTTTATGATATAATCAGCGCAATAAGGACAGATGTTATGGCTAGTACCAAGACGAATATGAATACGGGCACGGAGAAAGACAGGGCGCTTGAGGCGGCCATCGACCAAATTGAAAGGCAGTTTGGCAAGGGTGCCATCATGAAGCTGTCTGAAGAGGCTAGCCAGCAGCAAGTGGCCGTAATTCCCACGGGTTCAATTGCGCTGGATATCGCTTTGGGAGTGGGGGGGTTGCCGCGCGGGCGCGTGACTGAAATCTTCGGGCCGGAGGGCTCTGGCAAGACCACTCTGGGGCAACATATCATCGCCCAAGCTCAGAAAAAGGGTGGTCGTGCGGCTTATATTGACGTGGAACATGCTCTGGATCCGGCTTATGCCCGCATCTGCGGTGTGAATTTGGATGAGCTATATGTTGCCCAGCCGGATACGGGAGAAGAGGCACTGGAGATTGCCGAGACCTTGGTCAGGAGCGGGGCCATCGACATCATTGTCATAGACAGCGTGGCAGCGCTCGTGCCACGTGCCGAGATCGCAGGCGAAATGGGAGATGCTCACGTTGGACTCCAGGCTCGGCTTATGTCGCAGGCGCTACGAAAGCTTACCGGGGCTATCGGGCGTGCGGGTACGGTGGTTGTCTTTATCAATCAACTCAGGGAAAAGGTCGGGATTGTGTTCGGCAATCCCGAGATTACGCCAGGCGGGCGGGCTCTTAAATTCTACAGTTCGGTGCGGCTTGACCTGCGGCGCACTGAGACTCTCAAGCAGGGCGACCAAGCCATTGGTACTCATGTAAAAGCTAAGGTGGTCAAGAACAAAGTAGCCCCGCCTTTCCGTACGGCGGAGTTTGATATCATGTTCAACTCTGGCATCAGCTATGAGGGAGACCTTGTGGATTTAGGTGTCAAGTCGGAGGTGATAAAGAAATCCGGATCTTTCTTCTCCTATGGTGATGTTCGTTTAGGGCAAGGCCGGGAGAGCGCGAAAAGCTATTTACAGCAGAATCCTGAGTTGGCTCAGGAGATTGAGCGTAAAGTGCGTGCTTCGACTGTTACTGCAAACGATGCCGGATTTGCTGGTAGCGAATAAGATCTGTCCATCGCAAGATGGGGCGGTTGTCTTTTCACTAGACGAACAAGCTGGGGCTAAGCCTCGGCTTGTTTTTTGTGGATAATTATGCCAACCATTACCAAACTTGTGCAGACCTCAGGGCTGTACCCGTGTATGCGTGTCGATCTCGATGGGCGCTATGCGTTCAGCTTAGAGCCGGAGGTGGCTATGCATCTGAAAGAAGGACAATGCCTGAGCGAGGATGAGCTTGAGACCCTGCTACGCGCCAATGAGCGTGAGCGTGCCCAAGCGGCGGCTCTACGTGCGCTTGGACATCGCCCATACTCGCGCCAAGAAATGGCGCAGAAGCTTGCCCGTAAGCACTTTGACGAGGATACGACAGCGCAGGTCTTGGCCAACCTTACAGCGCGCGGGTTGTTGGATGATGCCGAATTTGCTCGCTTCTGGCGGGATAATCGCGATGCTTTCCGTCCGCGTAGCCGTGCCCTTGTGGGCCTGGAGCTCCGGCGCAAGGGCGTGGCAGTCGATGCCGTAAACTCAGCCACCGCCGACATGGATGACGAAGCCAGCGCCCTTCAAGCAGGTGAGAAAAAAGCCAAGACGCTCAAGGGGGCTGATTACGACACCTTTTACCGCCGTCTGGGTGACTATTTAAAACGGCGCGGTTATAATTATGAAGTTATTAAGGTAACCATAAACAAGCTGTGGCAGGCACAGATGTAAGGCAAGTTCTCGGTTCCTGACCTGGGTTTTTTGCCGCTCGTAGGCGGCATAGCTGATGGTTGGGGCCGATTACTAATAATTTGTTTGACCGTCTCCTTAGTATCCCCGGGGGGACGGTAGAGAAGGGGATTAAATATAATGACACCAGTGCAACTTGCGGCCATGTTGATGACGTTTGTAATCGGCGTCGTCCTGGGTGGCATGATTGTCTTCATGTCGCGTGGTTTCATGGCCAGCCGCCAGATCCGGGCTGCCCAGAAGCGTGCCGTACGCATTGTGGCCGAAGCCCGCAACCAAAGCAAGGAAGTAGTTAACGAGGCCAAGGTGGAAATTGACAAGGTGCGTGCCTCCTCCGAAAACGAAGCTCGCGAGCGTCGCATGGAGCTCCAACGCATGGAGAATCGCTTGGCGCAGAAAGAAGGGCACCTGGACCACAAGATAGAGGAGGCCGAGACCCGCGAGCGCCAGATGACTGCTAAGGAGAAAGAGGTTGAGGCAGTTAAGAGTCAGCTTTCAGAACTGAAGGCGCAAGAGATCAAGGAGCTTGAGGCGATCGCTCGCCTAAGCACCGACGATGCCAAGCAGCTCCTTCTTGCCCAAATGGAAAGCGAACTCAAGCAGGAGGAGTCGCGGCGCCTGCGTGAGTGGGAGATAAAGATCAGGGATGAAGCTGAAGAGCGAGCCCGAGGCATCCTAGCGCACGTTATCCAGCGTAATGCTTCGGAGGTTGTGGCAGAGACCACTTCCTCCACCGTGCCCTTGCCTACCGATGAAATGAAAGGCCGCCTCATTGGGCGTGAAGGGCGCAACATCCGTGCTCTAGAGCAAGCCACAGGGGTTGATCTTATTGTGGACGACACGCCGGAGGCTGTTACCATTTCAAGCTTTGATCCGGTCAGGCGTGAGATTGCCAAACAGGCACTCAACAAGCTAATCCTGGATGGGCGTATCCATCCTTCTCGCATCGAGGAACTAGTCGCCAAGGCTCGCGAAGAGGTCGAGGCTACAATATTCTCCACTGGAGAGCAGGCTGCCTATCAGGTGGGGGTACACGGATTACACCACGAACTTATCAAGCTATTAGGGCGGCTCAAATACCGCACGAGCTATGGACAGAATGTGTTGGCACACTCACTTGAGGTCGCCAGTCTTTCTGGTATGATCGCTGCTGAATTGGGGGGCAACGTCAATGTCGCCAAGAAAGCTGGCCTACTGCATGACATCGGCAAGGCGGTAGACCGCGAGGTGGAGGGGACCCACGCCGCTATTGGTGCCGACCTGGTTAAGCAGTGGGATAAAAGCAAAGACGTCGTTAAGGGTGTTGCTGAGCATCACCTGGATACCATTGATGTAAGCTTCTGGGGATTTATCGTCTCAGCGGCGGATGCTATTTCCTCTGCTCGTCCTGGGGCACGCCGTGAGTCTCTGGAGAACTATCTCAAGAGGCTGAAGAGCCTCGAGGAGATTGCTGACAGCTTTACGGGGGTGGATAAGAGCTATGCTATCCAGGCTGGACGCGAGATTCGCATTCTGGTCAAGCCCGAACAGATAGACGACTTATCATCGTTACGGCTGGCACGGGACATTGTGAAGAAGATTGAAGACAACCTTGAGTATCCCGGTCAGATCAAGGTTACGGTTATCCGAGAGACGCGGGCGACGGACTACGCGAAATAGAGCATCCACTCCGGAGAGTGTAGTTGCGAAGAACCCCGGATGCCTGGGTGGCGAAGTGGTTTTTAGGAAGGCTGTCCTTTCGAAAAATAGGAGGGGCAGCTTTCTTATAAGCAAGGTTTTTACGGACGATACGGCATTAAAGGGTGATGTGTTAACACCATATCACCAACTGCTCGCATTGCCCATTTTCCCGTTTGCATGGCATAATAAGCTTGTATGAAAATATTAGGTATTGGCGACATCATCGGCAAGCCAGGGCGTGATGCCGTGCAGGCATTGTTGCCTGAGCTTAAAGACTATTACGGCCTTGATTTTATTGTGGCTAACGGTGAGAATACCGCCGGCGGCATAGGCATAACACCGGCTATTGCCGACGATCTTTTTACCTGCGGAGTGGATGTTATAACCTCTGGCAATCACGTCTGGGCGCAGAAAGAAATATATGAGTATTTAGATGGACCCTGTCCGGTAATCCGACCCCTAAACTACCCGCCGGAGGTATCGGGGCGGGGCTATGTGGTACAAGGCGGGACGGCTGTAGTCAATCTGATCGGGCGCACCTACATGAATGCTTACGATTGTCCTTTTCGGGCCATGGACAAACTTTTGGGCGAGCTTCCACGGGATGTAAAGGTCATCGTTGTTGACTTTCATGCTGAGGCCACTTCGGAGAAGGTGGCCATGGGGCACTATTTGGACGGACGTGTCTCTGCTGTGTTGGGTACCCATACTCATGTGGCTACCGCTGATGCCCAGGTCTTTCCCAATGGGATGGCTTATGTGACCGACATTGGTATGGTGGGACCTAAAAACTCGGTCATCGGGGGCAATGTCCAGAGTGTCGTTGAGCGTTTCCTGCTCCAGATCCCCCATCGTCTTGCAGTAGCAGCGGATAAACGCATCATTTTCAATGCGGTGTTGGTGGATGTTGATACAGCAACAGGCAAGGCTCGGGGAATTGAGAGAATATACCGAGAAGTCGATATTTAGAAGAACAAGGCGGGATGCGAGACAGGTTCTTTTGTAGGCTCCTGTTTTTAATTTCAAGAGAGATATGAAGATAGACCTTCATGTTCATACCAATGCCTCGGACGGCAGGCTTTCCCCAGCAGAGCTCGTGAAACTCGCTGTCTCCCAAGGCGTGAAGCTGCTTGCCATTGCTGACCATGATACGGTGGCGGGCATCAATACTGCCATGGAGGCGGTGCGTGAGCACCCTGACGTGCATCTAATTCCGGCCATTGAGCTTTCCAGCCATGCTCCCGGCAACGAGGTGCACGTTCTGGGTTACTTCATTAGGTATGACAGCCAAGAGCTGGCAAGTGAGTTAAAAGTTCTTCAAGACTCGCGCGGGGAGCGTGCCAGAGCGATGGTAGCCAAGCTCCAGGGATTGGGGATGGACATCAATCTCGTGCGGGTGCAGGAGATTGCCGGCGCGGGTAGCATCGGGCGACCGCACATCGCCCAAGCCATCATGGAGAAAGGGTACGTGCGTGATTTCCGTGAGGTCTTTGATAAATACCTTGGCCATGGCGGCCCAGCATACGTGGAGCGTCACAAGCTTTCCCCAGCACAAGCTGTAGAACTTATATTGCGCTATGGGGGCATTCCGGTGTTGGCACATCCCACCACCTTGGATTTGGAAGGGCTTTTGCCGGAGTTGCTCACAGCTGGGCTTGCGGGGCTTGAGGTATATTACAAAGATTATTCCCTAGAGACACGTCAGGAATTGGCAAATTTGGCAGGGTGCCACCGTCTGATAGCTACAGGCGGCACCGACTATCACGGCATTGAGTCTACTGAGGTTATGCTGGGCGAGGCGGACGTACCGCAGGCTGTGGCGGAAAACCTCTTCGCCCTAGCGCGTCAACGAGGGATAGAAGCTTAGAGAGGAGTACAGAGGAGAGATGAACGTCTGGCTTATCTTCAGTTTGGTGTTTTTAGGTGCCTATTTATTGGGCTCAGTACCGTCGGCATACTTGGCGGCACGTTGGTGTGGTGGCGTTGACCTACGCAAAGTTGGCACCCGCAGTGTAGGTTCCTCCAATGTACTCCACTCTGTCTCCAAATGGATTGCCCTGCCGGTCTTGCTGTTTGATGTGGGCAAGGGAGCCTTGTCGGTGTGGGTTGCCAGCCTTGTGGGGCTGGATATTGGTATGCAGGCGGCATCGGGCCTTGCTGCGGTCATTGGCCACAACTGGCCGGTCTTCTTGGGTTTCCAAGGCGGACGGGGCATCGCCACCAGCTTGGGGGTCGTTCTTGCCTTGGCACCGCTGGTGGGAATTATCATTCTGGTGGGGTCTTATCTCTTTGCACCATTTAAACAGCATGGGCTGGGGGTATTCATTGTGGTTTTTTTATTGCCTTTCCTGGGCTGGTTTCTCGCCGGGCCGCTTGGCATTGAAGAGAAAGAAGCGCTTACGCTGGGTTTTGCGGCAATCACTCTTATTGCCTTTGCACGCCGCTTGATTCACCACCGCTCCGAGCTTAGCCGCACTACGCCCGCCGCTGAGCTTATAATTAACCGCCTCCTCTTCGACCGCGACATCCGCGACCGCGAATTATGGCTACGTCGGGAGCAGATTGATGAGGCGAAAGTTTAAGTCTTCTTAGGGCACAACTCAGCAAGGGTGCAACGGTCACAATGCGGTGTCGTGCGGCATGCTTCTTTGCCTAGACGTACCAGCAGGGCATGGTACTCGTTGTATAGGGCGGCCTTGACAGGCAGGTTGCCCATAAAGAGTTGCTGGAGGACATCGTACTTCTCATCTCTCGAGCCTAGCCCTAGGCGATGGATGATGCGGCGCGTATAGGTGTCAATGACAAAAACAGGCTTGGTAGCGGCGTAGAGCAGGATGGAATCGGCGGTCTCGGGGCCGATGCCGTGCACTGCGAGAAGCTCTTTTCTCAGTGTGGCCGTATTCTTCCCAAAGGCTATTTCCGGGCGATCACCGGCGTTTCCTAGCCACGCCGCAAGCGCCTTGAGTTTCTCAGCCTTGGCGTTGTAGCAACCCGAAGGATAGAGCAGTGTGGCGAGTTCGCTCATTGGCAAATCGCGGATGGCCTGAGGCGAAAGTGCGCCGGCGCGCTTTAAATTAGCAATGGCTTTCTCCGCATTGCCCCAGGACGCTGCTTGCGTGAGGATGGTTCCCGCCATGATCTCAAAGGGAGTTTCGCCGGGCCACCAGTGCTGCGGACCGTAGGTTGCCAGGAGTAGGTCGTGAACCTTGCGAAGGGCAGGGGCTAATTTTCCCATCGCGGTGCGGTCGCGCCCTCCGGAGCATCGTAATCGGGGATGAAAGGTTTGATGTCCAGCACTGGCGTACCGTCCAAGGCATCCAATCCTCTGACCCGAAGGACATCACTCGTTATTTCCAACAGCTCGGCTACCTTTTGCCCGAGCGGGTTGGGGCGGTAAGGCGAGCGGGATGCAAAGACGCCTACTATAGGGAGCTTGGGATTCCCGCGGTAGTGCACCCGTAGCGCCATATCCAAGGGGTCGGTCGCCTGGTGTGCCCAGTAGATGACGATGATATGGGAATACCTTTCCAGCCCTGCGAGGCCGAGGGCGAGAGGGTGAGCAATGATAATTTCAGAAATGACATCCCGCCAGTCGTACTCTGGTTTTGGCGTACTCTTTATCGGGCTATGCACCCGTCCGATAGGTACGAAGCCCTTAAAATTGTTAGTATTTGAGCCTTTTGCATTCGACATTAGGTCACCTCTAAAAACCGCTAAACCAGTTGATATTTGGAGGCAATTCTCATTTTCGACTATTTGGGGTCATGCTTTGACAACAACGACCTGAT
>WRNP01000062.1 GCA_009776515.1 Dehalococcoidia bacterium | reverse complement strand
GGAGGGAACACCTCATAGAGAGAAGAAATTGTGTGGGTGTTCAGATTGTCCATCAACAGGACAACTTTCTCCGCTTCGGGATATTGTTCATCAAGTAACCACTTGATTCTGTGGGCCCAGTCTCTTTTTGTTCTGCGGGGAAAAGCCTCTGCATAGCGCCAGCCAGCGGTTCGGTGAATATGAAGATACTGCATGTTCCGTTGCGTATGTATTCGTTATCGACTTTCTCCGTAGAGCCCTGGCGGGCTGGCAAGGGATGGCGGGCATGCATAAGCAGCTGATAAGGTTTCTCGTCCATGCATACAACCGGCTTTTGGGAAGTATAGGGGCGGGCGTAGACAGCCAAAACATCCTCCATGGCCGCCACGAAAGCACTATTCTGTTTGGGCGGAATACACCAGCAGGTCTTCAGGTGAGGCTTAAGTTGTGTTTTTTTAACAGGCGACTTACCGTCATATGAGATAAGGTGCCAACATAGCATAGCTGTACACATTTATCTGCAAGCAGCCTGAGTGTCCAGTGGGCGTACCCCGGCGGAACTTCTCCGCAAGCTAAGGCGATAATGCGAGCCTCTATCTCTCCCGTTACTTTGGGCTTCACCGGAGGGGTTTCTCGCTTCTTGCGTTGTAAGAAGATTGAAAGACTCTTTGCTGCCAGAAAATCGGCTCTGACATTGTTAACTGTCTGGCGGCTTATCCCAAGATGCCGGGCAATCTCGGCCTGTCTCATGGCCTTTCTGCCATTCGATGTATTCAGCATCAGTATGATTTTGGCGCGGTTAACCAGCCTGGTGCTACGCACTCCTGTTGTGCTGAACCGTTCCAGTTCAACGCATTGCTCCGATGTTAATACTATTTGGGCCTTACTCATGTAATTCACCTCTTTCGTATGAGATGATATTACATTATGCAATAATAGTAAAACATTAGGTGTTACAGAGCACTAGGTTGAATCTCCGGTTTTTCACGATTGTTTTACCTCCTCGTTTGTGTATTATTTAACCCGAGCCAGGATCCCCGGGCTTTGACAGTAAAACGGTTTGCTCGTCTATGTACGTGTAAACAACAGATACATATGATAGGCCGTATGCATAATAGCCGCTATCATTTCCTGAGTTTCCCGTGTAACGGTTTACTGCGACTATCTGAAAAGCAAACCTTCCACTTTCCCTCGCAAAGGCCTCAGTGGGAACGGTGATGGCTTCGCGGTGATTGAATTTAGGTGTCCACATAAAAGGATATGTGACTAAATACTCGCCAGAGTAAAATTCATCATAGGAGATCTCTTTGATATAGTAATGGTTTTCGATATTCCGATAGTCGTCAAAGTATATACCTATGCCTGACGCCGAAATCTCGTCCGAGTACTGTCCATCGCAAAAATAGAGGGCGAAACAGACAAATTCAGTGTAATCGCCAATCTTTCCGATATGGCCACCATCGTTGCCATAATAAAAATCAAGGGTCACATTATCAACATTGAACTTAGTGATGTTACTTTTCACACTATACCTTATGCCAAGGTTGGTGGTCCTTTCAAGGCCAAGGTCTGTGGTGCCACACCCTGTCAGCCCCACCAGCGCCGATGCCATGACCAGCAATAATAGCGTGGCGGCATTGTTCATTTTCAACAGCTTGCTCCAGCAAAGTATGCGACATCGTTTGAGACCCATAGATAGCAATACCAAAGGGCACCTCCGGTAACCTCCCCTTATCATAGCAGATAGATACCCATGAAGCAGTATGTCAAGTTTGCAGAGGAAGGCAGATTAGCACGGCTGAGCAATATAGGTGATCGGGACTACGTTACAATATAGGACATAATGTTAAGGGCTTAATGATTTTGTCCAAGTAAGAATTAACAACCCAGAACGGAACAGACGGCCTGCAGAAAAAGCAATGTAGACCGCGCTGGATTTGGGTGGCTAACCCAGGACTCTTTCGTCATGCGTATAAACATCCATCTTGCCTCCTCGCACGGAGGCGATCAGGGTAATGCCTATCTTCCGCGCCAGCCTTACCGCTAGACTGGTTGGTGCCGATATGGAAATGATGACGGGTACATCCTTTTTGGCCGCCTTGTGTATGACCTCAGAGGAGATGCGTCCAGTGGTTAGAATTATCAGCCCCTCAACCGGAATTCCTTCCCAGAGACAGCGTCCGAAAATCTTATCAATGGCATTATGCCGACCGATGTCTTCTGCGTGTACGATAATCTGCTGTCCCAAGCAAAGAGCTGCGCTGTGCACTCCGTGGGTGGTCTTATAGACAGAAGAAGCATGCTGGAACTGATTTATAAGGCTAAAAATGTCGTTCGCTAATATTTTTGTATCGGCTACAACTTCACGTTCTGTAAGGTCAGCCGCATTATAGAAAGCGGCACCGCGGCCGCAGCCCGTGCTGATGACCCGCTTATATAAGATATCCTGATCAATATCTCGATCCTCAAATGTTTCCAGGCGGGCAATGCCAGTCTGCTCGTTGATTTGCAGACTTTTAATCTCCTCTTTGCCTTTTAGAAATCCCTCCGAGGAGAGGAATCCTAAAGTTAAGTGGTCTAGTTGTTTAGGTGTGCAAAGTATGGTTGCCAGCTCCCGATTGTTAAAGACGATGGTTAGCGGATATTCATGGGCAACGGCTCGCTCCAGTTTTTCCTGGGCAGTTTCGGTGTACCTTAGTACCGGGAATATCTCTGTGCTCTCTTCGTGCGTTTCTGACATGGCTCGTCCTTCATGCCCGTTAATATGCGAATACAGCGACTTCTGCATGGTTTCCGTCGGGCGGCGTTTGCGGGATTGATAGTGTACCCCTCGGCACGGCTCAGACTGGTAATGCCCCCGATTCCTTAAAGGCCGAAAGAACTTTGCCATTTTGCATGGCTATCGGCAGGAAACGGAGCTGATCACTGTGGTTGTGGACGTCCTCTCCCATCTTGACTGAAATGCATAGTGGTCTTAGAGATGGGAGCCTGGCCGTGTGACGGGTCACCAGTCCAGGCAGCAAATAGGCATTTGGAAAGCAGGAGTCAGGATAGCCTGGCACCTCGATGATGGGCTTCCCCTGAAGCAGGGCAGACAAGGTAGGTTTAGGCTCAGCTGGCATGCCTTTTGCTCTGTACCCTAATTTCGAGTTCTTTTATGCCGTTCGTGCCTTTAAGCGAAGAGATCATGGCCAGCAGAGTTTGGGCAACAATCTGGCGGGGGAACTGGGTGAGGGCCACTTCTTCGCCGTTGACATAAAGATCAACCCGATCGTCAGTTGGCTGCAGGAACCCCTTTTCGATAAGATCGGCTAGTCCGGCCACGTCATCCAGGCCGAATTGGTGAGCTTTGTCCGGAGACGGTTCATCAGTGATCTCGGCGAATATGCGCGTGAGTTCGTCCGGAGGTGAGCCCAGGCGGCGGGGATTGACCAGGACTTTGGGGACATCGGCCAATTTGAAGCCTTCGCAAAAAATAAGGTCGTAACTGGGCCCGAAGAAGTGCGCTACCTCCGTGGGGGTGGGATCTTTCGCGTATGGCTTTATGGCAATCAGCTGGTTTCCTGACACGAGGGCGGCGGTACTGGCGCCGGCAGCCAGATGGCGTGAACTATCCTTCTCCGGATCTAGATGGACCTCTTGGGCATGCTTGATGGTGGCCACGCGATATCCGCGCCTGGTAAGCTCGGGGATAAGTTTTTCCAGTAGCGTCGTCTTCCCTGATCCTGAGTGTCCTACAATACCAATGATAGGGATCATATCGGATTACCTCCTGTTGATGGCTTAGATTATAGAGCCCGCGAGTTAACATGTATAGAGCTTGCCTTGAAGTTTGCGTATAGCTCTTGTCCTTCTTGGAGGCTCAATTCCTCCGCTGAGCGCCGCGTTACCAGGACTAGCGCCGTAAAGCCGCAGTCTACCTCGACACGTGTTAGCGCTCCCAGCCAGGTTAGGCGGCGCACCACGCCCCGAAAAACGTTGCGCATGCTACTCTCGTCACGGTGAGTACTAAGAGAAATCTCCTCTGGGCGGAGGAATGCGTCTACGGCCTGGCCCACGCTGAAGTTCCCCACGGCTTGTATAATCCGTGAACCTATCCTGATGTCCATTAAGCCTTCCTGCTGCGCGGCAACTACTCCGCTCCAGATGTTGCCTACGCCGACAAATTCGGCTACCTCGTGGCTCTGGGGGGCAGCAAAGATCTCCTGTGGTCGGCCCACCTGCAGGAGGCGGCCGTTCATCATAACGGCGATCCGTCCCGCCAAGCGTTGTCCCTGCACCATGTCGTGTGTAGCCAGTAAAATGGTGAGATTGCCCTGTTGTGCGATGTGAGCCAGCACCTCTTCCACCTTCTCGCTGCTAACCGGGTCTAGGTTGGCGGTGGGTTCGTCAAGGAAGAGAATACTGGGCTTGGTAATGAGGGCGCGGGCTAAAGCCAGGCGCTGCGTCTCTCCGCCAGATAGGGTGCGAGCATCTCGTCGCTCATAGCCTGCCAGCCCTACAAGAGCGAGCAGGCTATGGCTTTCCTCAGGGTGATACTTGAGGTGGCGGAAACGGAGCCCCAATGAGACGTTATCGGCAACACTCATGCGGAATGCTATCGGCTTCTGTTGGACAAAGGCCATCCCCTGTCGCAACTGCAGGCGCTCGCGGCGTCCCAGGGTATGGTGTCCGTCGATGGTCACCTCGCCAGCAGTAGGGTAGTCTAGCAGTCCCAGCAACCGCAGGAGTGACGTCTTGCCTGATCCCGTTGGTCCAATAAGAGCTAATACCTCACCGGACATAACAGCCAAGTTTATATCTTGGAGTACGGGCCTTCTGGCTTTTGTTAAACCCAGGGCTTTGGCTTCAATTAGAGACATATCACCTCTGTTGCAGGCGGTTGAGTAGCAGGTTGATGACGAGAGCGATAGCGAGCAAGATGATGCCGAGAGCCAACGAGAACTCAATGTCGCCCATATTGGTTCCCAGTGAAATAGCCGTGGTGAGGGTGCGCGTGTACCCGCGAATATTGCCGCCAACCATGAGGGCTAAGCCAACCTCGGATATGGCTCGTCCAAAACCGAGCACAACGCCAGTCATTACTCCATATCGAACCTCACGGAGTAGGAGCCAGCCCATTTGCAGAGGATTGGCTCCTAGGGCAAGGGCGGTTTCACGAATTCCATGATCCAACCCAGAGAGGGCTGAAATGACGAGACCTATCATGAGGGGCGTAACCAAGATGGTCTGCCCGATGACCATAATGGCAGGGCTGAACATCAACCCGAAGCCGCCCAGAGGGCCAGCGCGGGAGAAGAAGAGAAAGACGACCAGCCCCACCAATACTGTAGGCAAGCTAAAGAAGGTTTGGATGAGACTCACCAGAAAGCGCTTGCCCCAAAAACTATTGAAGTGGATGAGTGCTCCCAGGGGAGTAGAGATGATGGCCGAGATGAGGCAAGCAGAGAGTGATATGGCTAGCGAAAGCCCGGTGATCTCCATGACCTCAGGGTTGAGGGTGATGATAAGATTAAGAGCCCTGAGGAAGCCTTGCCAAATCTCAGCCAACGCTCGCTCCTAGCTTACCGGTTCATTGCCAGCACAGGCAGTGAAGAGAGAAGTGCCGTAGTCTTTTGTGCCGTAGTCATTGATGAGTTGCTGGATCTCTGTTGAGGTGAGAAATTCCACTAGATTCTGGGCCTGTTGGCTATTCACCGTCGAGATCATTTCAGGGTTCACGGGGATGACGGCATAGACATTCAGCATGATACTGCCTGTCTCAACAATAGCACTGAGACCGGTTTGTCCTTTGAAAGCCAGAAAAGTTCCGATGTCAGATAGGGTGTAGCCCTGTTTTTCACCGGCCATGACCAAGGTGGGTCCCATGCCGCGTCCGGCATCAACATACCAGTCACCCGACTTTTGGATGTCGGCATAGCTGAAGCCTGCTGCCGCCCAGATGGCTTGCTCTTTGGAATGAGTGCCGGAGTCGTCGCCGCGCGATATGAAGGGGTAGCTCTTGGATTCGGCTAGTTTTTTGAAAGCATTCTCAGGACTGAGTCCCTTGATACCGGCTGGGTCTGAGGCCGGGCCGACGATGACGAAGTAGTTATAGGCAAAAGGTGTGCGCTCGGTGCCATAACCATCAGCGACGAAGCTGAGTTCACGCGCCTTATCGTGCACGACCAATGCATCTACGTCGCCGCGCCGGCCGTACTCAATGGCGATACCCGTGCCGGCATAGATTATATCAAGTTCCACGCCATATTTAGCTTCGAAGCGAGGTTCAAGCACCGCCCACAAGCCGGTGTCATAGAGACTGGTGGTAGTGGCCACGCGCAGGCGTTCTCTGGGTTGGGCAATACCTATACCGCCCGTACAACCCTCAATCAACATCGTTAAGCAGAGCAGAAACGACAGAGCCGCGATGAGTTTTTTCAATTGACACTCCTTGTTATTTTCGACTGCATCTTGCAACCCGTAGCAAATATCTTATGGAGGTCGGCAAAAAATCTGCTGGTCATAAAATAGAAAAGGCACCTCAAAGAGGCACCTTTTAGACAATAGCATCGCTTTCTCTCCTTTCCACACTGGGAGGCAGGAGCGTTTACACTCCAGCCCTCGGGACTACGTCCCTCGCCTACCCGCCCATAGCTATAGCTTTAGGGCGGGTAAATCGAAGAGTGGGGCTATTCTAAAAGCAAACTGACCTCGGGTCAATGCTTCATTGGGATTAAAATGAGATATTACAATTTTGTAATAGTCTTCTAGCCTGGGGTACGGCAGACAGGGCACCAGAGACATCAGGGTGCTTAACAAACCTGAGGCCAGGCGCTACACTATCGCCAAAGATTGCCAAAGGATTGAAATGAACCACCATTTGTCATCCCGAGAACACAAAGCTCAAAACAGTGTGGTGCCGGTCGGGGAGGTTCAGGTCGGGGCGCGCCGTCTGGTTATCATGGCTGGGCCGTGTACTGTCGAGGATGAGGATAGCTTGCTAAAGACCGCGCTTGCGGTACAAGCGTCTGGGGCTCAGGTTTTGCGCGGAGGTGCTTTTAAGACGCGCACCTCGCCCGATGCTTTTCAGGGCCTCGGCGAGACAGCTCTCCAAATGCTGGCTAAGGCTAAGGAAAAGACCGGACTGCCGGTGGCAACCGAAGTCACCGATGTTCGGGAGATAGACCTTGTTGGGCAATGTGCTGATATCCTGCAAATCGGCTCGCGCAGTATGCAGAACACCGTCTTGCTGAAAGCGGTGGGAAGATGCGGACATCCGGTATTATTGAAACGAGGGTTCGCTAACACGATCGATGAATGGCTCGCGGCTGCAGAGTATATTCTAGCGGGCGGGAATGAGCGGGTGATACTCTGTGAGCGCGGTATTCGCACGTTTGAAAACAGCACTCGCTTCTCTTTGGATATTCTTTCGGTGCCGGTGGTTAAATCACGTAGTCACTTGCCGATTATAGTTGACCCCAGTCATGCCGCAGGTAATCGGGAACTGGTGGGGGCTGTTGCAAGGGCTGCCATTGCTGCCGGTGCCGATGGTTTACTAATTGAAGTAGACTGCTGCCCGGACGCTACCAAGGTGGATGGCCGGCAGACAATCACAACGGGGCAATTTGCGGAACTGATGCCCCAACTGTGTGCGGTAGCCCAGGCGGTTGGTCGGGAACTTTAGCCACCATTCAGGCGCTATTAGCTGAATTACACGATCCATCCTGTCCCGCGGCAGTCTGGGCAGACGGCCACATGTTTTCCAAACGGCCCCCGCATTTTAATCTTACCGCTACCGTCACAAATTTGGTGCGGGACAGCGTTATTGTCCACAAGCACGGTGCCTTCTCCCTGGCAGACTGGACAATTGGTATCATCCCCATCGAAGCCATCTTCCGCCACTCGCCCTTTGCCCTTACAGAAACTGCAGGTTTGCCTGTGGGTAGTATCGCTCTCGGTCATCGCGCGCTCCTTGGTAGATATTATCGGGCCAACTTGCCCCGCCTCTCCATTTCATCGATAAGCTGAGTTAAGCCAAGATCCTCTAACTTACCTCTGGTGGGAGTTTGCAGGGTGATTAGATCCTTAGCCAGTGTTGAGCAGTAGTCACAATCTAAGCAGGCATGATCACAGGTGGTGACTTTCTCAAAAAAATTGAAGCGGCTTAGGCTGTTGTTATCAAGATGAGCGCCAACTTCCAGGCTATATCTATTAAGACTGCTGGATAGTATATCCATCAGATCTCCATCCCATCTCTGGTTCATATAGGCCTTGGTGGTGCGGATAACCATCGACTTGGGCCGCGCGCGCCCCACAATTTTGAAAAAATGGGTTATCTCCCCGTATTTCTCAAGGTCCTCCGGTCTGATCCAGCCGGATTTCAGGATCTGAGAATGATCGCTATCAGTCACCTGGGCGCAGTGGGCAAAGAAACTATCATTCTCGACTGGTCCTAGCTCCTTTGATTTGTGCGAGATATAATTAAAATGGAATCGTCGGAAAGGGCATTTATATAGACAGCCTTCGTTGACCATTAGCTTGAATTCCAATTTTGTGGCCAGTTTAAGCTGTTTTAATTGTTCAATATCGCGGTTACAATCGACATCGGGAGTCACCACTGTTGCCCCTAGCTTCTCGTAAATAACGGCTCCCTGGGTTGAATTTATCCCACCTAGAACGGATACCCCAATTTCAATATCGGGCAGCGTTTCTTTAACGTATTCTACGAAAAGCGGATTCGCAATAGTTACAGCCTCTAATCCATGCTCCTTATGCATGCGAGTAAGAAATTCCATTTTTTCCTTGACGTTTTCTTTCTCATACCAATCCAAGCCCTCGCAAGTTGGATTCATAACCAAATTGACGCGTATACCTTCAGCGTGAATGAGGCTCATGACACTCACGAGCTTTGCCTCGTCTATTTCCTCAACGATACGTCCGGAAGCGGAATATCTTTGAGGCCCGGATAGATAGACCTCTCGGATACGATTGCCGTTTAACTCTTTAAGTTTAAAGAGCTCGTCAAGAGTCTCCAAGTCATTATTGTATGGAACCGAAAATTCGAGGCCAGCCATGACGATACCTTCTTTATCCAACGTTGGGCCGATTGATTCCAGGCGGAGTTACTGCCTTGCAGTTCTGCCGTTGGGGGAGCGTCGCACCGAGAATGCGCACCCAGGGTTGGTTATTGCGAGTCCAATTGTATTCCTTGGTGTTCCAAACAATCAAGTTTTCGCATTGCCTCATAATTAATAGCACCGAAAAGGTTAACGTTGCATCAAAAGAGAATAGCACTTACAACCAACAGAGTAAATTACGTGCAAAAGTTACTGTCTAAGGGATATAGTCAATCAGTAGCGGCGCGGAAACTCCACATGCATTGACTAACACTAACAGCATTTATCAAGAGAGAATCTTACCGTGATGATAAAAACCTGTAGATAACAAGTTAACTATACTTGATACAAGCTGTTTTTAGATACAATGTAGAAGTCAACAAAGAAGAAGTTATTAGTTTTAAATGACAGCTATTTGCTATTTGATTATATGGTTTATAGCCCATATACTGAACATAGACTTAATCTTTTCTTCGGCTACCGAAAATGAAATAAGGCCTCCATATTTCACGTTTTCGAAGCTAAAAGAGGCCTTCTGACTGGTAGGGTATTTTGCCTAGAGTTGTT
>WRNP01000061.1 GCA_009776515.1 Dehalococcoidia bacterium | reverse complement strand
CTGCGCCTCCATCATCGCCAAGGTCACGCGCGACCGCCTTATGGTCGAGCTTGATCAGGACTACCCAGGCTACGGCCTCGCCCGCCATAAAGGGTACGCCACGCGCGCGCACTACGATGCTCTCGCCCAGCTGGGGCTTTCTCCCCTCCACCGTCGCACTTTCTGCAAATCAGTCGTCCTACCCGCCTGCCAGGACAAGACATGCACCCAAGATTCGCTTTTACGATGTAGTCGAGTTATGCCAGCGAATGATACAAATTTTGGCGTTACTTTATGATTAATCCGCCATGAAAGTCTTATGCAATTTTCGCGCTGTAGCGAATTAAACTAGGCTTCAAAAAGCACAAGACCTAGGCGGCGGATTAATATGGGTCTACGATACTCCTTGAGGGTTTCCCACGTCTCTTGCGGTGGGGTATGTACTCTGAAGCCAACGATAAGAAACTCCTTGACATTTTATCTACAGGTAAAAACAGATTATTTTGTAGTTCTTTCCTCATATATAAAACCACCGGAGAAGAGTATTAATAATCTTTGACTCCTCCTGAAATAGTAAAAGCCCCCTCGGTTGAATAGCTTTCATATCGAAATTTTGTATTAGTGGTTGGGTAGTGGCAGGTATTTTATTTGGCTAGCGAACAAGCCACTTATAGTCTTGACGGCAATCTACGACGTAATCCACGTATACTACTCTGTCCTTTATCTGATACAGTATAAGATACCAGTTCTCGGCAAACGCTTTGTGGTATTTGCCTCGTGGGATATAGTCTTCATCAAAAAAAGGGTAACGCTCCGGCATTTTGTTAAGTGAGCGGATAGTAGCGAGTATTCTGGCCTTAGCATCCAGTGCCGCTGGCAGATTCACACGTGCCAGAAATTTGATATGCGTTCCAAGCATCGTCTTTGCGCGGTCGGCAATAACCACATCATATTGCTCCATTATCACCCTCAGCCAAGATACTCTCTAGGTATTTTTCCAACTCATCAGGAGAAACGCCCTTGCGTCCTATAGCTCTGTCCTCTTCTACGGAAAGAAGTTCCTCGCGAAGTTTCAGCATTTTTTCACGGCGGGCGAAAGATTCCACATCCATCACAACAAGGTCTCCTTCACCATTTTTCGTCAAATATACGGGCTCTTTGGTTTCGCGGCACAAGTTTGCGATTTCATTATAGTTTTGCCTTATAGCGGCAGATGGTTTTATTACCATTACGCACCTTCCTGATTGTAAAGTTATAACTACATTATATTTGAATTATGCTATGCAATCAATCAAGCGGGCCAGCAAGGAACTATGCACAAGTATGCGATACTTAACGCCAAAGCTAAGTAGGGCGTGAGGGAGCTATTCAACGAGTATTTCTGATTGCTGCTCTGTACGGACATTTTTGGCACTGCCGCGCCAAAAGGCTGGGCACCGAATATGCCCCCACCCCCATTTTCGCCATGGTTCTGTGACATTCCCCTAGATTGCATGGCGGGCACCGCTCTGAATTGTTTTGGGAGCCAGAATTATGGTATATTGCCAAGTGTAAGGAAGAAACAAGCTTCTGGGGGCATGCATTTTCATTAATCGCCACTCTATTATGTTGTGTTTCGGCCTTGCAATTATTGATGCTCACTCAAACTCGCCGATCAAATTAACGCCGGGTATCGGTGGACATCAAGCGCCTAGATGAATTAGTAAAGGATTACTGTATATGGGATATAAGATTATCGTTGATAGCTGTTGCGACGTAACACCACAGCTTGCCCAACAATTAGACGTGACATCGGTACCCCTAACCATGCGTTTGGGGCAGAAAGAATTCACGGATGATGATACGCTTGACCTTCCCGGATTCATGGCTGAAATGAAAGCATGCACGGAAAAAGTTGGCTCAGCGGCCCCACCCCCACTTGTTTACAAAGAAGCAATGGAATCCGCGCGTCGCTCATTTGTTGTCACCTTATCCAGCCAATTGTCAGCATCACATTCAAATGCCAAGCTGGGTCAAACATATGCGGAGGAGAATGGAGCCGCTGACATACATGTGTTTGATTCCAAAAGCGCCTCTGCCGGAGAAGTGTTGATTGCCGTTAAGCTCCGCGAATTACTCTCCAAGGGGATGTCCAAAGATCAAATTATCGGCGCGGTAAATCATTTTATCGACAACATGAAAACCTATTTCGTCTTGGAACGGCACGATAACCTGCTGAAAAACGGGCGATTGAATAAAATCACCGGAAAGATAATCAACCTCTTGAATATAAAGCTGATCATGGGCTCAGATAAGCTCGGCAACATCGCTTTATATGCCAAGGCACGAGGCACCAAACAAATGCTCGAAAAGATGGTCTCGTTTATTAGAAGCAGCGAAAAGTCAACCAGCGGGGAAAATATGGTTATTTCTCATTGCAACAACTTTACCTTAGCAAAACAGCTTTCAACCATCATCTCTCAGCATTTTGATTTTAAGGACATCATCATCGTGCCGACCAAGGGCCTCAGCTCTCTTTATACAGACGATAAGGGCATTGTGATGGCTTTCTAGCCATATTCCCACAAAATATAGTTTGGTTATGCACGGTTCCATACGCCAAGATTCCATGATAAAATGGCTTGTGCCATATCTGCACAACAGATCGGTGCTTGAGTAGCCGACAGTTGGATCACCCAAGCGACAAGTCCTGCCGCTACACACAGAGTAGCTTGAGGAGCTTCTGTCTTTTGATATTTGACTGTTGCCGCAGGCAAGCATATAATCCGTGGCATCGCACTGCGGCAGGAACTTGACAAATCCATGTTTAGCACAACACAGGCTTTAAGCAAGCAAGCAAGCAAGCAAGCAAGCAAGCAAGCAAGCAAGCAAGCAAGCAAGCAAGCAAGCAAGCAAGCAAGCAAGCAGATGATTTCTTTGTTTACCGTACTCTAGAACTTAATAAGGCATCTACACAAGGCGGCTTCCCTTTTACCAATGGGGGAGCCGCCTTTTTGCGTTTACAGACTAAGGATAAGTAATACTCAAAAGTTTCAAGGAGGGTAAATATAATGAGTACCTCAAAACGGATACTGAGCGTTTTACTGGCGCTCTGTATCGGGGTCTGTCTGCTGACAGTCTACTTACCGGCTTCACCGGCAACAGCGGCAACCGCGACCCCAGCCATAGCGGCAGGAGGCAACCACACCTTGGCATTACTGAGCGATGGCACGGTATGGGCTTGGGGAAATAATGAGGTTGGTCAGTTAGGCGATGGCACTAATGATGATAGCCATTTGCCAGTACAGGTATTAGGACTGACTGCAGGGGTTCCCTCGGTAACCATAACGGTTACCGAGACTACAACATTGCCGCCGACAACAACTACGGTGTCTTCTCCGACAACCGTACCTGCCACCGTTACCAGATCCGCCACGACCACGGTTCGTTCCACTGTTTACAACGACATCATAGATGTGGTCACCTCAACGGTTCGTACCACCATTGTAAGCGCCACCACCGCAACGGTGGCCACGACAGTTCCCACCACCGTTACCAACACCAATACTGCCACGGCCACGGTGGCTACAACAATTCCTACCACTGTTATCAGTGCTACTACGGCCGTTGTTCCGACGACCGTTCCTACTACCATCACTGCTACGGCACCGACGGAAGTCCAGAGAACCGCTACCATAACTAATACCGAGATAGAGAAAGAGGCTTCGAATTTCCCATGGTGGCTGGTAGTTCTGGCTGCTGTTCTCGGAGTGGCCCTTGTGTTGATGGTCATCATGTACATAAGGAAGACTTAAGGCCCTTTAGATTATTCATGTGTTTACCCAAGCCCAAAGGCCACCCGCTCTAGCGGGGGGCCTTTGGGCTTATTGGGGATGAGGGAAAGAGTGATTGATAACACATCCACAAGAAGCACTTTGGTTGATATTTTAACCTGATTGCCAGTAACTATAACCCGGAGATCCTAAGCAAGCTATGCAAGGGGATTCTCTTTCAACAACCCTGAGAATATAGCCTGCTTCCCAAGGCTCACTGAGACACCTTCGGCTGTTTCGCCATAATCAAAAGCAAAAGATTGACAAAGATCATAGGTACGCCAAAGTATTGGCAGAGTGTCTATTACTATCGTGACAAGAGTGGCCTGGAGATTGGCGCTATAATCCGGCTCGCAGATGGGCGCTGGGAGGCTGTAGAAATAAAAATGGGTGCCGGCGAAGTTGAAGGTGTCTCTGAGGATTTGCTAAAACTAAAAAAGAAAGTGGATGCCAATAAATAGGCCATCGTTTTTATATGGCGCTCACGCGAACAGGGTATGCATTCCAGAGGAAAAACGACACATGGTTTGTGCAAATGGGATGTCTGCAGAACTAGACCCGTTATTAGTAGACACCGCCCTATGACCACAAGCCAAGCTCTACCATTTATGTTAAAATTTCACCATGCCGCCCCCGAAAGCTATTCTGCGCATCATTGACGCCAACCTCAATCGTTTAGGCGAAGGATTGCGCTTCATGGAAGAAGCCGCCCGCTTTGTCTTAGACGACACCCACCTCGCCACCGAACTTAAAAACCTCCGTCACCGCCTCTCGCCCAAAGACCCTACGGCAAAGAACGCCTATCTTGATGCCCGCGATGCCGCATCAGACATTGGTGCAGCTACTAAACCCAGTACGAAAGAGCCTGTGCGCCATCTCTCTCAAGCTGTAGTCGCCAACGCCAGGCGTGCAGAGGAGTCGCTACGCGTGCTGGAGGAGCTTGCCAAGACAACAGGTACGGGGCTGGACGGGGCAGAGTTCCAGAGTGCCCGCTTCGCCGTCTATACCCTAGAGAAAACATTGCTAGCTCGTCTAATGCGCCTGGACAGGGCCGCTTTAATCTGCGGCCTACACGCCATCGTGGGTACCGTCAGCCTCGGAACGCGCCCCCCTGCCGAGATCGCTTGCGAGATGCTACAAGGCGGAGCGCGGATCATCCTGCTCCATGGCAAAACCACCCCCAGGCTTAAATTTTTGGACATAGCTCTCAGGGTTGCTGAGCTTTGCCGAGAATACAAAGCCTTGTTCATTATGAGCGAGGCGCTGGACATCGCCCTAGCCGTAAATGCCGATGGCCTCCACCTCAGCCAAGACGACTTGCCCGTCATAGTAGCGCGAAGACTCCTGCCCACAAATCAACTCATCGGCCGCTCAGTGCGGAGCGTAACCGAAGCCCGACAAGCCCATGCCGATGGAGCAGACTACCTGAGCTGCGAAGCGGTCTTTACGACGGGTGCCGAGCCGGAGAGGTCCGCACCGAGTTGCGCACTTCTTGCTGAAATAAAAAAAGAAGTTAATCTGCCTTTGATAGCCACCGGAGATATTACGCAGTATAATGTAACAGATGTTCTGCGCTCCGGCGCAGATGGGGTTGCCGTGGCAAGCGCCCTCACCAATGCTCACTCGGTGAAGACCGCCACGCAAGATATCATTAAAGCTCTGGAGGTGTCTTGTGAACCAGCTAAGTAGCGACCTGGAGCTCATCGCCGAGCGCATCCGCGAATCTTTCAGTGCCCAGGATGCCGCGCGCGAGAAAGCCTTGCCCCTATGCCGCGAGGTTATCCGCTTCTCATCCATTACCATCCGCAGTATCCATCGCCACGAGTTCGACGAGGCCCAACAGACATTGGCGCAAGCCGGCCGTCTTTTGAGAGAGGCCGAGCGCCACCTCACCACCTGTACCGCCCTGGAGAACACTCGTTTCATACTGGATGCCCAAAAAGAGTATACCGAAGCCCACGCCACCTTGGCCCTAGCTACCGGCCGACCGCTACCAACTCCGGAGGAAATCAGAGTAGACTACGCTGCTTACCTTAACGGTCTGGCTGAAGCGGCAAGCGAGCTCAGGCGCTATCTCTTGGATGGGCTACGCGGCGGCGACTTCCACCGCGGCGAGGAGTTGCTTTCCGCCATGGATGATATCTATAGCGTACTTGTAACCATGGATTTTCCGGATAGCATCACCGGAGGGCTCCGGCGCACCACCGATATGCTGCGCGGCGTGATGGAGAAGACCCGCTCCGATCTCACCCTATCCGTACAGCAAAACCGCCTAGAGGACCAGCTTGCGGAGTTTGGGCAGAAACTGACATAGAATCCGACCTGTTTCGTCTGCATTTTTGGGCAATTACCGCGTCGTACGCGTTAAAAGCGCCTAGATTTCTTCCGTCGCCGCCACAATCCTTTTTCTTTTTTCAACGTTAATATCTACGAGGCCACGTAGCCAGAAATATCCAAAGGAGACATTGCCGTGAAAAAACTGCTTCTGGGATTGATGAGTATTTCGCTGATGGGCGCAAGTTTGGCAGGATGCACATCACCGCCATCTGCGTCCCCAGCGACCGTGGGCAATGTCTCTTTTGCGGCAGACTACGATTCGGTTTACCAGGCACTCGCTAAATTACAAGCTAGCAATATCCCCTATGAGTCTTTTGGTGTATTTGTGCCCACCGCTGGAGCACCAGCGCCCACACTTGAAGCAACATACTCAAGTACCAGCGATATAAGCAGTGATCACTCCACGACAAATGTACAGGTCGAGGGAGTTGATGAGGGCGATATCGTCAAGACTGATGGTACGTATATCTACAGCCTGCAGAACGGCAAGCTTTTGATTTTTAAGGCAGACGGAGCCGCTACCCATCTTGTTTCAGCAACCGAAGTGATTACATATGATTATGGCGGCACAGTCATAATGCCTATGCCGCAAACCGTTGCTCCAGAGACGGGTGACGTCATCAGTGGCGTTGTCTATGAATACAACCATGAATCCGCGATCGAGATGTACCTCTGCGAGAACTATGTCGTCATAATTACGCAATTCGATTCTTATTCCTACGGGGAGCATTACTGGGACAGTCAAAACAGCCAGATGTGCAAAGCTTATGTCTATGACATATCCGAAGCCATAGCCCCGAAGCTCGTACATGAACTTGGTCAAGATGGCCACAGCCTCTCATCCCGGCTCATCGGCAATACGCTTTATCTTTTATCCACCTATTACGTATATAGCTTCTCTGAGGACGAACCGGAGAGCTTTATCCCCATGTTATATACCGATAGCGAGAAGGCACTTATTTCTCCAGGTTGTATCGTAATAATGCCATATGTAAACTCCACCAGTTACACCATAGTGTCAGCCATTGATATTCACACTGGCACGATAACCGCCAACCAAACACTCCTCGGCGGCGGTTCTCTCGTTTATATGTCTGCACAAAACCTTTATATCGCCGGATACGAATATAAGACCGAGGGGAGCAACGAGCGTGACTATGCAGATTATAGCGTCGTGGACTATTCACACTACGCCATAACGCACATCACCAGGCTTGATATTTCACGTGGCGGGGTTCAAATTGCCGCCTCCGGAACCGTGCCAGGATATCTGGACAGTCAATTCTCCATGGATGAGTACCAAGGATACTTCCGCGTTGTCACTACGGACAATTCCTCGGAATACTCTATTCGTACCGACAGAACAAATGGCAGCATAATGTACAACGCGGGCAACAATCGCCCATCGACAAACGGACTGTATATCCTTGACATGTCTCTTACCTGCGTCGGCGAGGTCGACAACCTAGCCCCCGGAGAAGTCGTTTATTCCGTGCGCTTTGACGGCGACATCGGATATTTCGTCACTTTCCGGAAAGTCGACCCGCTCTTTGCGGTTGATCTCTCCAATCCTGCAAAACCGGCGGTGCTCAGTGCCCTAAAAATACCGGGGTTCTCGCAATATCTTCATGTCTATGCCGACGGCTTGCTATTTGGCTTGGGATATGATGCAAATGAGATAACTGGACTCAGGGGCACGATGAAGCTCTCAATGTTTAACACCGCAAATCCAGCAGACGTAACCGAAGCCCACACCCTCCCAATCAACGTTCTGTACAGCACGGCCTCATATAATCATAAAGCAATTTTGATTGATGCTACGAAGAATATAATCGCCTTCCCCGCCGATTCCGAATACTTGGTGTACGGGTATGAAGTACAAACCGGTTTTTATCCACGTGCAAGCATCAACTCAAATGATATGTGGTGGAATGACAGCCGCGGACTTTATATCTCGGGCTTTTTCTACGTTGTGTCTGAGCGTAGCATTGCAGTCATTGACATGGAAGAGTTCACCTTGCTTGCCACGATAAATTACGGCACGATATGGGGGAGCCCCGAGTAGCTGCAGGAAGAGGAAAACCATACAAATATGATTAGTCGAGTAAACTACCTCGCACAAAACTGCGAGGTAGTTTACTCGTGCGCCGGGCATGTGCGATAACTCGATGGGGAAAGTCCACAACAAGCTTGGCAGTAGGAACTGTTAGCCAAAGACAATGGGTAGCCTCCTGCCCAATTGGTACCTTGGCTGAAAACGGGCACTGGCAGAATACGCTCAGGTCAAACAGGCAACGAAATATCAGCGAATAGCGAATAAGGGGACACCATGCCTATCTATTCTCATTCACAATTAAGCACCTACGAAAACTGCCCACTGAAATACAAGCTCTGCTACCGCGATAAAATAAAACGCGGTACGGAAGGGGTTGAGGCTTTTCTGGGAAGCCGTGTACACGAGGTACTCCAGAGGTGTTACGACGATACTCGAAGGGGTAAGTTAGATTCCCTGGACGAACTTCTAGCCTACTACGATGCCCTTTGGGAGAAGAATTGGCACGACGGCATCACCATCACCCGAGCGGGGTTTACCGCAGACCACTACCGTGACTCCGGACACAAGATGCTCTCCTCCTACTACGCACGCCACGCCCCGTTCAAAAGGGATGTAACCCTCGCCACCGAGATGCTCATCCCCTTTTCTCTAGATGGCGGGCGCCATCGTCTCCGAGGCTATATTGATCGCCTTTCACGCACACCGGACGGCACATATTACATCAACGACTATAAGACCTCGGCCCACCTGCCATCCCAGGAGGAGGCCGACGCCGACCGCCAGCTTGCCCTCTATCAAATAGGTATTCAGCAACGCTGGTCCCGCGTGGGCACGGTGCAACTCATCTGGCATTACCTATCCTTTGATTGCGAGCTCGTCTCGCACCGCTCCGCTGGGATGCTCGCTGAGCTTGAACAAGCGACCGCCCGCCTCATTGATGAGATAGAGGCAGCCCAAGACTTCCCGCCACAAGAGTCCGCTTTGTGCAACTGGTGCGAATACCCCGACCTCTGCCCCAGCCGCAAACACCTCTACGCCGTGGAAGCACTCCCGACTAACAAATTCCTTAACGAACCGGGAGTGGTCATCGTTAATCGCTACGCGGAGCTTAGGGAGAAAGCTAAGGAGATAGAGGAAGAAACGGCCCTTTTAAAAGAAGCCTTGCTAAACTACTGCCAGGAAAATCAACTGAGCATCGTGAGGGGAAGCAACCACCGAGTTCGGGTAAAACGAGAGGATAAGCTTAGATTTCCCGGTAAGAACGAACCAGGGCGGGCTGAACTTGAGCAGAAGCTGTTGCAAGCTGGCAAACTGGCAGAGGTGTCCCAACTTGACACCACGGCGCTGGTACGTGCCGTAACGGAGGAGCATTGGGATAAAGCTTTCTCCGATGATGTACGCTCCTATGGAACCATAGAGGAAACCTGCACGGTCTATTGTTCGAAGCTCAAAGAAGAAGAATAGCGTCAAAACTCACAATGTCCATCTTTATGGGCCCAGATCACAATGTGGTCAGGGGGGAGGGACTAAACACCATTTTCGGTGCCCCAAGTGTTGGAAATACGTTCTATTTGAAAACGATGGTCACCTCTAAAAACCGCTAAACCAGTTGATATTTGGAGGCAATTCTCATTTTCGACTATTTGGGGTCATGCTTTGACAACAACGACCTGATGCCCCGA
>WRNP01000060.1 GCA_009776515.1 Dehalococcoidia bacterium | reverse complement strand
GATTGCTTTATGTCTGCGCTGTTGGTTAAAACAGACACGACATCTGAAACAGACAAGAGCCATTCCTCTTTTTCCTCATCCCAAGCGGTGCGAATACGTTTGTCCTCAAACAGTTGGATTTTATCACTCATAGCAGTTTCTCCATTAGATCCAAGCGGTATTTATTGGATTCGCTCTCATTATAACTCAAAACAATATCTCTAATTCATCAACAAAGAGCAAAACCATGGCCCTTTATCATCAAAGTATGAATAGTCTTTCAAATCCCCTTCCCAAAACCGCAGTTCGGGTAGATGCAGAGATCACAATTCAGGCACAAGCCACCATGACCTAAGCCAGCAATCCATTCGGGAGTGACCGGTACGTCTGCCAGCAGTCTGGGCAGCACTAGATCGAAGATCGTTCTTTTGGCATACATCACACATCCTGGCAGACCGCAGATAGGTCGCCCGTCCGGCAAGTAGGCCAGCATAAACATAGCCCCCGGCAATACCGGTGAGCCGTAGGATACGACCCTTGCTCCGCAATTTTTAATGGCCAGGGGTGTTTTATCGTCTGGATCAACGCTCATGCCCCCGGTGCAGAGCACTATCTCCGCCCCAACGGAGAACATATCCCAAGCAGTTTCGGTTATGGCACGGTGATCGTCACCGAGTACTGCTCGACCCATCATTTCGCCTCCGTACTCCCCCAGTTTTTCCTGAATGACCGGGGTGAAAGTATCCTGTATTCGGCCATGAAACACTTCGTTGCCGGTGACAATCAGACCATATTTCTTACCACGGATGGGCGCCAATCGGAGTAGCGGGCCTTCTCCCGCCACCGCAACCGCACGCTGCATTTTCACTTTTTCAATGGCGAGAGGGATGACCCGCATACCACCCAAACGGTCTCCTTTGCGAACCGGAAAGCCGGAGAACCGGGTGGCAATCATCATCTCACCCAGGGAATTTACTTTCCTCAGCCGCTCTACATCCACTAACAAAAGCCCATCAACATCGGCAATAAGCTCAATCTTGCCCTCCTTGGGTAGAGTGGCGCTCATGTTCTCGCCCTGGCAAATTCCGAGCAGTATCTCCGCCGCCTCGTTTTCGTGCAGCACTCGGTCATCATTTTCCCAAATGTAGACATAGTCCTTGCCAACACTCAGCAAGACCGGGATGTCCTCTGGGGTGATAACGTGCCCCTTGCGGAATACCGCATCCTTGGTGACACCCCGAATAATTTGGGTGATATCGTGGCAGAGAACCTGCCCTACCGCGTCTTGGGTTTTTAACTGTTTCATGACACTTTTCCTCACCTATTTTTTATTGACATCACCATTGTGTGCCCAGAATACCCTATTGACATTGGTTTTGGTAAAGACTATACTCATTATCGTTTGTTTTTCTATCATGTTACGTGTATAGAAATATAACCGTCCGACTGTAACATAAAAGTCTCGTGATATCAACCATGCGTCATAAAAAGGAGATTGAACACCATGTGATATATCTGATGCGATATTACGGTATCGTGCAAAATACACATTTTGGTATGTTGGAAAAAGGTCAAAATGATCAAAAATGGCCCTAAAATATGCCTGATTACGCTACGGGAACAAGGTTTTCCGACATAACCGCTTAAGAAGGAGAATTGTCATGTCACTATTCAAAAAGTCTATCCCTATCCTCGCCGCCCTGCTCATGGTCTTAGCCATGGTGGGGGGTTGCGGGTCCACCGCAACCGTTGTCTCTACCAACACGGCCACCCAGACGGTTACCGCCACCGCTACCGATACCTCCACCCAAACGGTTACCGCCACTACTACCAGCGAGGCCACCCAGACGGTCATCGTTACCACCACCGCCACCCCTACGCAGGATACCACTCCCGTAAACCTGAACGTCTCGGCAGCTTCCAGTCTGCAAAATGCCCTTACCGAAATCAATGCCGTCTACAAATCCCTCAATCCCTGGGTTTCTTTCACCCCCAACTACGGCGCTTCCGGCACCCTGCAGACACAAATTGAACAAGGAGCCGACTGCGACGTGTTCCTATCGGCGGCAGCCGCCCAGATGAACAACCTGCAGGACAAAAGCCTCTTGCTGGATGATACCCGCAAAGACCTCTTAAATAACGACATCGTTCTCGTCGTCCCCAAGGGAAGCACCCTCAACATCACCGGCTTTGATGACCTCACCCGTGATGATGTCAAGATGATCTGCATCGGCGACCCGGGGTTTGTGCCGGCCGGTGCCTATGCCGTTGAGGCTTTCAATCTGCTCGGCATCTATGATGCCATTTCGTCGAAATTCAATCTCGGCGAGAACGTCACCAGTGTTTTGAATTGGGTAGCCGCAACCGGCCCAGACGACGGCGTTGTCGGTATCGTCTACCGCACCGATGCCCTCTCCAACAGCAACGTCACCGTCATAGCCGTTGGTCCCGATGAGATCAACGCCACCATCGTCTATCCCGTGGCTATCCTCAAAGATTGCAAGGTCGTTGATGCCGCTCAGGCATACCTTGATTTCCTGTTCTCGGAACCAGCCAAGCTCATCTTTGAAAAATATGGCTTCACTATGGCGGCTCAGTAGACAGTAACACTCCGGGATTCCTCTTTCGAAAGAGGAATCCCGGTTCAAATATGACCTAAACGCTATAAATACAGGAGGTGTAGACAGAGAACAGAAAAGATGCACATGGAACCTTGCTTAAACACTGGATGGAAGAAATTAACAAGGAGAAATAAAAACTCATGGCTAATATACGAATAGCTGCAGCGGCAAGCTTAATCAATGGGTTGCCGGAAGTGATCGCAGAATATCAGAGCAACTCCCTTTACTCAGGCAATACTATTGTATGGGTTGCATACGGCGGGTCCTATGCTCTCGCCAGAGAGATATTAGGTGTAGCCCCAGACGATAGTGTCGCTAACCCAACTAATCCTTCTTATGTCACCCCTCCATTACCAGCCGACATTTTGTTGACTGCCAGTACTGATGCTATGGATGTGGTCAACAATCCTGGCAATCACAACCACCATAACCCCAACAGCGTGACACTGCTGTCAGGACCTACAAACTTCATAGGCAATACCCTCGTATTGATTCAGAATTCAGCGGCAAGCAGTCTTGGCATTACCGGATTTGGGGATGCATATACCAAAATTGGGAGCGGCCATATTTGGGTTGCCGAACCAGATGACGCCCCGGCAGGCGAATATGCAGAAGATGCTTTTAATGCAGTACCAGGAGGTACTCCTTGGGCTACTGTGTACAGCAAAGCCCAATCTGATAATACCATAGGTTCTGACGTGCAGGTTGCACTTAACGGCTTTCTGTTAGATAGCCAAAGTGTCTCCCCAGCTACTCCCGCAATCGCCGTAGTTTACAATTCCGACTTTGTTGGAATTAACACTGCTATCCACCCTAATATCACGCTCGTGGCTAATGCGCCATCAGGATCTGTGACCATTACTTACCAAGCAGCTGTGCTGAGCTACGCTACGGCTCATGGCGTCGCATCTGCAGCGAACACGTTTTGGACCTATCTGCAGACATCTGCCAATAGAATTCTTGGTCCGCTAGGGTACGCTACAATTTAGGCAGCATGAGCTACCAATAAAAGAGGAGATGTAGATGAAACGCTTATTTAACAACAAGGTTTTTCTGAGCCTCTTTATGGCTCTTACTTTCGTCATTACTCCGGTAATATCGGTTAATTTGTTCGCGCCAACTGGGATATATGCCGCAGATCCGCCAAGCCTTTTGGCCGAGATAGCGGATTGGCCAGGTGCGGATATTGGCTGGTACTTGGCTGACCCTAATGCCAATGAGTTTTATATCTCTACCCCAGCTGAACTGTATGGGTTGTCCTTCCTGGTCAACACAGTAACCGATGATCCGCCTTTCTCGGGACACGCTTATAATGTTACTTTTGCAGGGAAAACCATCAACCTAACTAACAATATTGACCTTGCAACCATAAACAGCGATTACCCTGAAGGCATCGTCACTTTCGGAGAAATCTGGGAAACCATAGGGTGGGGGCAATATACAGGATCAACCAATCTAGACCACTGGGCCCATAATCCCTTTATGGGAACTTTTGACGGTCATGGCTATGCCGTAAGTGGCTTAGCAAACGAGTCCCTCTTTGGTATGATTATCAATGCCACCATCAAGAATCTATCCACTTCTGGAACCCTTACAACCTCCATGGCTGACACAATATTTATATCTGGCGTTGTAAATACAGCCATCAACAGCACTCTCATTAACCTTTACAGCGATGTGGGTTTGGTATTCAAGGCTGTTGGCATCTTTCACGTGGGCGGTATCGTGTCAGAAGCTATCGGAGACACCGCAGTCATCGGCTGCGTGTTTAATGGGACGCTAGATGACACTGTGACCGAATATTACGGCGCTGCTCCTGTCGGCGGTATCGTTGGTATAATTGGGTACAACACATATGATACCACGGTCACCGTGATAGATTGTGTCAACTACGCAGATTTAACAGTGTTCGCTCAGGGTGGAGGCATTGTGGGCGGCATGGGAGGTTCTGGCACTGGGATCAAATCTGCCAACATCGTGATTGAGAACTGCATAAACTACGGCGATATTATTGTTGCCGGCACTAACAGCATTGTTGCTTTATCTTCAGGCGGCATACTGGGGGCTTCAAGTCTGGTAGCGAATGCCTCTGTTACCATCGACAGCTGCGCCAACTATGGCACAATCAATGGCAATCTCAATACAGCCGGCGGCATTGCTGGCTATGTGCAACAGGGCAATCTCCTAAGCATCACCAACAGCTACAATCGCAGCGATGTTACTTCCAATGTAGCAGCAGGCGGTATCGTCGGCCGTGTTGACAATGCTACCGGTGCAGTCATTGAGAACACCTATAACACCGGAACAATTACAGGCACTAACGCCGGCGGTTTCATCGGCTTAGTCAATGGTGGCACCATTTCCAGTTCCAATAACTACTACCTCGACACCTCTGCCGCTGGTGCAGTCAACTCCGATGGCTACCTAGGCGCAACCGCCCTGAACGACGCTGCCATGAAAGCCCCGTCCTTCGCCACAGTTCTCGGCAATGCTTTCTACTATGAGCAGGGCGACTATCCTCTCCTAATCATGGCATTACCGCAGGACGAGAATGTAGTCGGCATCACTCTCAATGGCGATACCGCTACCTTAGCCGGCCTTGATGCTTCCTATACTGTCTCGGTGACCAATGCTAAAGACCTCGCTACCGTCACCCTGTGGTTTGAAGTTGACGGAGAGTATCTCACCGGTAAGTCTTTCACCGGTCTTAATGACTTTGAGGTTCTCGGCAATGTGGTCTGGACCGACAACGGTGACGGCACTTTCACCGGTCGTGTTACCCTGATTAACATTGACGGGGCTAACGGTGATCTGGATATCTTCGCAATGACCTACTCCACCGACATCAATAAACTCGGCACCACCACGGTTAAACTTATCGGAGCCGAGCTCACCGGTTATGACAGCAACGTAGCTGTCGAAATTGACAGTGTCATTGTAGTGGATACGGTGAACACCCAGATTAACCAGTATTTCTCTGTGTATGACGTTAACCATGACGGCAAGGTCTCTCAGCTCGACATCACCACCGCTCTGTTTTACTATGGATCTGAGAATGGCGATGCCAACTGGGATACCGCTATGGTTGCCGATGTCAATGGCGACGACATAGTTGATATTGCTGACCTCATCCTCATCCTCAACAATATCGTCTGGTAAACCCTCTTAACTTAGACTTTACCTTCCTTTTCACAGCTCATCCCCCCGCCCGGCCGGGCGGGGGGATGAGCTAATCAAAACCGGAGGAGTGCTATGAGACTTACGCGTTTTTTAAAACCTTTTCTTTGTTCCCTTTTGTTGTTTTTGGCCTCATCTCAAGCTGTGAGCGCCGCTCCCGTTCCTTTAAATATGGGCACCGACGAACACCAAGTACGGGTGCCGCTGGTTCTTGATCTGTCTCATGCCATTGCCGGTGCCGAATTCGCTTTCGAATATTCCAACGGACTCGTTTTTGTCGCTTATGAAAAATCGGCGGCCGTTTCATCCGCCGCCACCACCCCGGTCGTAACCAAAGGCAAGGAAACCCGCCTCGGTTTTTATAACACGGACAACCGGTACGCCCCCTCCGGCGGCAAGCTGGATACGGGCTTTCTGGTCTTCAGCTATGCCGGTAGCGGTACGGAGTCCGTCACCTTGTCCGAGATTAAGCTGGTGCAGGTGATTGACCAAGACACCACCCATAGCGAATTCTTGGACTCCCTGGAATTCACCATCTCCCGCTCCAGCGGCCTCACCTCTTTGCCAAATAATCCGGCGGGCACCTCACCCAACAGCACGGACACCACCCAATGGGGTAATTCGATAGGCAATAGTGCCACCCCGTCTGAGGATGCGGGCACCGCGCCAACAGATGATACGACCACCTCCCCGGGCAACACGAGCACCACACCGCCAAAGAGTGCGGGCACCTCCCAGCTAGGTGATACAGATACCGCATCCGCAGGAGATACGGACAGCGTTAACCTCAACCTGCCGAACACCCCTGCTCCCGCCTCAAACACCGGCCTCTGGTTATTGTTGTTCCTGGGTTTGGCAATCCTTGGTTTCTGCGGTTTCATCATTATCAAAAACAGCCACTATAAGGAATAGGCTTTAAGCTATTATGGAAATTATCCGCCGCTATACGGGCAAGAGGGGTAGCACTTGGGGCGTTGGAATGCCGCTTTGGCCAAGTCGATTGCCAGCGCCAGGGACAGACTATTTTGCTCATCCTTGCCTTCGGGGACTTAAGTGATGTCGGATTACTTGCCTCCGATTTGGGTATCCCTACGCACTGTGCTCACAGCGACCTCCATCACCTTTATTCTCGGCATCTTAGCCGCCCGTTGGTTGGTGCGTTATTCCGGTAGACTGAAAGACATCTTAGATGGGCTCTTTATCCTGCCCATGGTTCTTCCGCCCACTGTGGTAGGTTATGCCCTCCTCATGTTTTTTGGTGTGCACGGTCCGGCCGGTCAGTTTTTGGCCAATTTCGGCTTCAAGATGGTCTTCAGCTGGTGGGGCACGGTGGTGGCAGCCGTGATCATGTCTTTTCCCTTGATGTATATGACGGCACGAGGAGCCTTTGAGCAGGTGGAGCCCAATCTGCAGGATGCGGCGCGCACCCTGGGGGCCAGTGAATGGCGCGTTTTCTGGACGGTGACGTTGCCTATGGCCTGGCCTGGGGTGGTAGCCGGCACGGTGCTGGCCCTGGCGCGCACCCTGGGAGAATTCGGGGCCACTCTCATGCTGGCCGGAAATATTCCGGGTCGGACCACCACCATTCCCGTGGCTATCTATTTCGCCATCCAGAGCGGCGATAATCATCGAGCAGGGGTGCTGACCATGGTGGTGCTGGCGTTTTCTTTGACTTCTTTAATATTCATCGGTTTCTGGAAACGCCGTAGCAAGCGCAAAGGGATGCTGGGGAACTAGAAAACGGAGGCGGCATGCTTAGAGCCAGGATCAAGCGGTCCCTGCCGGGGTTTGAGCTCAATGTCGAGTTGTCGCTAGAACGCGAGCTGATGGCCATCTTGGGGCCTTCCGGCTCCGGGAAGACGATGACCCTGCAATGCATTGCCGGCTTGACCAAACCTGACGAAGGCTATATTGAGCTTGACGGCCAGGTGCTCTTTGATTCCACCGCACGCGTTAATTTGCCGCCGCAGAAACGCCGGGTGGGCTTTGTCTTTCAGAATTATGCCCTTTTCCCGCTCATGACCGTCGCTGAAAATATTGCCTACAGCATCCGCTGTCTCCCCAAGTCCGAGATACGCGCCAAGATATCCCACTTATTAAACATAATGAATATCAGCCCGCTGTCCGAGCGCTACCCAAGGCAACTATCAGCCGGGCAGCAGCAAAGGGCGGCTATTGCCCGAGCTCTGGCTCCCGACCCAGCCATGCTTTTGCTGGACGAGCCGTTTTCAGCCCTTGATCCTCAGCTTAAAGAACGCTTGGAGCTGGAACTCCTAGCCCTGCAGCAAGGATATCAGGGCAGTATGTTGTTGGTAACACATGATCTGGCGGAGGGCTATAAACTGGGAGGACGAGTCGCAGTCTACCACGGCGGTAGCATTGCCCAATGCGATACACGCCAACGGGTATTCTCAACTCCGGTTAACCGTACGGTGGCGCGGCTTACCGGAGTACACAACTTCATGGACGGCGAGATCAGCCGTCTTGAACCCCCTTTTGGGTGGGTGAATATTCCGGCGTGGAATATGCAGCTGAAAGCCCATTTGCCCGCCTCAGGCCTCTCGATCGGACGCCAGGTGGTGCTAGGTATCCGCCCCGAGTATATACAGATCAATCCCCCAGCCCGGGCGACCAATATGATTGGTGCCCGTGTGCTACAGGCGGTTGAGGGTATCGCCAGCGTCACCTACCGTTTACTGGTTGACGGCGACTGGCGGGAGAGGCACCTACTTAATTCGTTATTACCAAAAGCAGATGAACAATTGTTGGCGGAAAAGGAGCCATGTCAGCTTCACTTGCCTCCGGAACATTTGATTGTCATCCCGGAGTGAAGCGCCGATTGGTATTTAATGAGTATAGCCTGATTGGAGACAGGAACAGTTCTATGGATAACACCAGGAAGATAAGCAAAAGCCTCAGCAAACCGTCGCGTTTTGGGCGACACCTGCAGCCAGGATATGTTGTTAAAGCCGATGTTTGGATTGAAAAAGACGGAGAACTGTACATTGGCGGCGGGCGGGCGATACTCCTTGAGAATATCGGCCTATGCGGCTCAATTGCCGCAGCCGCCAGATCTATGGGATTAGCATACAGCAATGCCTGGCTGTGGGTTGAGGCCATGAACCGCCTGGCGCCGTCTCCTCTGGTGAAAAAAAGCATTGGCGGATTAGGCGGAAGCGGTACACAACTAACCGATGAAGGGCATCGCGCCATTGCAGCCTATCGCGAACTGCGCATCAAATTGGCGGAAATCATTGCACAGCCATAGCCACTGCTGTTTATCGGATAGAACAAGTAAGGCAATTTCAGAGGCAAATATAAGAGCTCCGGCCAGAGAGGCCGGCATAAGCAGTGCCCTCCCTCTTCTCTCCGAATTGGTGGATGAATTGGCGCTTTTTGGCCTTTCGCTGTTTAGCGTGGGCAGATTGTTGCGGAGGCACTCCCATCTAGGCAGGCCACCGTGGACTGGCAGGCTGACCATCATCAGCCAGCATGGCTTGAGTTAAACAAGTCTTTGTCCGTAGCCGCAATAGCTTTCCTTGCTACGCTTGTTAGAATGCCGGGGCAACTGTAGGGCATAATTATCAACATGCTCATTTGCATAATGGCACCCTCCGAAAACCCTCTGCCCTCTTAGCTTTGCAGGCATGATGCATGATAAAATACTCCAGGACATCCAATATGCCTCTCGAAAAGTAAATATCCTGGCCTTGATGATCGAATGAATACGACACATTAGATTTGACGGTGGATTGCCACATCGTACAACGTACAACTGATAGAATAGCTATCAAGGGGGCCAACCTATGCTAACCTCTTTCACAATTATGGTTTGGTAAACTCAACGAAGCAATTTGCCGCTTATTCCCGTATATACCGCTTGGCATTGCCCATTATGCCTCTCGAAAAGTAAATATCTGTCTTTGATGATCTTTGAGCATAATTAAAATTGCTTTTGCTGAATTGCTTTTAAATATGATTTCTTTAAATACAACTTTCCCAATCAGTTAGACTATACACTCTTTTTGCGGGGCCTTCCTCTTTTTTGCTTTGGCGGTTCTTCTTGCTTTGGCGAAATCCCTAGGTTTTGCAATAACTCCTCGTAGGAAGGGTTTAGCTTAATGAGCGTCCAGTTGCCCCCGCCAAGATTC
>WRNP01000059.1 GCA_009776515.1 Dehalococcoidia bacterium | reverse complement strand
CTTGAGGGCTATTTACCTTTTCGATGACAAAATGCTACTGGTTCTCAATGGTGGAGACAAACCTATAGTGATTGATGATATACTATTAGCGGAAATTGAAGGAAGCAATGCGGAGTTTGAACTTTCTACTATGGGAGCACGGACTCCACCAGTGGTTAATAATTGGCGACGGATTCGGTTTCGTCAGATTCATCAAAGAACCCTGATTATTTTGGAGGCTCAAAAACATGAAGAGAATGGCTTTTGGAATTTCCATGTTAATTGGCGGATTTTTCGGGATAGTTAGCTCTCTATTTATTGTCATTTCCGCTATTGGCAGTCTTGGCACACTAAATAATGAGAACAATATTCTGTACTATCTAAGACTGAATGTGAACTTTTTTGGAATCACTCCATTCTTTGTCTGTTGCGCAATCATGTCAATAATCGGTTTAGTAATCTGTGTAAAAGAAGCTTATTTGAGCAAACAGTAACTTTCCCTACGCTTGAGCCAACACATAACACAAGAGGGGCTAGGCAGTATTTTACCGCTTCGCCCCTTTTAGTATTAACCCGCAAGATAAGTCTTATGTGTTTTAAGTTGTTAACTTCATGGCACCAAAGCTTAATTCGTTTTCCATAGACCCATTATAGGCTTTGCTCTATAAAACAAATACACAAGGCTTGTCTTGCGGGTTAATACTTGAAAATCACCTGCGTGGCCCCAGTGCCACCATGGAAACGATCTGCCTCTCCATAATGAAACACTAACGGGTGTTGCGCTAAGTAGCGACGCACCTCCGTTCGAAGGACGCCCGTACCTTTGCCGTGGACAACGAGTGCTTGGGGTGCGCCTGCACTGTAGGCGTTGTGCAAAAACGTAGCGAGTTGAGAGATGGCCTCATCCGCTGTGAGCGCATGCAGGTCAAGCTCTGGCACCCGAACAGGAAATCTTTTCACGCGCCCTTCTGATAGAGGTTGTGCTCATGGATATAGCGTGCCACCGCTTCCGGTACGAGGTGATCTATAGGTAACTTCAACCCAACCCGCTCGCGAATGACTGTGGCCGAGATATCTATCTCAGGCTTATCCAACAACACCACGCGCCGAGAAAGCCCGGGCAAGCACTTATCCAGCATGTCCAAGTCCGGCACACGGCTACCAACCCGCGGCACGGCTACAAGCCTGGCGAGGTTTATGATCTCCTCAGGTGTACGCCAATGCTCAAGATCCAACAGGTTGTCCCAGCCAAGGATGAAATAAAGCTCATCTCCCGACGGCAAGGAATTCTTTAGCGCACGCAGGGTATCCACCGTGTAGCTCGGTCCAGGGCGCTCAATTTCGATAGTGGACACTCTCAGCCCCATCTCAACAGTAGCAAGGCGTACCATGGCCAATCGATCTGCGGTTGATGCGATGTCATGTTCGCTTTTAAGCCATGGGCATCCAGCCGGAACCAATGTCACCTCAGCGGGACTAAGGCGCGAGCGCACAACCTCCGCCACCACCAAGTGCCCACGATGGATGGGGTCGAAAGTGCCGCCCAGAACACAGACATTCATAAAAGCTCAGACTGCCTTTACCATGTCCATTCAAAAGCACCCACGCGCACCTTGTCGCCGGGACTAATGCCCAGCTTCACCAGTCTGGCACGTATCCGCCCTCTAGTCAAGATTGAGCCTATTTGGCGGCGCACTTCAGGGTTGGTGGTATCACTCCCAGCCACCAACCGCTCCAGATCGTGCTCTGTGACGCGGTACACACCACCATCCCGGCTTGCCTCAACCTCGCGTGAGTGCGCTTGTGGGCGGATGATGGGCAGTGCAGCACTATCGGTTACAGCAGATGGCATTGGTGCCTGCTCAAGTGCCGCAGCGACCTTGGACATAAGCCCTTGCACCCCCTCACCAGTTGCCGCTGAAACAAAGCTCACTTCCACGCCAGCAACTCGAAAAAGCTCTCTAATCTCAAGAGTCCGCTCCCTCACCTCTGGACGATCTATTTTATTCACTGCTACGAGTTGCGTCCTTGCCGCAAGACCTGCATCGAAAAGGAACAGCTCGTTGTTCACCGCTATCATGTCGTCCACAGGGCTCGCCGATGACCCGTCCACAAGATGCACCATCACGCGCGTCCTTAGGACATGACGCAGGAACTCATGCCCCAGTCCCTTACCTTGGTGCGCCCCAGTGATAAGCCCGGGTATTTCGGCTATGACGAAACTGGCTCGCTCCGCCTCCACCAACCCCAACATTGGTTCAAGTGTGGTAAATGGGTAATCGGCAATCTTAGGCCGCGCCGCCGAAGCCGCCGCCAGAAGGGACGACTTACCCACATTGGGATACCCGATGATACCGGCATCAGCAATGAGCCGGAGTTCAAGCGTAATCTCTTTCTCCTCACCCAATTCGCCTTTCTGGGCGAGGCGCGGGGCTTGGTTGGTAGAGGATACAAAGCGTGCGTTCCCCCGGCCACCCCGACCACCATGGGCTACCACCACGCACGCCCCCGGCTTATCCAAATCAGTTATCGAAAACTCATCGAAAGATGGGTTTTGATAAGATACTACAGTGCCCACGGGCACCTCTATGACAAGGTTGGCCCCACTCCTACCCGTTTTATTATTGTTTCGCCCATTGCCGCCGTTCTCAGCTGAGAACCACTTTTGATAGCGGAAATTAGAAAGGTGCGAGAGGTTAGAATCCGTTTGGATAACTACATCTCCACCTCTGCCCCCATCGCCGCCGTTCGGGCCGCCGCGTGGCACAAACTTCTCGCGGCGAAAAGCAACCATACCATCACCGCCATCACCTGAGCGCACTGTGATTTCAATCTTATCCAGCATTTCTAATCGCTATTATGGTTATTTAGTAATATTTTTATGAGTTATGGTTTGGGTTATTTAGTGATTGTAATGATAGCATAAGTTGTTCTACTGGATGCGTAGTGGTGCTTAGTAGTTATCGAAGCAGGGGGAATAAGGAGTGATTCTGGGCGTGACGCAGTCAATAGATATCGAAAGCAGGTGGGAGTTATGCAAAAACTATCGTAGCTATGCCGGTATATGGTGGCTTGTTTGCTAGGCTATTTGCTGTCTAGCTTCTGGCGGATGTCTTCCACTTGTCGGCGGAAGACGGGCGAGGCCTCCATGTCGCGGGATATTTTCTCGCAAGCATGACTCACGGTGGAGGCGCCTCGTCCTCCGAGTAAATGGCCGATTTCGGCAAGAGACTGACTACCATATTGCTTTAAAAGATACATAGCCACCTGTCTTGCTTGAGCGATCTCCTTGTTACGTTGCCTCCCCAGGATATCGTCCACAGTGAGAGCAAAGCTCTGTGCCACTAGCTTGAGCGCTAGATCAGGAGCGCCCAGAGTTAGCGGTGTGGTATGAGGGGAGATGTCTTTGATCGCCTGGCATGCAAGCTCGGTGGTGACTTCGGCACGCAAGAGACTAGCGTAGGCTATGATGCGATTTAGGCTACCCTCCAACTCACGGATGTTGTGTCTGGCCTCGCCAGCCAGCATCTCTAGTACGTCTGGGGTGAGTTCAGTGCTGGCATCTTCGGCCCGGGCTAATAGGATAGCCCGGCGGGTTTCGTAGTCGGGGGGTTGGATGTCGGCCATCAGCCCCCACGCAAAGCGGCTGCGCAGCCGCTCCTCTAGCAGGGGCATCTCCCGAGGCGAGCGGTCGGAGGTGATTATGATCTGGCGGCCGGCGTTGTGGAGTTCGTTGAAAGTGTTGAAGAAACATTCTTGAGTCTGTTCTTTCCCTCCGATGGCGTGGATATCGTCCACCATGAGGAGATCAGCGGCGCGGTAGCGGGCGCGGAAGTCATCGGCACGTCGCTCGCGGATGGCTTCCACAAACTCGCGGGTGAATTGCTCACCCGAAACGTACACCGGCCGCTGGCCTCTTCGCACCGCTTCCTGGCCGATGGCGTGCAGTAGGTGAGTCTTGCCTAGGCCTGGGCCGGCGTAGAGGAAGAGGGGGTTATAGGTGGCCTCGGCAACATGTCGGGCCACCCCTAGTGCGGCCGCATGCGCTAGGCGGTTGCCTGCCCCGACGACGAAGTTATCGAAAGTGTAACGAGGGTTGAAGCCGTAGAGGGCAGCTGTGTCATTTCCGGGGCGTGGGGTCTCACCATCCGTTGCCCAGACCACTTTGAAGCGCACGTTCACGCTGCGGTGGATGAGTCCGATGAGGGTCTTCTCAATGAGTGAGCATTGGGTTTTTTCCAAGTACTCAGCGACAAAGGCGTTGGGCGCACCAACTAGAAAAGTTTCGCCATCGTAGGCTAGAGCGGTGGTGTCTTTGAACCAAGTCCTGAAGTTAGGGCGGCTGACCTGTAGCTCAAATTCACCCAAGGCGGCCTGCCAAATTGTCGTAGCTGAATTCATAAGTACAAGGGTCTCCAATTTTTAGGCAAAATAACCCCCTCAATAAGCTTAAGGTCTTTAACTTGAGCTTCGGCTACCAGAGTCAGCGCCGCGCTGGGCAGGGCCTGTTTGATCGTGTTAATAATCTAGCAGGGTTGTTCTTAGCCAAGCAAGGCTGACAGCGTGGTCTTGGGGCATTGAGCGGCAGAGGGTTCTCCAAACGATCTCCTGAAAGCTCGCTTTTTCGAGTAGTTTTGCCCCCCGTTAATCTCTCAGCTACAAAAAAAGAACTGATGCCGGGAGAAATTTCGCACCCTGCCGCGCTTTGTGGTTATGTCGGTCAACATAAACATGCTCAGCGCGCAATAGTGCGGCACCTTTTGGGTATGGGGCTCCGTCTTAGTGGGTGTTGTCCATACTTCCGCCTCATGCTATGATGGCCGGGTGCGCTTGGTATATATGGGCAGTCCTGAATTCGCCGTCCCGCCGCTCTGTTATCTGGTGGAGGAGGGCTATGAGGTGGCTGCCGTCTACACCAAACAAGACAAGCCGGCGGGGCGGGGTCGCTCTATCGGCATATCGCCTGTTAAGCAGGTGGCCCTTGCCCTCGGCCTTATCGTCAGGCAGCCTAAAAGCCTGAAAGAAGCAGAAATTCAAGAAGAGATCAATTCTTTTTGTCCTGACGTCATCGTCGTCTGTGCCTACGGCCAAATTCTCCCCCAAGCGATGCTTGCATTACCAAAATATGGCTGCCTTAATATCCATCCCTCTCTGCTCCCCCGCCACCGTGGCGCCGCGCCAGTGGCGGCAACCATCATGGCAGGTGATGGGTGGGGCGGTACCTCTCTTATGCTCATGGATGAGGGACTGGATACCGGGCCGGTGCTTATGCGTGCCCAAGTGCGTGTGCGAGCGGATGATACCACGGGGTCGCTCATGGCCCGTCTCGCGCTCATCTCGGCCCGCCTTTTGCTTGATGCATTGCCGCGCTTGTCTAAAGGCGAGCTTGCGCTCTGGCCACAGGACAATGCACAGGCCACCTATTTTAAAATGATGGCGAAAGAGGCGGGCGAGATAGACTGGGCGCAACCTGCGGTTGAGATCGGGCGTCGGGTGCGTGCTTTCCAGCCTTGGCCAACGGCATACACATATTTTCAAGGCCGGTTGCTGAAGGTTTTGGAAGCGCGCGTGGTGGTGGGGGGGGCTGACGGGGCACCAGGTATGGCAGTTGCTTTGGGACAGGGTTTTGGGGTGATCACCGGTGCGGGAGTATTGGAGATATTGAAAGTCCAATTAGAAAGCCGACAGGCTGTTTCAGGGGCGGATTTCTTGCGCGGGCAGAGGGGCTTAGCAGGCGGGTTGCTACCCTCGTAGCTATAAGCCTGGTTTGCGTCTGGGGCTGATGACATACCCTATCCGTTTTGGATTTATACTTGACCTAGCCTTGCTATCAATGCGTCGGGCGTGATCTCCTCTTGGCTTGCTACTTGCATGTTGCGCAGGGAGAGTGTGCCTCGGGTCAGTTCTTCCTCTCCAATAATCACGGTGTAAGAACAGCCCAGGGTATTAGCCAGGCGGAGCTGTGCTTTCAAACTGCGTGAACTGTAGGTGGCGGCGGCATCAACACCGGCGCGTCGGAGTATGGCGGCGAGGCGCAGGAACTCGTTTTGTGCTCGCTCCCCCACCCAGGCTATGAAAACACCAGGCCGGGGTGGCGCTGGCATAGCCACGTTTTGGCGCTTAAGATTGAGGATGATGCGCTCAATGCCTGTGGCAAAACCCACTCCGGGGGTGGGCTTGCCTCCTAACTCCTCAATAAGCCCATCGTAGCGTCCGCCGCCTCCAAGTGTGCTCTGGGCACCCTCAAGTTCGGGTTGGATTTCAAATACGGTGCGGGTGTAGTAGTCTAGGCCTCGCACCAGGCCGGTATCAATGTTGAAAGGCAGCCCGAGCTGCTCCAGATGGCCTTGCAAGTTGGTAAAGTGGGCGGCGCATGCGGAGCAGAGATGGTCAATGCTCCTGGGGGCATTCTGGATTTGGGCCATACAGGAAGAGTTCTTGCAGTCCAGTAGGCGCAAAGCGTTTTTCTTAAGTCGCACCTGACAATCGGGGCAGAGCGGTAAGGCCTGGAAGTAGGTCTTGAGTGCAGTAAGGTACGCCGGACGGCATTGGGTACAACCAATGCTGTTGATCTGGAGCCGGAGGCCTTTCAAGCCTAGTGTCTCAAAGAAAAGCCAGGCCATATCAATAACCTCAGCGTCTACCACAGCGCCCTCGTCGCCGATAGCCTCGCAACCGAATTGATGATGCTCGCGAAACCGCCCTGCCTGAGGGCGCTCGTAGCGGAAAATGGGCGCCAAGTAGTATAGTTTGATGGGTTGAGGTAAGCTTGCCATGCCATGCTCAATGTAGGCGCGGCAGACGGATGCCGTGCCCTCGGGCCGGAGTGTCATCTCACCCCCGCCCAGGTCGGTAAAGGTATACATCTCCTTTTCCACAATGTCCGTGCCTGTTCCAACCGAGCGTATGAAAAGCCCGGACTCTTCAAAGACTGGGGTTTCAATGCGTTCGTAGCCGTAGAGCCTGGTGATCTTTTCTGCCACTCTCTCTACGTAGTGCCAATAGGGTTGCTCCCTTGGCAAAATGTCCTGCGTGCCGCGTGGCGCCTGAAACATATCTCCTCCTCAAACTCAAGGCCAGGATAGCGCATTGTCGTAAGGATTGTAAAGGAATTATTAAAGTTACGCTTCTATCTATATCACAGCACTGGGTGTACCAGGAAGCGCACCCAAATTACCCGGCAACGGTAATTGTTAGGCTGATTGGCGATGACTACAGAGAGTGTCAATGCCCGCACCTTATAGGCGAATTCGCTCAGACATAGTGCCACACGGGACCCCTAGCATTTAAATGTGTGCTACGGCGCAATACCCAGGGCTTTCCCGCTGGGCCCTCTCTTCGTTTTGGTTTTCCGCTTTGACGCTTTGCGCATAATGACGTATAATCAGCCTATCCCCAAAAAGCGGATTCAGCATCCCCAAGGAGTTAGAAGATGGCGAGCCGATTTGATAAGTTCTCAGAGAGAGCGCGCCGGGTTCTCAGCCTCGCCCAGGAAGAAGCTCAGCGCCTCAACCACAATTATATAGGTACCGAACACATCCTCTTAGGCTTAGTGAAAGAGGAGGAAGGGGTGGCCGCCCGCGTCCTCGTTGCTATGAATGTAAGCCTGCCCAAAATGAAGCAGTCTGTGGAATATGTTATCGGGCCAGGCGAAAAGTCGGGGACCAGCGGCACTGGGCTTACCACTCGTGCTAAGCGGGTTATTGAGCTCGCGATTGATGAAGCCCGCCAAATGGGCCATAACTATATCGGCACAGAACATCTGTTGCTCGGTCTTCTCCGAGAGAATGATGGTGTGGCTGCAGGGGTATTAGATAGTTTCAGCATCAATTTGGAACGGGCGCGTGCCGAGATCACTCGCTTTCTATCTCAGAGCGCTGTACGTACCCGTACATCCAGGGTTGCCTCCAAAACCCCCACCCTAGATCAGGTTTCACGCGACCTTACCGCCGATGCTCGCTCAGGCAAACTCGATCCGGTCATCGGGCGGAGCAAAGAAATAGAGCGCGTCATCCAAATCCTCTCACGCCGCACCAAGAACAACCCGGCTCTCATCGGCGAGCCAGGCGTGGGTAAGACCGCCATTGTGGAGGGGCTTGCCCATCGTATCGTCTCGGGCGACATTTTTGAGACGCTTGAGAACAAGCGCGTGGTGGCGCTTGATATGGCTGCTGTGGTGGCGGGCACCAAGTACCGCGGCGAATTTGAGGAGCGCCTCAAGAAAGTACTGGAAGAACTTAGGGCTGCGGGCAACTGTGTACTTTTCATTGATGAATTTCATACCATGGTAGGTGCGGGGGCGGCTGAGGGGGCGGTAGACGCAGCCAATATCTTGAAGCCAGCCCTTGCCCGTGGCGAACTCCAGTGTATTGGTGCTACTACCCTGGATGACTACCGCAAGTATGTCGAGCGCGACCCCGCCTTGGAGAGGCGCTTCCAGCCCGTGCTGGTGGAAGAGCCTGCCATGGAGCAGGCACTGGAGATCTTGCGCGGCATTAAAATGCGCTACGAGGAGCACCATCAGCTGGCTATCCTGGACGAGTCGCTCAAGGCTGCCGTAGATTATGCCGCGCGCTATGTACCCGACCGTTTTTTGCCAGACAAAGCCATTGATCTTATAGATGAAGCCTCATCGCGGGTGAGGATCCGTGAGCGCTCAAAGCCCGCTGACCTCCGTATGCACAGGGAGAACGAACTCAGGCTACGCCGTGAGAAAGAGGCCGCTTTGGCCAATCAACAGTACGACTTAGCTGCTGAGAAGCGTCAGCAGGAACTCCAGGAGGAAGAGGAGATTCAAAACCTGGAGGCCGATTGGCATGCTAAGCAGAGTGAAACCAAGCCGCAGGTGAAGAAAGAGGATATCGCCGAAGTGGTCGCCATGTGGACGGGCATTCCTGTAGTGCAGATTGCCTCCGAGGAGACCGAGCGATTATTGAAAATGGAAGAGGCGCTCCATAAGCGCATAATCGGCCAGGAAGAGGCCATTACGAGCATTGCCAAGGCGGTGAGGCGCGCCCGTGCTGGGCTTAAGGATCCGCGTAGGCCAATTGGTACATTCATCTTCCTAGGTCCTACAGGCGTGGGCAAGACCGAGCTCGCGCGTGCTCTCTCCGAGTTTATGTTCGGTAACGAGAACTCCCTCATCCGCATTGATATGAGCGAGTTCATGGAGAAATTTGCCGTCTCGCGTTTGGTAGGTGCCCCTCCCGGATATGTGGGGTACGATGAGGGGGGACAGCTTACTGAGACCGTCCGGCGAAAGAACTACTGCTTGGTGTTGCTGGATGAAATTGAGAAAGCGCACCCAGACGTGTTCAATATCCTGCTCCAAATCTTCGATGATGGTCATCTGACTGATGCCAAGGGCAGGAAAGTGGACTTTCGAAATTCCATTGTCATCATGACCTCAAACATCGGTGCAGAGCTTATCCGCAAGGGCAATACCTTGGGCTTTATCTCTCACTCCGATGAGACTAAGGTGCAGCAGAAGAACTACGATCGTATGAAAGAGAACCTTTTAACCGAGCTCAAAAAGACTTTTCGGCCCGAGTTCCTAAACCGCATTGATGGCGTGGTAGTCTTCCACCCGTTGGAACAGGCCGAGATTCGGCAGATTGTGGACCTCATGCTGGTCTCAGCCATAAAACAGATGGCCGAGAAAGGCATCGTCCTCACTGTGACTGAGGCGGCTCGGGACTATCTAGGGGTCAAGGGGTATGACGAGGTCTTCGGGGCACGCCCCTTGCGCCGCACCATTCAAGATTTAGTGGAGGATAGGCTTTCGGAGGATCTGTTGCGAGGTCGTTTTAGAGAGGGTGATACGGTTATCCTTGATATGCCAGAGGAGGCCACAGAACTCCAAATGGAGGTCAAGCCTGCCAGGGAGGAAGCGTTGGCAGGCTTGAAAGACTGAGCGGGATTTTGCACAGAATGAGGGTATAAGGTGTTCCCCATTGATGGTTAAGGTGTCAAAACCTACAACAGTTCCACATATTCATGTGTAATTACGCACGGAAAGGAATATAATTAAAGCTACCAAAGAATCTGTGT
>WRNP01000058.1 GCA_009776515.1 Dehalococcoidia bacterium | reverse complement strand
TACTACTTTGCCATATTGCAGTAATAGATGCTTTGCACGGCTACGACTCAGGCCTGTAGATAAACAGACACTATCAAGGATGGCGCTTTTGCCTGTTTTGGCTGATTTTCGATACTTAATTCTACTTCTGGCAATAATTTCTCTTCTTGTTGCCATTGTGGCTTTTTTCACTGTCTGCCCTCCGGGATTCCTTATCCTAATCGGGCAGATTTTGGGTGCTGTTTATTTTTGATGCAACGATTCATTTTTCGGTGCTATTATTTTTGATGCAATGCGCGTAATTGACAAGGTCTACCAGGGGTGATATAATTGTAAATCATTTTAGTCAACAAATAAGTCTGAACATGAAGCTATCGACCAGAGGTAGATATGGCACCCGGGCGCTGGTAGAGCTCGCTCGCCATTACGGCGAGGGGCCAGTGTTGCTCAGAGACGTAGCGCAGAGTCAGCAGATATCGCTCTCATATCTGGAGCGTCTTATGGCTCCTTTGTCTGCGGCCCGGTTCGTCCATACCACGAGAGGGGTCGGGGGTGGTGTCTGGCTAGCCCGCCCGCCACAGGAGATTAAGCTCTCGGGTATTATTGAGGCAATGGAGGGAGTCATCGCCCCGTCGAATTGTGTGCATGATCCTGGGGTCTGCCGCCGCGCTGGGTTGTGTGCGGCGCGCGATGTTTGGGCGGAGGTGCAACAGGCCATATATCAAGTGTTGGATGGTATTACCCTTGCCGACCTTGTGAGGAGGCAGGAGAAAAAAGAAGCCGTGGCAGTGTCGGGGCAGACTGGATGAAATAAAAGGTGAGACATGCCTAAGAAAATCTATCTGGATTATGCCGCCACTACCCCAGTAGCTCCCGAAGTGCAGGAGGCGATGATGCCTTTTCTCGGCGAGCTGTTTGGAAATCCCTCCAGTGTGCATTCTGCTGGTCAGGAGCCCCGCGTAGCCGTTGAGCGCGCACGGGAAAAGATAGCGGAACTCATCGGTGCGCGTTCCGAAGAGATTGTCTTTACCAGCGGCGGCACCGAGGCGGACAATACAGCTTTGGAGGGAGTAGCCTTTGCCAACCGGGCGCGGGGCAACCATCTCATCACGAGTACCATTGAGCACCATGCCGTGCTGGAGTGTTGCCGTTTCTTGGAGAGCCAGGGATTTGTGGTGACCTATTTGCCGGTGGACAGGAACGGCTTAGTGGATCCAGCGGAAGTGGAAAAAGCCATACGTCCGGAAACCATCTTAGTGTCCGTTATGTTGGCCAACAACGAAGTCGGTACCATCCAGCCTGTGAGTGTGATCGCTGATGTGGCCAAGAGGCATGGCATTTATTGCCACACCGATGCCGTGCAGGCAGTGGGGCACATTCCAGTGGACGTAAGCGCCCTCGGAGTGGATCTGCTGTCTATATCAGCTCATAAGCTCTGTGGTCCCAAGGGTGTGGGGGCGCTCTTTGTGCGTCATGGTACGCGCCTTACCCCTTTTCTCCACGGCGGGAGCCAGGAGAGGGGCCGACGGGCCAGCACCGAGAACGTGCCGGGTATCGCGGGCTTTGGGCAGGCGGCGGAACTGGCGCAAGTAGAACTCCCCACGGAGATGGTGCGCCTTACCAGCTTGCGCGACCGCATGCTTTCTGGGTTACAACAGAAAATCACGGACATGGAGTACAACGGCGACCCCGTACGGCGTCTGCCGGGCAACGTCAACATCAGTCTGACGGGAGTGAGCGGTGAAGCCATGCTGTTAAAGCTAGACCTGGCGGGTATATGCGCCTCCACTGGCTCGGCATGTAACTCAGAGAGCATCGATCCCTCGCATGTCCTGCGGGCGATGGGGATTTCTGCTGAGCAGGCTCAGAGTAGCCTTCGTCTGACCTTGGGCAAATGGACAACGGAGGAGGAGGTTGACAGAACTGTTGCGGCTGTTGCCGGGGCGGTCTCCACTCTTCGAGCCGCTCCACCCGCTCCTCCCAGCCTTGCCTCAGTGAGGCCTGGCCGCTTTAATGGCGATGCAGTCGTCCTCTTTCCGGATGCTGCTACTTCCATCAAAGGCGCAGGCGTACTCAAGGAGGCGGGGATCGAAAACAAATTGGTTGCTCCCCCACCCGCTCTCCGCATGGGTTGCGACCTGGCGCTGGAGATATATCTCTCTCGGCGCTCCGAGGTGGAGCAGGTATTTAACGAGAAGGGCGTGAACTATTCTCGGATTGTCTCTCTTACGTAGCGTAGGTCCCGTGTCTCCCTGCGCTTCCAACCATTGACCAAATGCGGTCCCAGGGCTATCGCTATATGGGACTTGGGGGCGCTTTTGTTTTTCGGTTTAGTGCGAAGTGGGCAGGATACGATTGGAGACCGAGACATTTGAATTGTATAATGTGAGGCACTATCAGAAAGGTGAAACATGACCACCAAATCCAATGCCGAGTTAAAGGCGCATGTCATAAAGCAGTGCAAAGATCGCGACGTAAGATTCATTCGCATCTGGTTTACTGATGTGCTGGGTTTTTTGAAGAGCTTTACCATCAGCGTTAGTGAACTTGAGAACGCCCTGGAAGATGGTATTGGTTTTGACGGTTCGTCTATTGAGGGTTTTACCCGCATTGACGAATCGGACATGGTAGCTATGCCCGATCCCGAGACCTTTCGCTTGCTTCCGTGGCGACCCACCGAACACCATGCGACGGCACGCATGTTCTGCGATGTGCAGCTCCCCGGCGGGCAACCATTTGAGGGTGATCCGCGCTTTGCTCTGAAAAAAGTCCTCAAGCGGGCCGCGGGCATGGGCTATACTTTCTATGTTGGGCCGGAGCTGGAATATTTCTACTTCAAGAAGAACGGCGACGGCAAGCCGCATAGTACCGAGTTTTTGGACGCCGGTGGCTACTTTGACCTCACTCCGCTTGATGAGGCTTCAGATCTCAGGCGCGATACCGTCCTGACCCTGGAGGAGATGGGTATTCTGGTGGAGTACTCTCATCATGAGGGGGCGCCGAGCCAGCACGAGATCGATATGCGCTATACCGAAGCGCTCACCATGGCCGATCAGGTCATGACCTATCGGCTGGTGGTCAAGGAAGTCGCCCATGCCCACGGTGTGTACGCTACTTTCATGCCCAAGCCTGTCTTTGGGGTCAACGGCTCAGGCATGCATGTACACCAGTCGCTTTTCCGCGGAGCCCGCAACGCTTTCTTTGATGCGAAGGACCCCTACCACCTCTCCAAAGAGGCCCGTAGCTATGTGGCCGGGCTACTGGCGCACGCAGCGGAGATCACCGCCATCACCTCGCAATGGATCAATTCTTACAAGCGGCTGGTGCCGGGATATGAGGCTCCGGTCTATATCTCTTGGGCTCAGCGCAACCGCTCAGATTTGGTGCGCGTGCCGCAGTACAAGCCAGGGCATGAGAAAGCTACCCGCGTTGAGTACCGCTCGCCCGATCCGGCCTGCAATCCTTATCTCTGTTTTGCCGTGATGCTGACTGCGGGGCTGGATGGTATCGAAAAAGGGATGGTGCCACCCGATCCCATTGAGGGAAACGTATACGAGATGGGTACTGCCGAGCGTGCTGCGCGCGGCATTGGCACCTTGCCGGCCAGCCTCTTGGAGGCAGTGGAGCTGGCGGAGAAGAGTGATATCGTCAAGAGGGCTCTCGGTGAGCACATCTTTAATGCCTTTATTGAGAACAAGAAACAGGAATGGGATCAGTTCCGCATGCAGGTTACGCAGTACGAGCTGGACAAATACCTGCCGATTTTATAGTCTGCCTTGCCGTTTGCTGGGGATAAGCGACTGTAGCAGTCGTATTGCGGTCGCGTTAAGGAGTTATTCATGCTTTCACCGCGGGTCTTTGCTACGGGCTTTGCCCCCGAATCCCTTGAGGCGTTTTTTGCCGGGCTGGATGCACCGCGCTACCGTGCGGGGCAACTTTTAAATTGGCTATATAAGCGGGGCGCGGCCTCATTTGAGGAGATGACGGATTTCCCCAAGGCGCTCCGTGGGTCACTGGCCGGGGAAATTGTCCTGAGCAGTGTGACAGAGGCTAAGCGCCAGGAAGCGCGTGATGGTACGGCGAAAGCCCTCCTCCGCCTTTACGATGAGCGCACCATTGAGACGGTGCTTCTGCCATCCCGCAAAGGTAGCTATACCGTATGTGTCTCCGTGCAAGTGGGCTGTCCTGTCGGTTGCCCTTTCTGCGCTACTGGCCTACAGGGGTTTGAGCGCAACCTTTTGCCGGCGGAGATTGTGGATCAGGTACTCTATTTCAAGCGCTACCTCGGTGAGCGTGGGGCCATTACCAACCTGGTCTTCATGGGCATGGGTGAGCCGCTGGCAAACTATGACAATCTGCTTCAGGCATTGGTCGCTCTGAATGCCCCCTGGGGGTTGGGCCTAGGGGCACGCAACCTAACCATCTCCACTGCTGGGCTGGTAGCAGGCATCAACAGGCTGGCGCGGGAGAAGTTGCAGCTGGGACTGGCGATCTCTCTGCATGCTTCGAACGATGTACTCCGTAGCAAGCTTGTACCCCTCAATCGGCAGTACCCATTAGCCATTCTTCTAGAGGCTGCGCGGCGGTATGTGGCGCTCTCCGGGCGGCGCGTGAGCTTTGAATATTGCCTGTTTGACGGAGTGAACGACAGCCTGCTTCAGGCGCGGGAATTGGCATATCTTTTACGTGGCCTTAATGCCCACGTCAACCTCATTGCTGCCAGCGACGTCGGTACCTCCTATCTTGCTCCCTCCCGCGAGCGGATATTGGGCTTTGAAGTGGAGCTTAGGAGGCTTGGGGTTAACGTCACACTGCGCCGGAGCTATGGGCGGGAGATTGCGGCTGGGTGTGGGCAGCTTAAGAGCGCCGTCAATGTGTAGCTACGAATCGGACGGCGATCCGGTGCGCCCGAGGCGCTTATTTATGGTGCGGCAGAGGGTGGGGATGAGGGGAGAGAAGGGAAGATAGATAAAGAGCAGGCTTGATGAGAGCACGTGGCAGCTTAGAGCCCACCGGGCGGGCGAGTTTGCGATGGTCTCGGGGAAGGTTGGGTGAAGAGCGACCAGGCTTGCCATGTATGTGCGGTAATCCTCAAGACCAAATGGCTTGCTTAGGCGCAGGTAGTTGCCCAGCAGGACAACGAGCAGGACAAGCAGCAGAGGCCAGAGAGTAAAAACGGTGTCTTTATGCGAGGATATCAGGCAGCGGATGAGCAAATAACCTAGCGCAAGGAGCAAGAAGATTCCCAGCCCTGTGCCCAAGACATTGCCTATGCGGTTAAGCCCGTCTTCGCCGAAGAGGTTGATCACCAAGCCCGCGTCGCCGAAGATACGGGTGTGGCCCAAAAAGAGGCCCAAGACGGCAACTAGCAGGATGATGATAAAAACCTGCTTCCCAGAAGCAGATGATGCTTGTGGGAGGTGCCCGGCACTGCTCTGGTTGGCAGGCTCAGTGTGTCGCCGCCTGACGATTCGATAGAGCGTTCCGCCGAGGAAAATAACCACCGAGACATAGGGCATGATGCCAGCAGCCAGAAATGAGAACCAGTCCATATCTCACCTTTACGTAATATTTTCCTTGATGCAGATTTTAAAAGGACGAGGGCTTGCCTGGCTTAGGGCTGACTCTTGGCGAGGAAGTGTCGATAGACCTCGCTACCGCCCGGGGCACGGAAGACGATTTCGGCCTCGTCTTCGGTGATGGTCACATCGGCGAAGCCGTACTGGCCGCTCTCGTACCACAGGCTATAGGGCGACTGGTAGGTGCGTGGGCTGCTCGGTATCCCGCCGAAAGGGGAGCTGATGACATAGGTCACTCCGGATTTCTCTAAAATCTCCATCTGGTGGTTGTGGCCGGAGAAGACCAGATTCACCCCACATCTTTCGAAAAGCGGCACCAGGCAGGCGATGGTTTCTGGGTTGTCGTAGCGGTACCTGCCGGCGTTATAAGTGCCGGAGGCGTAGGAGAAGCCATGTCCTAAGATAATCTTCCAGTCCTCTGCGGGAACAGCTGTGAGCTCGCTCTCCAGCCAGGCGGCTTGCTCCTCGGTGAAAGCCTCGGCGCTCCATCCCAGGTCGATGACGAAGAAGTGGACGCGGCCCACATCTATGCGTGTCCAGAGCTTGCTATTGTCCCCAAGTAGGCTGTCAGGATGGGCGTAGCGCAGGTAATTGTCATACCCGGAAAAGATGGTGTCATGGTTGCCGGGAGCAAGCCCCAAGGGAATGGTGGCGGTGGTGCCAGCAAGCTCCCGGAGGGCCACGCTCCAATGGCTTTTGGAAAAACCCCAGTGGGTGGTATCTCCGACGAGGAAGAAATAGGAAAAGGCATTTTGGGGATCGGCGATCTGGAGTAGCATCTCGGTGCTAGCACTCTCTGAGCGGGTGGCTGCACCGTAATGGGCATCGGCGCCCACGGCAAAGCGCAGAGGGTCGCCAGCGGTGCGAAAGGTGCAGGGACTGCCGTCGCCGAGGCGGTAATAGTAATCGGTATTGGGCTCAAGATCGGTAAGAATAAAAGCATGTGTGCGGACCGCCGCCGCTTCGGTGAGAATCGTTTCCTCAGTCTGGCCTGCGGTCTTGCCCCAAGTGAGGGTGTAGGCAGCAACCTTTGTGGTGTTGAAAGCGAGGGCAAGGTCTGGCAGGCCGTGGGCGCCGGTGCTGGCGGTGACAAAAAGCTGCGGGGGCGTATCCCCAATATTGGGCTGGGTAAGGCCGCTTAGCACCGCGAAAACTGTGGGGATACCCAGGAGGCCGGGTAGGGCCAGGATAATAGCCAGGACGATGGCAACGCGGCCGAGGTACACCCGGCCGTGGGACTGAAGCAACGTGCTCAGCCAAGCTACGGGCACTGCTAAAACGGCTATGATGACGATGGCTAAGCAGGCGAGTCGGACGGCGGTGTTTACCCGAAGCATCCCCATGGCGCCAGGCTGAAAAAGCACCCAGATCAAAAAGATTCCCACCAGGAACGCCGAAAACGCGGCGAGCCAGATAAAAGCGGTCTTTTTCATATGAGGTGTTTTTGGGATATGGCGACCATAGCAGCTGAACTTGCAATGCAGAGGCACGACATTCTCGTGCCCCCGCTATGGTGCTACAACAGGCTTAAACCGTATCATAGGCTTGAGGGCTGAGAGTCTGCCTTGCGCTTGGATAGGATATAGTAGAGCAGGTATAATGCGGGACCGATCGGGAAAAGGAAAAAAGCAACTATGCCCCACAGTGCGGCCTCCAGTCCGGAGTTGCTTCGGCGGTGGGCGTGGAAGCCGATGACGATGGCCATGACGAGGGCTATTATGAGAGCTATCGCAACAGTCCCTGCAAGCATAACAAACCAAATGTACATCGGGGTTGTGGTCACGGCGCCTGGTTGCATTGTAACATTTACCGTCGGCAGGGTGACGATGATTTCTGGAACGACGAACGGGTCCATGATGCAAGTCCCCCCTCTCTGCAATTAAACAACTTGTCGGCAGTATATCATATCGGCTCCGTTCTTGTTCCCCTGCGATGATTCGGGAAATCGTGTGGTGCGGATTAGGTAAAGCAATGGCACGATGGCCGTGGTAAACATCATTTTCCTGAGGAGGAGCGCAAGTCTTTTCAGGTCGGCCAGAGATGGTTCCCCCTAAATATTTGCCTTCCAGGCTTCAATCAACTCTGCCGCCGCCGCCTTGGGGTCGTCGGCTTCGGATATGGCTGATACCACAAAGAATCCGCCCGCACCGGTTTTGGCCAGCTGAGGGATGTCTGCCAGTTTTACACCTCCGCCAACGACAATCGGAAGGGGGCTGGTCTTGGCCAGACGGGAGATATCGTCAAAATTCCGGGTGAGTATTTTTCCATCCGGACCAAGCCCGCAATCCAGTTTTGTTTGCGTCTCGTGCAGAGGTCCTGCTCCGAAATAGTCAATCTGACTGACATCCGCCGTTTTTATATAGTTAAATAGGTCAAAGGTCCTGGCCGACAGCCCGATGACGGAGTCCTCACCCAGATATTTGCGGCAGACGTTTACTGGTATGTCCGACTGCCCGATATGTATGCCGTCCACCTTGATTCCCTGTTCGCGCGCGGCCAAGATGACGTCAAGGCGGTCGTCCACCAAGAGGGCAGTGTCACCCGACCGTTCGGCTCTGGCGACGAGCTCGGCTGCCTCGCGGGTGAGCTCAATGAGTTCACGGGCCGAGGCCGTTTTGGAGCGGATTTGGAGACAAGTATATCCTGCCTCCACTGCAGCCTCGATAATTTTGACTACGGGCCTACCTTTGGTGTTTTCCGGTCCGACCACCAAGTAGGCAGAGATGTCGAGTTTATGGCGCATGCTCAGACTCGTTCCCTAAAAGATTGTTGATCTTCTCTACCTTCCCATGCAGCATGTTTGTGTATCCGGGGCGAATGTCGGCCTTCAACACAACCTCCGTGCGAAGACCCTTGCCGGCAAGCACTAAGGTTGCCTCTTTTACTACTTTCATCACTTCGTCCCATTCGCCTTCGATCTCGGTAAACATGGCGGAGGTACGGTTGGGCAAGCCTGATTCTCGGATTACCCGGATGACCTCTGCCACTTCATCTGAAAGTTCATCGCCGATACCTATTGGGGCAATGGCGACCGCGATTAGAGTGTTCATTGGTTAAGCCTCCTCTATTTCAAATGGATTGTCGGCGATATCTGCCGCCGTAGCTTTGTATAGTTCGTCCAGAAATCGTATCTGAAAGCTTCCCGGGCCCTCTGCCCTTTGTTCGGCTCTGCGCCCGGCCAGATTGTATACGGCAGTCGCGGTGAGTGCTGCAATAAACGGGGTTGCCGCCGTGAGATATACAGCGCTCACCCCGCCCAGCGAACAGCCTGCCCCAGTGATCCTGCCCATGAAGTGTGATCCGCCGTGAGAAAACGCTACAATAAGCCCGTCAGTGACTAAGTCGGTTTCTCCGGATACGGCAACCGCCCCGCTGGTCCATCTGGATAGCGCCACCGCAGCCGCTCGTGCTGCTCCGACCGGGTCGGTCGAATCCACGCCGCGGACATTGGAGCGACCATTGCCCTCAAGCCCCCACAAGCCGGCCAGCGCAATGATTTCTGACGCATTGCCTCTGATGATGGACGGCATAAAGGACTTCAGTTGCAAAAGGATGCTACTCCTGAGCGAGCCTATGCCGACGGCGACCGGATCCAAGACCCAAGGCTTGCCGGAGGTGTGCAGAGTTTTAGCTGCGATGGGAAGCGACTGCCCATGAAGGGGAAGCAAAGTACCTATGTTGATGTAGAAAGCACCGCCGATTTTTGCTAGAAGCTCGCTCTCTTCAGGTAAATATACCATGGCAGCCGAGCCGCCTATAGCCAGTTGTGCGTTGGCTACAAAATTGACCGTTACGGCGTTAGTGATGGACCCCGCCATGGGGTTGGTTCTTTTAACGGTATCCACCGCATCCATGATCTGATTTTTAATTTCTGTTTTACTTTTCATAACATTGACCTATTAGCAACTTATGACGCTCAGCAGGTTGCCTATGGCAAGACGCACAGAGGGATATGCCTGTGGGCATATCCCTCTAAAAGCCACCAGAGGCTACATCCCTACATTGGCATTATCCAAATCAGGTTCTAAGGGTCGAAGCCAATTTAGGCTTCCTCTCAGCCTGCTCACGCAAGCTCCCCTGAGCTATTCAGTTTGGGCTCATGCTAACACCCCGGGTATTTGGTGTCAAATGTAGAGGCAAGTGGCGGTGCCGTACGTCTTTAACGCATTGGTTTCATCGGCATGATCTTTTGGTAATTATGCAATTATGGTTCGAGTGTCAAAACGGGTCGTCAACACTTTTCCGGACAGGTTGTTAAGCACTTGTTTCCCATGGAATTGATAGTTCCGGGATTTCTGGCATACCACTTACTATGGCTTGAAGGGGCGTCGTAACCCATAAGCCGTGAACCAGGTTGGGGAATCCCTCTCCTCGCGATTTAGCACTGTCTGTCAGTGAGTGTTGCCTTCGTCTTAAGTGAACTGACTTAAGCCCCTGGGCTCTCATGTGGCGGCGTACCCTGCGAAACGAAGCCGCAAGCCCTCTTCTGCGAAGTTCAGCACATACCCGATCTATACCGTATGGTCAAGATTGGTGAACACTGGAGGCTGGCGGAGACCACCAAAAAGACGCGTGATCTAGCTAAAAAGCTTGGGCTTGAGCTGGATGCCCAGGCGGGCC
>WRNP01000057.1 GCA_009776515.1 Dehalococcoidia bacterium | reverse complement strand
ATTTCGGCGGTGGTCTGGCCGCTAGCCGGCATGGGCATGGCGGGTCTGGGCACCTCCAAATAGGTGCAGACTGCCTTGACGCCCGGCATATTTGCAGCTTCCGAGGTATCTACGCTTTTGATGGTGGCGTGGGCATGTGGGCAGGTCTTGATGCCAGTGAAAAGCTTCTGGCCGGGGAAAAGATCTTGGGCATAGTCCCAGTGGCCAGTGATGATGCGCTGGCCAAACTTTTCCATGACCTTGGCCTTGCCGATGACGTTTAAGTCTCTTTCAAAATCCGCAACGGTCATTATGAACCTCCTCCTAACTTATAGACGGTCTCGCAGACCCTCTTGATGGCGGAGCAGACGCACATGTGCCCGGATAGTCCCTCCTGTACCTCAAGCATGGTGGGGCTGGGGTTGTCGGCGAGCAGGGCTTTGGTAGCCATCATGAAGCCTGAGGTACAAAAACCGCACTGATAGGCCATGTTATCAAGATAGGCCTTGGCGATGGGCTCCAGGTTGATTTTGTCGGCGGATAGGGACTCGGACGTTTCGATTTTGGCGGGAGCGATGGCATCGTTGGCTAGCATTAGGCATGAGTAGATAGCCTTGCCGTTTACCAGTACGGTGCAGTGGCCGCATTCACCGCGGTCGCAACCGATTTTAAGGGCGGTCAAGCCCAGGCACTCGCGCAGCACGTGGCTCAGAGACCAATATGGTTGGATATCAACCTTGTACTCTTTGCCGTTGACGTTGAAAGCAGCGCGGGGATCGGTGGTGGTGACAGGTGGGGTGACAGTGACAGTGGTAGTGGCAGTATTGGTGACGTTGCCTACGGTGGTGGTGTTAGTGACAGTATTGGTAACGCCGACGGTCTCTGTTGTTGTTGTACCGCAGGCGTTAACCAGGGCGATGGAGCCGATGGTGGCGCCGCCTACGATGAGGCCGGCATCCTTGAGGAAATCGCGCCGGGAAAGCTTCCCTTTCTCGGCCATTTTAGTTGATTGCTTTTCTTCGGCCATTAATCTCTCCTTTTATTTATCTGGGGTATCCTGGATATTAACTCAGCTTTTTGTGCTTTCGTGTTCCCTCCTACGTTCTTTGTATTTTATCACGGCGCACTTCGACCGTCATCTGCTCTTGCTTGGTGGGCGGTACTCGCGAATAAGCAACCATGCCGATAACCACCAATGCCAAACGTTAATTGGCAAAAGCAGAGTCCGGTACGCGATAGTGAGATGATATACCTGATGCTCTTTGGTGTCAACCTCACGCCTCGTGTGCGCTGCCCAAAGACCCGAGATGACAACCAGGGATATGAAAAACTCCTCGGCGCAGCCGAGGAGTTTTTCATATATGGAGGAGTCGGGGACTATGGATTAAAGGTCCGCGATGGGGGGCGCATAATCTTGCTGTCCATCTTGGGCGGAAGAGCCTGACGGCTGAACATTGGTCGGGCGCGGCGCAGGAACGATGGCAGGTCGAGCTCGTCCTCGGTCTTGATGGTCTTGAGTTGCCGGGTTATCTCGTCATCTTCCTTGGTGTCCAACCCAGTGTTGGTGACGAAGCCGGTGGCGATGAGGGTGATGCGGACATCAGAGCCCATGGAGTTCTCGGAGGCCACCCCGAAGATGATGTTGGCGTCTGGGTCTACCGCTTGCTTAATGACTTCGGCAGCCTCGTTGACTTCAAAAAGGGTGAGGTCAGGACCGCCGACAACATTAAAGAGTACACCCTTGGCACCCTCTACGGTTACGTCTAATAGAGGACTGGCCAAGGCGGCACGCGCAGCATCAGTGGCGCGATTCTTGCCGGTACCGCGTCCGATGGACATCCAGGCCGGGCCGGCATCTTTCATAACAGCCTTGACGTCGGCGTAGTCCAGATTGATCATGCCGGGTACGGTGATGACCTCGGAGATGGCCTGTACGCCGTGGCGCAGTACATCGTCGGCCATTTTAAAGGCGTTGTCCACCCCGGTCTTGTTGTCGCAGAGGTCAAGCAACCGATCGTTTGGGATGATAATCAGGGTATCCACCTTGCCCAGAAGGCGGTTGATGCCCTCTGTGGCGACCTTGGTGCGGTGGGTGCCCTCAAAAGTGAAAGGCTTGGTGACTACGGCGATGGTGAGTGCTCCGGACTCCTTGGCGATTTGGGCAACAATTGGTGCCGAGCCGGTGCCGGTTCCGCCGCCCATGCCGGCGGTGACGAATACCATATCTGCTCCGCTCATAAGCTCTTTGATATCATCGCGGCTTTCCTCGGCGGCTTTCTGGCCCATGTTATGATCGCCGCCGGCGCCTAGGCCGCGGGTTATCTTCTCGCCGATCTGGAGCCTTACCGGGGCCTCGGTGATAGCGAGCGCTTGGGCATCGGTATTAACTGCGATAAATTCTACCCCTTGTATCTCTTCGCGTACCATGCGGGTGATGGCGTTGCTACCGCCTCCGCCGCAACCGAAGACCTTAATTCTGGCCGGATTAGGGACAAAGCTTGTCTTAGCCATTTTTCTATTTATCTCCTCTACGTGTGTATTGAAATTTTTTATTAGCCGGCTCTAAAAAAGCCAGCCAGTCGACCAGCCAGGTTCTTCAGGCGGCTGGAGAAGCCGCTGCTGGTCCATTCCGTGGTGCGGCGCGCTCCGTTGCGAGCCCCCCAGAGCAACAAGCCCACGCTGGTGGCATAGGCTGGATCGCGCAGGGCATCGGTGATGCCGGTGATGTGTAACGGACAGCCCACGCGCACAGGGAGCTTTAGAATGTCGCAACCCAGGGTCTCAATGCCCGAGATGTTGGAGGATCCTCCGGTGAGCACTAGGCCTGCCGGAATGACCGACTCGTAGTCCGAGCCGGGAAGCTCAAGGAGGACCAGGCGTAGTATCTCTTCAACACGAGCCCGCAGGATGTCGCTAAGGTCTTGGTAAGAGACGCCGTGTCCGTCCTCGGAGACGGGGCTGCCTTGGCTTAAGTTGCTTTCGTAGACTGGCATGACCGTGCCGTAGCGCTTCTTCATCTCCTCGGCTACCTCAAACGGCAACCCCAGCCCTATGGCCACGTCGCGGGTGAGCTGATAACCGGCTACGGGCAGGATGGCGGTGTGATAGATGCTGCCCTCCTTGAAAACGCAGATGTCAGTAGTGCCGCCGCCGATATCGGCGATGACCACTCCCACCTGGCGCTCGTCTTCGGTGAGGACGGCCTCAGAAGAGGCTAGGGGTTCCAGCACCATGTCGTCAATGTCGATGCCTACGCCGCGCACACACTTTACCAAGTTTTGGATGGAGTTGGAGGCGGCGGTGATGATGTGGGTTTCCACATCTAGACGGAAGCCGTGCATACCGACGGGGTTTTTCACCCCTGGCTGGCCGTCCACGGCATAGGTGCGGGGAATTACGTGTAGCAATTTTCGATCGGATGGCATCTTAACAGCTTGGGCGGTGCTCATCACGCGCCGGAGATCATCCGGGCGTACCAAGCGGTCATTGCGGGTTATGGCTACCACGCCTCGGTTATTGGTGGAGTTCACGTGCCGCCCTGTCACGCCGATGTAGGCTGACTCCACCTTAATATTGCAGGCCTGCTCGGCTTTGTGGACCGATTCCCTGATGGACTCCTTGGCGTCGTTGATGTTGACCACCAGGCCTTTGTGCATACCGTAGGAAGGGGTGATACCTACCCCTACCACCCGTGCACTGTCATTGTCTCCCCGCTCGGCAATGATGGTGCAAATCTTGGTGGTTCCCACATCAATTGCGGTTAACAGTTGCTTTTTACCCATGACTCCTCCTGATTATTATTTACTCTCCACATAATCCTTGGGATTATAAAACCGCTACTTCAGGTTTTGATGAAGATCGCGAATCCTTTGTGTATTGAAGCTGTATAATCACAATATCTGTTAGTTTTTCGATGCTCTTAATATCTTGTTTGAGCGGGAAGCCGTGCGGCGCTTGCCCGCTTCCTGGGAAATAATCCGTTCTGCGATGCGCATCTTGGCGCTCCGGGAGCGCGGGTTGGTGCTCGTTTCCGCCTGGCTGGGAGTCAGGGCGCTTTTCGAAATGAGCCGCAGGCGCGGGGTGTGCCGACATACGCACTGCGGCAGTCCTGGCGGGCAGACACATCTGGCTGATTCATGTCGGAGGAAGCCCTTGACGATGCGGTCTTCCAATGAGTGGTAGCTGATGACCACAAGCCGCCCGCCGTGCCCCAACAGGCTTACGGCCTGCTCCAGAGCGGAGGACAGACGGGTCAACTCTTCGTTGGTAGCGATGCGCAGAGCCTGGAAAGTGCGGGTCGCGGGATGTAGGCGGTGGTAGCCCGGCGATACCCTTTCAATCACGCTGGCCAACTCGATCGTTGAGGTCAGCGGTCTGGCACCCACGATGGCGCGGGCAATCTGGCGGCTACGTTCTTCCTCGCCATATGTATAAATTAGGCGAGCAAGTTCGCTCTCGGGGCAGGTGTTGACGATATCGGCTGCGGAGCGCTCCTGGCGGGGGTTAAAGCGCATATCCAGGGGCGCATCATGTTGGAAACTAAAGCCGCGCCCGCTCGGGCCGATTTGGAGCGAAGAGACCCCCAGGTCGAATAGGATACCGTTTACCGGAGTGAATTCGTGAGCGTGGCAAATAGCTTCCAGGTTGCCGAAATTGTCGTTGGCGATGAGCACGGCGTGCCCGAAAGCCGCAAGGTTATCGTGAGCTACGCTGAGCGCAGCCGGGTCGGCATCAATGCCTAGCAGTTGTCCCCCGGGCTGGCTGTGGGCCATGATGATGCTGGCGTGCCCTGCGGCTCCCAGCGTGCAGTCCACGTAGCGACCCCCGGCGGTCACGGCGAGCCCCTCGACCGCTTCTTTCAGCATGACGGGGATATGAACTGTCAAGAGCGTCATGCTAGCGCCTTTCAAGCCCTTCAATAATTTGCCAAGCCTGTTCTTGGCTTGCTTGCTTTTCGGTTTCCCAGGCACTTTTGTCCCACAACTCAAGGCAATTGTTGGCTCCGGCAACCACCACATCATCCCAGATGCCGGCGTAGCTTCGGAGGCTTGCGGGCAAGCCAATGCGTCCCTGGGCATCCGGCACTAGCATGAAAGCGGTGGCGAAGAGGGCGCGGTTGATAGTGCGTAACTTGCTGGCGGGTAGACCGCTGCTGGTGATGCCGTCGGCCAGTTTTTTCCATTCGGAGTTGGTGTAGATGGTAAGGCACTTCTCAATGCCAGGAGCTACGACCAGTCCCTCGCGGAAATCTGGACGGAAGCGTGGCGGCAGAGGCAAGCGGCCCTTCTCATCTAGGCGATATTCAAATTCGCCAAAAAACATTGGCCTCTTCAATGATTTCCCACTTTCTCCCACGATTTCCCATTCTACCCTACAACGACCCCGCATTGTCAATAGGTTTTACAAGAAAAATTTTAATAGACAGGAAAAGTGCTGCTTGCTTTACAAAATGACATTACAATAAGTAGAAATGAGCAAGTTATTGGAACATTTGGTCTAGTTGCTTGGGCTCTGTTGACTGCTAACCCAGGGCAAAAATAGACCCGGGATGATAAAATGTATAATCATGCAGGGTTTTGTTGTAATCTTTCGAGAAGACAGGGCGGCGGAAAGCGGGGGTAGCGTACGACAGGCGCGGCCTTGGCCTACTGCCTGCAGGGTGCTCGGAGTCGATGAGGCACAGGAGAGCAGGGCTGCAGATATCGGTTGGATTGGCTCATGCACATAGAGTTTTTCACCCTATTTCCCGGCTTCTTCGATTCGCCTCTGACGAATGCCATCTTCCAGCGAGCTTGCGATAAGGGGCTAGTGAGCTTTGACGTTCACAATATTCGAGATTATACCCATGATAAACACCACATCACCGATGACTATCCATATGGCGGTGGAGCGGGCATGGTGCTCAAGCCGGAACCTATCTTTGAGGCAGTGGAGGCAGCTCTTGTGGGGCATAACGAGGCCGAACGGTACGCTGTGGTCTTGATGACCCCCCAGGGTCGGCCATTTTCGCAGGCAGCGGCCTGTCGCCTCGCGGGCTACGATCGTCTGCTTTTCATCTGCGGTCATTACGAGGGGGTGGACGAACGGGTTAGGACACATCTGGCGACCGAGGAGATAAGTCTTGGCGACTACGTGCTCTCTGGGGGCGAACTCCCTGCGCTGGTGGTGGCCGACAGTGTGATGCGGCTCATCCCTGGCGTATTGGGCTCGATCGAATCCACCTGCGAGGAATCGCATACGGCAGGGCTCCTGGAATACCCGCACTATACTCGTCCGTCGGAATTCCGCGGGCTTAGGGTGCCGGAAGTGTTGCTTTCCGGGCACCATGTAGAGATAGCGAAATGGCGGCACCAGGAATCCATAAGGCGTACGCTCGTGCGCCGCCCGGATCTTCTTAATGGGGCTCCGCTCTCGCCGAGTGACAGGCGTTTGATAAGCATCCTTGAGGCCGAGATGCTGACTGGGGGGGGGCAGTTATCGCCGTAGCCCTGGTTTGGCTTTAGACAGGAGATCGGTGATTAATATCTCCCCAGACTGGACTGATTGGCTAGGCTGTTTTATAATGACAAAAATGCCCCATGATTGTTCTGACCCCCTTGGTGTCGGGGCGAGTTAGTCTTGGGAGGAGTGGGGAGGAACAGTGAAACGAGCGCTTAGCCGATTTTTACTTTTATTGCTGGCCGTCGTCATGCTGGCGGTTTCTGGTTGCCAGGGGGCAGAGATAACCACTTCTCTGGCTACAAGTGTCGTGACTTGGGAAACGCCTACTCAGAGCATGGAGTCTGTGACTACTGTGGAGACGCCAAGTTCTCTTGTGACGAGCGGCCCGCAACCGCCCACTGAGGCCACCACCCTCCCATTATCCCCCGGCACCACCGCACCGATATCTTCTAGTGCCACTACTCATCTTCCCATAGCTACCAGCGAGCAGTTTCCAGCGACGATCCTGCCGTCTACAACGACGCGAGCCCCAGCGATAATCGTTCCCATTGACCCGCCAGAGGGCCCGCCGTGGACACTGCCGGCATCGGTGGCGCGACCATTGGTAGTAGAGGTCTTCACTTATGACGGCTGAGAATATTGCCCGAATGCGCTGGATGCGCTTGAGAAAATTGCCGCCAAGCATACTCGCTCGCAACTCATCATATTGGAGTATCACACTACGGATTCCAAGGGCACGACGGAAACCCGCAACAGATTTGGAGCCTACAATCTGTCCGGAACACCGAGCGTGGTGCTAAACGGCAGAANTAAACTGATTGGTCTCCAGTCCCAGTCAAAATACACCTCGGAGATTGAGAAGGTCATGGGTGCGTCCAGNACGATCATGATGGAGGCGAACATGACCACCGATATCCGCATGACGGCCTCCGTCACTCTTACCAACTTGTCCACCACGTCGTTGCCTAACGCCAGACTTTATGCCGTCGTCTACGAAGACTTGGGCACGAACCATAATCATTATTTGGTCAGGGACATCACGCCGGTGGAGACGTTTACGCTTGCAGGACGAGCCACGGCCACTTTTAAGCTCAGCTCCGATGTTGTTGGCGCGTCCAATAAGCACCTGGTTGTCCTTCTAACGTCAACCTCGGGGGAGATTCTGCAGTCCCTGCTTGTTGTGAGCTAGGGTTTGCTCGGAGAATCTAGGAGCTTGCTCTATGCCAATGCTATAAGCTAACCACGGAGCACTCGGTTACAGAGATCAGGTGTTGTTGCTACTGGGTAACACTGGTGACTATTGGTGCAGTTTGGCAGTTTTGGCTCTTTTTTGTATAATCCTAAATTGTGTAGCCTTGGAGTTTGACGCCGTGTTGTATAATAATTACGTGACCAACAACGGCGCAGGAGGGGCAGAGGTTTAATTGAGACGCCCGGTCATTCGATATTTTATCCTGACAGGCTTAGTAACTGTCCTGCTTCTAGCTGGTTGCCAGCCGGGCGCTATGCCGACCATATCCATGCCTCGTACGGCGACCACTCCCACAACCACTCCTCGAGTGAATGCGGTGCTAGCCCCACCGACTGGTACGGCTGGTATCATGATTGATGCTCCGCAGGTGCCTACGGCGGCGGCATCTGCCTCCGATACCCCGACGATATCTGGGCTCATGCCTCTCCCGACGAGTCCGACTCCGTCAAACATTCCCTTGACTGATACTGGGGTGCCTGCTCCCGCCCTACCGACGAGCCCGATACCGGTGAGTGACCCCCCGGCGGACATCGTACCAACGGAGGACCCTGTTGCGCCTGGGCCAGTTACAGGGCTTTCCGCTCAGGTCGTTGGGTTAAGCGAGATCAGCTTGGCCTGGAATCCCAGTGAGACGGAGATCTTGAAGTGCTATAGCGTGTATCGAAGTACCCAGGCAAACGGTTCTTATGCCTGGCTAGCCTCACCGGATGTTACCTATTATCGTGATACGGGGCTGGATCAATCGGTTACGTATTACTACTATGTTGAGGCCATAGACTACGCCGATAACAAGGGTGAGAAATCGGCGGTCGTCTCGGCGACTATCGCCGCGCCGGTGGTGTTGGAGTTGTTTGGCAAAGATGGCTGAGAGTTCTGCCCGCTTGCGGAGCAAGCGGCTGCTACCTTGGCCGAGGAGTATGGCCCGCAACTGATCGTGCTGGAGTACAATATTGGCGCTACTTTTGCCAACAATGTATTTGGGAATTATGGTCTCAACGGCACTCCCTGGGGTGTATTCAATGGCAGTTTCAAGATTAGCGGCGGCAGTGACAGCACCTACGCGCAGTATAAGGAGCGGATTGCTAATCTCTTGGCTCAACAATCCTCGCTGCCGAGCCTGATGTCGCTGAGGGGTAGCGTTGCTAACGTAAAAAGTGAGATTGCGGTCGATGCCGTTTTGACCAACCTCTCGGCTATCTCTCTGATGAACGCCTCGCTCTATGCGGTAGCCTACGAGAGCGTAGTCGATGCGGACGGAATCAAGCATAATATGGTCAGGGGCATTACGCCTACAATCCCTATCGCCAGCCTCGGTGCCGGCGAGTCGGTAANCATCCGACTCCANAGCAGCTTGGCTTACAATAACTACTATGGGGTGGTTGTCATCCTGAAATCTANCACTGGGCAGATCATCCAGGCGTATCCGGCGAGGTAGCTTAAGGCTTCTCGNTAGGCAAGCTATTATAAACCTGTTTGTGAGCCTGTAGCTTTCCTCCCTGCCAATTTGCCAAAAAGCATGGTATCTGCTTTACTTATACGAGAATTTAAGTAGTTAGGATTATTTAATATGGCCAAGACCGCCGAAAAAGCGAAAATTTCCGAGAACAAAGGGGCCAAGCCTCGCACCCTAAGTCTTAAAAGGGCGGCCATCCCTCGTTTGGCACCCGGCGACACGGTGAAAGTGACTTCCCGCATTATTGAGGGCGACAAAGAGCGCACTCAGCTCTTCCAGGGCGTGGTGCTCAAGGTCAGGGCAGGGGATGCCGATGGCAACTTCACTGTGCGCCGCGTTGCATATGGAGTGGGGGTCGAGCGCACTTTTCCGCTGGCCTCACCGATGATTGCCAAGGTCGAGGTGGTGCGTCACGGCCGGGTGCGTCGCGCCCGCTTGTTTTACCTGCGCAACTTGAGCGGCAAGGCGGCTCGTATCAAAGAGAAGAGGCTCTCCAAGGAAAAGTTGGCCATGATTGAGGCTGCCGGGGTGTCTGTCGAGGAGGCGGCGCCTGAGGAGGCCCCTGTCGACGGCGTAACTGAGATTGTTCCGGAAACCTCGGTAGCTTAGAGTTCCGCTGAAATGCACAAGAGGGCAGCCCAAGCTGCCCTCTTGTTTTATAAGGACAAGACTCGGCTGATAAGGATGGGGTTACGTTGCCTTGCCACTTTTCGTGGTGATGGGGTAGTATTCCCCCAAAGTTTGGTTTTAAACTGAGGAGGGTTGGGCGTGTCCTTTGCCGAGGTCTGTGTCAATGTGCCGGCGGGGCGACGGCAACTCTTTACCTATTGTATTCCTTCCGGATTGGATGCGGTGCCCGGTATGGGGGTCTGGGTACCTTTCGGAGCCCGCATTGCCCAAGGCATCATCGTTGAACTGACCGAGCTTGCCGCAGTAGATGCGGTGCGTCCGCTTGCGGGGCCTATCCAAGCGGAACCGGTGTTGTCTGCCTCTCAGCTATCCTTAGCGCGCTGGCTCGCCGAATATTATCTAGCCCCCCTCTTTGACGCCCTGGCTCTTTTCCTGCCGCCGGGATTCATACGCCGAACTGCCCCCCGCCTGTCCCTCACGAAAGGCACTGCCTGCCTTGACGCAGGGCTTAGTGCCGAGGCTC
>WRNP01000056.1 GCA_009776515.1 Dehalococcoidia bacterium | reverse complement strand
CACCGTCATATCCGGAACACAATCTGAGGCGGTATTTACCAACAGTCGCAGCTCGTACGTCCTAACCGTTATCGGCAGCTATGCGGGATCAGGAAACACGGGGGCAGGGACATATGCGGCAGGAGTTGCGGTAACCGTAAGAGCCGGCATTCGCCCAGGGTTTATTTTTGTTGGCTGGACAGTGAATGCGGGGGGAGTAAGTCTACCAAGCAGTGCCACCGCCAATTTCTTCATGCCGGCGAACGATGTCACCGTTACCGCTAATTGGCTGCCAGCGACCACGGGGCCTACGGTAGTACCGACCACCCCCGTAATCACGACTTCTGATAAGCCCACCCCGCCAGAGGTAACCACCACTGCGACTACCCCACCGGTGATAACCACGGCAACCAACCCAACACCAACGACCGCAACCATAACCCCACCGCCAGTGATTACCACAGCGCCTGAGCCTTCATTACCCACGAGTCCTACTACGATAACGCAAACGACGCCTCACACGGCTACAACGTCTTCGGGGGCACCAACTACCGCTACGCCTCCGAGCACAGATGACCCAATGGAGACCTGGGCTCTCCTTAATTTGATACTCTCGGTTCTGGGTGCCCTGCTGGCGCTTGCGGGGTTAGTCTGGGCACTAATACGAAAGAACAAAGAAAAGAAAATCAGGCCCTTATGGTTACTGATGGCAGCCATCTTGGGTATTGCCGGGGTGGTAGTATTCATCGTGACCCAAGACGTGAGTCTCAATATGGCCTGGGTTGATGTCTGGACTATCGTGAATGCCCTTATCCTGGTTCTGGGCCTCATCAGCCTCATACTGGCCTTTAAGCGGGAGGGCGACGAACGCCAGAATGCCAGGAACAATTAGGGCACGGCAAAGACAGTGTTGCTTATCGAGAGAGCGGCAGACATCTGTTGTCTGCCGCTCTCTCGATAAGGCTAACTTATACTCAAAGGCACCTTTTCGATCTTATGCGATTAGCCGCTAGATACATCTGCATTCAGTTTCTGTGTTATGTTAACAATAGCACCGCAGTTCGCACAAAAGCGGGCATCTTCTGTTTGCGAAGATCCGCATTTCGGGCAAAATGATACATTTCTTTTGCTCAATTCTTTAGAACGTGAATCCCTGGCGAGTCCTATGGAAAAACTGATTACCAATGCAACCACAAAAAACATAATGGTAGCGATCATAAACCACAGTACCACCCCACCCCCTACCATCAAGCACACAAAGAATCCGGTATACAGATTAAACACTAGCGCAGGATAAACGAGACTTCTTAGAGATGACACCTTCGAAAAATTTATAATCACATAGATGACATACGCCAAAAACAATGGAGTTGTAAGCAAAAAGTATGGCAGTGTTTTATCTGCTGGCGGAGGATATGCTTCATTGAAAAAGCCAAATTTTTCCGCAAAAGGCACGATGACGAGAAGAACATACATAAACCAAATTACAGAAAGGGCAAGAATCTTTGCGGCGGCATTTCTCAACCACTTCATAACCGTTATCTCCAGCCTATTGAGCTTGGGTGTATTACACTTGACTTAGGAGAAGAATGACCTTCGTTATGCACTATACAAAGATTGGCTGCGAAGAAACTCATCGTCTTCCTTCTCTACAATTTCTCCATGATGTCTCTGAAAAATCGCGTCTCTAATCCTCTCTTTACGATGTATCTTGGGGTACTTTATTTGCTTGCCCACTGCTCGGCTAGATTGCCAATAACGGGCAACTTCCATTTCTGCCCCTGGTATGCTTGCACCATCAACAAAATCCACAAAACAAAGACAAGAAGCCCGAAGGTTGAACTAGACATGGAAAAAAATAAGAAACCCAGCATATTGATTTCAAATATCACTCTCAGTATTCCAAGTACAGCGTAGATGATGAACACGGTAACGCACAGGAGTATAGATTGTAAAGCATGAAAACGGATAGTTTTATTGGACGGTTCTAGCAAATAGAAAATGAGCCCCGTTATCCATCCAATCAGATAACATAAAAGGCTGGCAACGTTTTCTTGAAGCCCCATGGTCTTCTGCTGATAAGCCCTGTTCATAATGCTCCCGCAGCTTGCGCAAAACTGGGCATCATCTGGTTGCCGGCTTCCGCATTTTGAGCAAAACATACAAACTGCTTCCTTTTTCAGTGCTTTCTGCTAAATAATCTCACAGAAAAACCACCGGTTTCAATCGCTGGCTGAACCGGCCTGGGTTTTTCTTGGATACAACATAATGCCAGCGCCCATTCATAGCAGAGCCGCGACCTAGCCCAGTAATATCCCTGGCTTATTGGCTGAGACCTGCACTGTTTTTAAGCGCCACTGCCAGTATGTGCTTCACGCAGTTTCAATCTTGCTGGCCTCCTCCAACCCTAATAGCTCAATGGCCTCCTCAACCATTTTGTATTTCAAAATCTTGCCCGCGGCATTCATGGGGAACTCCACCACAAAGCGCACATATTTCGGCGTTTTCTGTTTGGCCATGTGGTCTTTTACGTAGCCCCGAATCTCTTCCTCGGTAGCCTCAGTCCCGTCTTTCAAAATCACGCAAGCCAATATCTCTTCGCCGTATTGTTTATCCGGCACCCCCACCACCTGGACATCTTTTACCTTAGGATGTGTGTACAGGAAATCTTCGATCTCCTTGGGATAGATATTCTCACCGCCACGGATGATCATATCCTTGATGCGACCCGTAATTTTAAAGGTACCGTCAGGGAGGCGGCGGGAAAGATCACCTGTGTGCAGCCAGCCGTCAACATCTATGGCATTGGCTGTGGCCGCCGGCATTTTGTAGTAACCTTTCATGATATTATAGCCTCGGGCGACAAATTCACCGTCGGTGTTATCGGGCAAATCATCCCCAGTTTGCGGGTCTACAATCTTACACTCAATACCCGGCAAGGCACGCCCTACCGTGTTGACTTTCATTTCCAGCGGGTCATCGGCTGAACTCATAGTGCAGCCTGGGCTGCTCTCTGTCTGACCAAAGACGATGGTGATTTCACTCATGTTCATCTTGTCGATCACATCCCGCATCACTTTCACCGGGCAGGGACTGCCCGCCATGATGCCCGTACGCATATTGGAAAAGTCGGTCTTGGCAAAATCACTGTGTTCCAGCATGGCAATAAACATGGTGGGTACGCCATGGCAGGCCGTAATCTTTTCTTTGTTGATCGCTTCCAGCGCCAGGCGCGGGGAGAATGCCGGTACGGGACACATAGTGGTCCCATGGGTTACGGCCGCCGTCATAGCCAGCACCATACCAAAGCAATGGAACATGGGCACATGGATCAGCATGCGGTCAGCTGTGGAAAGGTCCATGCGGTCACCGATATTTTTGCCGTTGTTCACCACGTTGTAGTGCGTGAGCATCACGCCTTTCGGAAAACCGGTGGTGCCTGAGGTATACTGCATATTGCACACGTCATGGCTGTTTTGCATTGCCATGCGTTGGTAGACCATCTCTAGCGATGTCCGGGAAGCGCCCTCCAGCGCCTCCTCAAAGGTGAGACAGCCCTTTTCAGAAAAACCCACGGTGATCACATTGCGCAGAAAAGGCAACCGCCGGGCGTGCAGGGGCACACCCATTCCCAGTTCGGCCAACTCGGGGCAAATCTCCCGAATGATTCCCAGATAGTCTGAATCTTTGTGCCCCTCAATCATTACCAATGTATGAGTGTCACTCTGGCGCAACAAATACTCAGCTTCATGGATCTTATAGGCCGTGTTGATGGTTACCAGAATGGCTCCGATTTTAGTGGCCGCCCAAAAGGTGATGAACCACTCGGGCACATTGGTGGCCCAAATAGCCACTTTGTCGCCCCTTTTTACGCCTAGGGTAATCAGCGCCCGGGCAAAAGTGTCCACATCGTCGCGAAACTCTGCATAGGTGCGGGTATAATCCAGCACTGTGTAGCGGAAAGCATACTGATCGGGGAATTCCTCCACAATGCGGTCTAAAAGTTGCGGGAAAGTTAGGTCGATCAGCGCCTCTTTTTCCCAGATATATTTGCCGGTGCCCGCCTTGTTGCTATAGAGCGAGGTGCTGGCCGGTGGTTTTTTAGTATAGCGCGCCATATAGTGCGCATAGTGGGGAATGACAATCCCAGGATCCTCCAAGTCTGCACTCCAACGTTTCACCCATTCCAGCGACACAAAGCCCTCATAGTTGATGCTACGCAGGGCCATCATCATTTCATCTACAGGCAGGTCCCCTTCGCCCATCAAGCGGTAGCGGATACTGCCTGCCGCATCCATCACGGAGTCTTTGACGTGCACATGCTTGATATAAGCCCCCAGATTCTGCACCGTCCGCTCGGCTGTTTCACCGGCAAAGCGATATGGATGGTGAATATCCCATAGTGCAGCCACCGCATCGCTGGCCACCTGCTCCAAAAGCCTGTATAAACGCGCTGTATCAGCATAGACCCCGTTGGTTTCCACCAGCAGAGTAACTCCCTGCTGCTCGGCCACCGGGGCCAGTTTTCTAAGCTGGGCCGCTACAGAGGCATCGTCCACCTCGTCTCCCTTGGGAGCGGGATCGCTGTCGGCCAGGATGCGTACATAAGGCGTGGATAATTTGTTCGCCAGCTTGATGTACTCGCTGATCTCTGCCAGATTTTCCTCTTCACGCTCTCGGTATTTCAGGCAACAGGCAGAGGAAAAACACGGAATAGAGAGGTGAAGTGCGCCAAGTTTGCGAATCGTGACACCCAGTTCCTCTTCGGCAAAGTGACGGGCACGGACGGCAAAAAGCTCCTCACCTAGACCGCGCACCTCTACCCCATCAAAGCCGAAGTCCTTGGCGGCAGAGGTGATGTCCTCCCAACTCCAGTTTGGGCAGGCCAGGGTGGAAAAGGCAAGCTTCATACTGACTCCCTCCAGTTGTCGCCGGGGTTTAAGCTATCCCCGAGATTTTTCAGCATCGGCCTCGCGCAGTTCTTTGCGCTTGATCTTCCCGCTAACTGTCTTGGGCAACTCGTCCACAAACTCAATGATGCGGGGGTATTTATAAGGAGCAGTCACTTTTTTAACATGTTCCTGTAATTCCTTGATGAGCTCTGCGCTGGGCACATAGCCCGGACGGAGCACCACGGTAGCCTTTACCACCTGCCCGCGGGTAGGATCTGGAGCGGCCGTAACGGCACACTCAACCACCGCCCTGTGCTCAATGAGAGCGCTTTCTACCTCAAAGGGGCCAATGCGATATCCCGAGCATTTGATGACGTCGTCGCTACGTCCGACGAACCAGTAGTATCCGTCTGAATCCCGCCAGGCGACATCACCGGTGTTGTAGGCGCCCTGTCCAAAGGTCTTCTCCGTCAGGACTGCGTCGCGGTAATAGCCCGTAAACAGACCACAAGGCCAAGCTCTGTCCAGACCACGCACCACGATCTCCCCCTCTTCGCCATCGGCACAGCGCTCACCCATAGCATTTACAATCTCAATGTCATACAAGGGCGAGGGTTTACCCATTGAGCCGGGCTTCGGCTCCATCCAGGGGAAATTAGCGATCAAAACGCTGCTTTCACTCTGCCCAAAGCCTTCATGCAACTTTAGCCCCGTAACCTCCTGCCACTGGCTGAATACTTCTGGATTCAGTGGCTCGCCTGCGATGCAACAGGTTTGAATCGCCGAGAGATCGTATCGGCGCATATCCTCCAGCAGCATGAAGCGCAGCATGGTGGGTGGAGCGCAAAAGGTGTTTACTCTGTACTGTTCCAATTTCTCCAGTATCTTGGCAGCTACAAATTTATCCATGTCATAAGCAAAAATGGCGGCTCCACAGAGCCATTGGCCAAAGATCTTTCCCCAGCCAAACTTAGCCCAGCCAGAATCGGAGACCGACATGTGCAGCTTGTTTTCCTGAACTCTTTGCCAGTATTTAGCGGTGACAATGTGTCCCAGGGGATGGGTATAATTGTGGCAAACCATCTTGGGCATACCGGTGGTGCCAGAGGTAAAATAGAGAAGCATGGTATCGGTGCTACGCGTAGCACCAGCCCCCTCGGGGCGCGGAAAACTCGCTGGCTGCCTGGCAAGGTCGTCATTGAAAAAAAGGTAATCACCGTATTTTTGCCCAACAGTGATGACGTGCCCAACTGAAGGGCAGCTAGGCAAGGAGGCCTCAATTTGAGATAGCACAAAGGAATCCGTAACACAGACGATAGCCTTTACCCCAGCTTGGTTTGCCCGGAAAGTGATGTCTTTCTGGGTCAGTTGCAGCGAAGCGGGCACATAAACCGCCCCCAGTTTACAGAGCCCCATGGCCACCGCCCAATACTCCCAACGGCGACGCAATATCAACATCACCACATCGCCCTTGCCGATACCCAGCCCGGCAAAAAAATGGGCAGCTCGGTTGGAAAGCGCTGAGATGTCAGCAAAAGTAAAGCGCTCGTTACCGCCGTGGTCATCACACCACACCAGAGCTGTCTTATCTGGCTCCAGCCGTGCCCATTCATCCACCACATCAAAGGCAAAGTTGAAGTCCTCCGGCACGTTTACGCGGTAGTTCTGCTTAAAGTCTTCGTAGGAGTCGAACTCGGTACGCGGCAGATATTTGGTAAGCAAACCTCCACTGCTCATTCGGTGATCACCGTCAGGAACTTAGCCGTCTGATTGTTTCGTGCTTTCTGTCCGTGGGGATGGGTAGGGTCGAAATAGATAGAGTCGCCTGCCTCCAGCACCAAGCGCTTATCATCAAACAGCACCTCAATGCTGCCCTCAAGTACATAGTTCAGTTCCTGCCCTCGGTGTTGCACCAACTCGGGATCGTTGTCGCTGGGATCCACGGTGACCACCATGGGCTCCATGGTTTTGTGGGCAAATTTGTAGGCCAAGCCTTGGAAATTATACCCCGGGTAGCGATCCACCTTCTCGCCCTTGCCGGCCGGCACAACACAAAAGGTGTTAATGCGCGGGGCATGCCCGGTGAGAATCTCTGCCAGACTCACCCCGAAAAGATTGGCGAGGTGATAGAGAGTGCTGATGGGGATATCGCTACCCGTGGCCTCATAACTTTCGTACAAGGCGGGCTCAACCCCCAACTCCCCCGCCAGTTGCTCCGAGCTATAGCCGGATATCTCGCGCAGTTCGCGGATGCGGGCTGCTATTTCTAAAATTTCATCAGTCATGTGCCTCATCCCCTTTGGCATCCTGTTCACGGATCTCAACCCGCCGGATTTTGCCGCTGATAGTCTTGGGCAGCTCGTCCACAAATTCTATGATGCGCGGGTACTTATAGGGAGCAGTCACCTTTTTAACGTGATCTTGCAGTTCTTTTTTCAATACCTCCGAACCCGTATGTCCCTTGGCCAGCACCACCGTCGCCTTCACGCTGAAGCCACGTTCTGGGTCGGGTACACCGGTAACGGCCGCTTCCAGCACGGCGGGGTGCTCAATGAGGGCACTCTCCACTTCAAACGGTCCGATGCGATATCCCGAGCTCTTGATGATGTCATCGTTACGCCCACTGAACCAAACATACCCGTCTTCATCGCGCCAAGCCATGTCGCCAGTGTGATAAATGCCGTTGTAGAGTACCTTTTGGGTGAGAGCTTCGTCCCGGTAATATCCCATAAAGAGACCCAATGGTCGGTGCGCCGCATCTGGCACTGGCATGCAGATCTCCCCTTCATCACCCACTTCGCACTCCCGCCCATCCGCATCCAGGATTTTGCAGCAGGTAAGCGGCATCGGCAACCCCATGGAGCCCGGCTTCGGCTCTGACCAGGGGTTGGTGGCAAAAAGCACGGTGCACTCAGTCTGCCCATAGCCTTCGTGCAACTTAAGGCCCGTAGCTTGCAGCCATTGATAGTAGACCTCCGGGTTGAGCGGCTCGCCCGCGATGGAAGCTTTTTTTAGCGATTTTAAACTGAATTTTCCGAGATCCTCCTTGATTAGGAGACGATAGATCGTCGGCGGGGCGCAGAATGAGGTGATGCCATATTTATCGATTAAGGCCAAAAAATCGCTGGGTGTGAAGCGTTTATCGAAATCATAGACGAAGACAGCCGCTTCACATAGCCATTGTCCATAGATCCTACCCCAGGAAGTCTTGGCCCAACCCGTATCAGCCTCAGTAAGGTGCAGATCGCCATCATCAAGATTGTGCCAAAACTTAGCTGTGGTGATATGGCACAGCGGATAATAATAATCATGAGCCACGATTTTGGGCAGACCGGTAGTGCCCGAGGTAAAATAAGCAATCATCACCTCGCGGCTCTCCGGCGCATCTTTCCCCGTAGGGCGGACAAAGACCTCGCCGCTCTCCTCCGCTAGTCTGTTGAACTGGACATATCCCGCCCTCTCCCCCGCAAGCACCGCTTTCACCTTCAAAATATCGGCGGTGGCCTCCTCGGCAGCATCGATTTTACCGCATAGTTCATCTTCATTCACCGTCAGTACCATCTTGATATCCGCCGCCTTGATGCGGTAGACGAGATCCTTTACCGTCAGCATATGCGTGGCTGGAATTAGGATGGCCCCGATTTTATGCATAGCCACAGTGAAATACCAATATTCGTAGCGGCGCTTTAGCATGACCAACACCGCATCCCCCTTGCCAATACCCAAGCCGCGCAGGGCATTAGCCATCTTGTCACTCATACGTTTCATCTCGGCAAAAGTGATGATCTTTTCCTCGCCTCGGTCGTTGCACCACACCAGTGCTTTCTTGTCCGGTTTTTCTTTGGCTAATTCATCCACCACATCATAGCCAAAGTTAAAACCATCAGGCATATTTACCCGAAAATTCTTATAGAAATCCTCGTAGGAAGTGAAATCGGTTTGGCAGTATTTGTGAATGATGCCCATTATTCCCTCCCGGTAATGACGACCAGCAAGCGGGCCGGCTTGCCGCCTACGGCCTCCATGCCATGCGGATAGGTAGAATCAAAATAAATTGAATCCCCCTCGTGCAAAGTCGTCTCGTATTTAGCAATGGTCATGCGCACAACGCCTTCCAGCACATAATGGAACTCCTGACCCACGTGGCAGACTAGCGAGGCCTCATCATCTTTCGGCTTAGGCTCAACCGTAATATAGAAAGGATCAATTAGGCGGTCGGCAAAGTTGTAGGCCAGGGATTGGTAATCATAGGCCTGCCGTCGGCTGATGCCGAGACCCTTGCCCTTACGCACCACCGAGTATACTGAGAGCTTAGCGCTTTCCCCGCTCAACAGCTCGGTCATGCTGATATCAAAACGATGTGATACGTCATGTAAAAAACTTACGGGGATCTCGGCCTCGCCTTCTTCGTACTGGACCAGCAACTCTGGCGTGGTACCCACCCGTTTGGCAAACTCCTCACATGAGAGCTCGCTAAGTCCACGCACGCCTTTAATGCGCTCACCAATCTCACGATTCAGTTCGGACATATCATCTCCTCCCGAGGGCTTTCCGAGCCAAGCGTCATCTGCCAGGCTATGCCTGTTAACAGTAACCGCAGATCGCTCTCCCCCGTCTCGCCCTCGCTTAATTATAATTCAGCCAAATCTGGCTGCCCAATGGGATGAGTAAATAGCGGATACTCAGCAAGCAGGGCCCCGTCCACAATATCCGATGTAATCTCGATCCTCTCATCTGCCGCATCGTATAAGTCTTGGTAGACTGTTCCCCCATACGCGAGGTAGGCAATCACCCCCTCGGCCTTGACAGCTTGTATAGCCGGAATAAAGTCGCTGTCCCCGGTAATCAGAAATACTTCATCCACGGTGTGTTTTACAGAATGCAGGATGATATCCATGCCCAGCAACAAATCTACCCTTTTTTGTTCATAGATCGGCCTGCCGTCGGAGTCACTGCCACGATACGCCACTCTACCCAATCTAACCTCAAATCTGGGCAAGCGCCTAAGGGCCGCATGAAAACGCTGCGTGCCGTTGAGTTTCATGGTTTGCTCAACGGTGGGTTCGTCATTGATATATGGCAGGCAGTCATAATAGTAAATGCGAATGATCTCCCGCTCGGTTCCGGCCTTCGCGACAATATTATCGATTAATTTTCGGTGCTCAACAATGCGGCGCTGATTCGAACTATCCACCCTACGATATGGATCCAATACCTTGCCGAGATAGCGGCCATCAATAAAAACCGCTGCTTTGTGCATAGAACCTCCTCATATAGATTATTTTACATGGCCTTAAAATTTGGTGGCTTATTGAGTTGGCAGGCTTAGCTTTCCATGTGAACACCAATGTTATCACATATAGCCTTGATATTTGAAATTAATCCACCAGCCGTAAGGGCCCACCATCAACCCTGCCACAG
>WRNP01000055.1 GCA_009776515.1 Dehalococcoidia bacterium | reverse complement strand
TTGCTTGCTTGCTTGCTTGCTTGCTTGCTTGCTTAAAGACTGTGTTGTGCTAAACATGGATTTGTCAAGTTCTGGCCGCAGTGCGATGCCACGGATTATATGCTTGCCTGCGGCAACAGTCAAGGGCGCGCTTGCTTTGCGCCACCATATAGCTACGTAGCCTACCTAGCGCTATCAGGAGTTATGGAGTCAATGGCTACCATGGTATTGACACACCTAATACCGAACAGTCATTGCCTCAATATCATTAGTCTCGCCCCAGGTGGTTGATAGGTGGCAGAGGCTAAAAATAAGGGCTTGCCGCAGAAGCCCACGATTTTGGGTTGGGCATGGTCAGTTAGAATGGCTACTGGCCGCTGGGCGGCTTTGGAAATTGTTGCTGCTGTTTTGATTGCCCTTGATGTGGTTGCCCCTGTGGTGGGCGCTGTCCTCCGGGGCGGTTCCCGCCCGCTCGGTTTTGACCGTTTCTGGCTTGGGGGCGTGTATTAAGCCCCGGTTTGGCTTGGGTGGGCTTAGTTGGCTCAGGCCGGTTAGGGTTGGCTGGCCGAGGGGTCGGTTGAGGCATGGCTTTCATGGCTGAGCGGGGTAATTCGTTATCGGTTACGCCCTTATCACGGAGATAATCCATGGCATTTTGAACTGTGATGATTTTCTCAGTGTCTTCGTCGGGAATGCTCACTTTGCGCTCAGGGGTGGTAAACTCCTCCTCCAGGGCCATTACAAGCTCCACCATGTCCAGAGAGTCTGCCCCTAGGTCTTCCACGAAGCTGGAACTGGGGGTGATCTCCTCCTCTTTTAAGTCGACGAGCTGACCTATCGTAATCTTGCGAATGCGTTCAAAGATGGTCGCCAAGTCATTCTCCCTTGCCTTCTGCTGTAAGATTGCTGACTGAGCTCAGGACGCCATTCACGAAGCGGGAAGAACTTTGGGCGCCGAAATCCTTGGCCAGTTCAATGGCTTCATTGATAGCGACCCTCATGGGCACCCTATTATCGACTAACACTTCGAAGATTGCAAGTCTCAGGATATTACGGTCTACCGTGGCCATTTGTTCGATGGGCCAGGCGCGAGCGAAGCGACGGATATGTTCGTCGATGCTGGCCTTATGTGCCAGTACTCCGCTTACTAACTCGGCGGCAAAGCGGCTGTTCTCGGGGGAGAGAGTGGTCACTTCCAATTGACGGCTGACGACCTCCGCTGGCTCGTGGTTGGTGGTGTCTATCTCGTACAGGGCCTGGAGGGCGAGTCCTCGTGCTCGGTGCCTTTCGTTAAAGGGCATCATTGCCCTCTGCGCCTAGGTGCATGTCATGCCTCCGTCCACGGTGAGTACTTGCCCGGTGATGTAGCGGGCGGCTTCGGATGCTAGAAAGACGCAGGCGGCAGCCACATCGTCTGCCGTGCCTAAGCAGCCCAAAGGGATGCGGCTTAGGGCTTCCCGTCGCCGCTTATCGGAAAGTCCTGCCGTCATGTCAGTTTCGATGAAGCCTGGAGCCAGGGCGTTTACCGTGATACCATGCCCTCCCACCTCTCGGGCGAAGACGCGAGTAAAACCCACGATGCCTGCCTTGGCGGCGGCGTAGTTGGCCTGTCCGGTATTACCTATGAGCCTGGCTACACTGGACAAGTTGATGATTCGGCCCCATCGGCCTCTTAGCATATATCGCACCGATGCGCGGCTGCACAGAAAAACACTGCGAAGATTAACGGCGATGACCCGTTCCCATTGCTCTTCGCTCATGCTCGCCATAATTTGGTCTTGGATGATGCCGGCGTTGTTGACCAGGATATCAAGCCTTCCGTAATCGGTGACGATTTTATCTATCATGGCGGCAACGTCCTCTTGGGAGCTCACGTCACCAGACACCGCCAAGGCCGAACCGCCAGCACCAGTCACCTCTTCTGCCGTTCGGATGGCGCTCTCCGAACGAAGGGCGTTGACGGCCACGATGGCCCCCTCTTTAGCCAAGTGCAGGGCTATGGCCCGGCCGATACCGCGCCCAGCCCCGGTGATAAGCGCGACTCGGTCTTCAAGGCTCATGCGGCAAGTCCTTTGGTCAGATATTTACTGAGCGTGGCGCTTTTACTGAGGCTTAATGCGCGGGTGGTGGGGCAGGAGTGCCTTATCAGCCCAGTGAGTACTTGGCCAGGGCCGATTTCGACGAATGTGTTTATCCCCATGGCAATCATAGTCTCCACGCTCTCTTGCCATCTCACCGGATGGGTGAGCTGTCGGGCGAGCTCTTTTTTGACATTAGATATCCTAAATATGGGCATGCCAGTGGTGTTGGCGATAACAGGCGGGGATGGGTCGGCCCACTTTATCTGGCCGATTGCTGTGGCGAGACTTCTTGCCGCTGAGATCATCATAGGCGTATGAAAAGCACCGCCCACTCTCAGAGGTGCGACCCGGCGGGCACCCCTCTCCCTGGCAAGGGCGCTGGCGGCCTGAACACTGGATGGGTGGCCGCTGAGGACGGTCTGGTCGGCGCTGTTGTAATTGGCAATGAAGACCCCTGTTTCTTGGCAGATGGTCTCCAGTGACGATCTATCCAGTCCGAATACAGCTGACATGGCTCCGGAATTTTTATCCACCACTCGTTGCATAAGCTCCCCCCGGCGGCGGGCAAGCCAAATGACTTCCGCGAACGAGACAGCTCCCGCCGCAGCCAGTGCACTATATTCGCCTAGACTATGCCCGGCAGTGTACTCAGCCGTAATAGGCCAGGAACTCTGCCTGATAGCCGCCAACAGCGCCAAGCTGAAAGTGACGATAGCCGGCTGGGCAACTGCTGTTTGGCGAAGCTCGTCATCAGGGCCTTCAAAGCAGAGGCGTGATATGGCAAAACCCAAAACCTTATCGGCCAGGTCGAAAACGGCCCGGGCGGCCGGAAAGGCATCATAGATATCCCGACCCATGCCCGTGTACTGGGCTCCCTGGCCGGGGAATACCAGGGCAACTCGCAGGCTAGGGTTCACCGGGACCTCCGCTCTATTACGATCCCTGCTTTTTCTTCTTCTCTTTGGCCTCGATGGCGACGACCTCGCGGCCGTTGTAATAACCACATGTAGGGCATACCCGATGGGGGGCTTTGGGGCTCTGGCACTGCGGGCAGGCCATCATAGCCTGAGCGGATAGCTTCAGGTGCTGGCGCCTTTCACCCTGACGGGCGCTGGCAGTTTTTCTCTTTGGTAGTGGCGGCATTTGTTCTACTCCATTCTAAATTAGGCGCTTAAGCCTTGATGCCGGGGCAGTCCGGCCGACAGAGTGGTTTCATGGGGATGGCGGTTAAGGTGTACTGGCGTATGGCCTCAGCAATATCAAGCGTTAGTCGCTCATCAATAGTGAATGCCTCCGTCTCTTCGGGATCTGGCAGCGAAAGCCCCGAGCTTGCGTCTGTGGTCGGAAAAAACTCCTCATCAAATCTGATGTGCAATGGACAGGTGTAGCTATTCAAACAGCGGGCGCATTCCAAGAGTACCTCGGCGGTAACGTCGGCTTGCACCAGAATGCTACGATTGGTGCGCGTGAGACGGGCTTCGCCCCGGCCACGACCGGAACACACTTCATCCAAAGCGATATCGTCGTCAACGACCATCGTGCGTGTGCCGCCGATAGGACCCTTGAGCATTTGGGAGACGTTGCACTGTAACATACAATTAACCATTATACAATAAATGAGGAGTTTAAGAATAAGCCTGATTCTTCTGCGACAATATTACATGGAGATACTGGCTATATTTTATGCCCATATCTTGTGTCTTCGGACGCGGCTTAAAAACTGGGCTGCTGCACTAGGCACAAAAAACCGTATTATGTAGTTGCATGGCTTGGTCGCTTATGGCGATAAGGTGCTTGCAGCATGCTGTATATTGCACTGGCATGCGATAGCACCACTGACGCCTGCAGATGATGGGGCGGCGACTTCGTCTCCGTCACCTTGGCGCATTATAAAAACATCGCCATATATAACGGATAGTAAACCACCCCGCTTGTGCCCGTTTCAACATTGTATTTGCAAAAAACAATCCGCCGACTTATCTTGCCAGGTGCATCTTCATAGATATGGTTTAACGAGGCATGTTGCTTGTAATCCTTGCCGGATTTAACCTCTATTATGGCAAGCCCCCCGTTTTCTACAAATATAAAGTCCAGCTCAGAACGACTTTTTTTGTCGTAGTAGTAAAGCGGTAGATTCTTTTTAGCTAGAGCTGCCCCCACGGCATTCTCGGTTATCCCTCCTTCGTTAACATTGATGTTCCCCGACAATAACAAATTTTGAATTCCCGGCATTCCCTGCGCACACAACAGCCCCGTATCAAGCATATAAAGCTTGTATAAATTCCGTTTTGCATTAAAACTAAGAGGCGCTTCCAGCGCTGAAACATTAAAACAATTATAAGCTATGCCGGCCTCAGTCAGCCACATGGAAGCGTTTTCGTATTTTTTGGCGGTTGTACCTTTTTCTAAGTCTGCCAGGATAAATCTCTTATTCTTTTTGTTAAGTTGCTCTGGTATAGCATCAAACATTTTTTTGGCAAGAACCTTTTCTTTATCCGCATATTTGGAAATATCATCGCGGTAGCTATTCAATATACTGCGTTGCATTTTTAAAGTTTGAGAAAAGTCGTCATTTTCAATAAAAGTTTTTACTGCTGATGGCATCCCCCCAACAATCAAATACTCGCTGTAGGCTTTCATCATCTGCTCGTGCAGAAATTTGTCTACGGGTACCGCCTGTATATACGATTCATATAACTCTTGCAAAACGGTTGTGGTGATACCTTTTGCCCAAAGGAATTCTTCGAAATCCAGCGGAAACATGTCGAGCTGTTCTTCGAAGCCTACCGGATATGACGAAACCTCGCGATAATTTATGCCCAGTAGCGATCCAGATTCTACATAATCAAACCGACCATCCTCAATAAGGAACTTTATGGCTGTTCGAGCCTGTGGGCAGCTTTGTATTTCATCAAAGAAAACAAGAGTATGGCCAGGTTCAAGCGGACCTAATCCCATAGTGGACAGGTTGAGTATGATCGTTCTGGCATCCAAGTCGCCGTCAAATGCTCTTCTTGCTGAGGGTTGTTTTTCAAAGTTGATTTCAATGAAGTTTTTATAATTGGCTTTGCCGAACTCGCGTACTATAAAAGTCTTACCTACTTGGCGGGCTCCCTTGATAAGCAACGCCAATTTGTTTGGCCCTGCCTTCCATTCAGCTAGGCGATTTATTATTTTTCTTTTCAACATGACGACCCCGCTCTCATTTTTCTGCTGTAACAAAGGCTATAAATTTATTACAATATTATGAATCATAGTTTATCAACTTATTGCAGTATAAAATACCTCATATTTTCAACTTATTGCAACCCGCCTCACAAGCTATGTCCCCATCTAATATGTTGCAGAGAGCTGCATCTTGTCGAATAGGTGTAGTGAAATCATTATGGCGGCCTGGACATCTGGTGATAGGAGATCGACCTTAAGCGGGTTTGGGATGACGCTCTCTTTGCCTTGAGGGCTGAGCCAGACAGAAAGGGATGGCTGGCGAATTCCGTGTCCTCCGATAGTCGCGGGGGCGTATCAACGAAGGGGGCTACGTTTTCGGCAGTAAACTGTTCTTAGCCACGTCAATCATCTAGTTGCAACCCGCCTTGTGATGGGGCTACATCTTCTCCGGTGCGTCTATGCCCATCAGGCGCAGGGTGCGGGCAAGCACAGTTTTGGTAGCGGCTACCAGTTTGAGCCGGGCGCAGGAAAGTGCCAAATCGTCTTTCGAGATCACGCGACACTGTTTGTAAAAGCTATGGAAAGCAGTCGCTAGCTCTTGGGCGTAGTATGGCAGGTGCTGCGGCTCCAGGTTGCGGGCAGCCAACTCAATTACCTCGGGTAATCTGAGCATTTGCCGGATGAGTGCCAGCTCCGGCTCTTCGGCGAGGAGGGTTACATCGCCGCTACTTTGATCCAGACCCTCCTCGCAAGCCAAGCGCAGAATGCTGGCGATGCGAGCATGGGCATACTGGACATAATACACCGGATTCTCGGATGACTCTTTTTTGGCCAGTTCCAGGTCAAAGTCCATCTGGCTGTCGGCGGAGCGAGCTAGGAAGAAAAAACGGCAGGCGTCTACGCCGACTTCGTCAATGACATCGCGCAGGGTGATCATGTCACCCGAGCGCTTGGATACGCGTACGCACTCGCTCCCGCGGCGGAGGGTAACAAGTTGTGAGATGATGATACTGAGGAGTGCAGGGTCAATGCCCAAGGCTGAGGCAGCGACCTTCATGCGCGGCACATGCCCCTGATGGTCAGCTCCCCAAATGTCAATTACGCGCTCAAAACCTCGCACGACGAACTTGTTGTAATGATAGGCGATGTCGGTGCCGAAGTAGGTAGCGGTGCCGTCAGAGCGGATGACTACATTATCCTTATCTTCGCCGAGGGCTGTTGAGGTGAGCCAAGTTGCCCCTTCCCTGTCAGTCAGGTATCCCTGGTCACGTAGCATTGTAAGCACCCGCGCAAACTCCCCGCGGTCGTACAGGCTTTGCTCGCTAAACCAATGGTCGAAGTTTATGCGGAGGGCTTTTAGGTCATCGGCGATGACAGCCAGCATCTTTTGCACTCCAAGCTTGCCTAACTCGGCGGGTCCTTCCGGGGCATTAAGATATTGGTCATCGCTTTCGGCTACAATCTCCTTGGCCAGGTCCACAAGGTAGCGGCCGAAGTAGCCCGCCTCAGGCATGGCTATGTCATGCCCCAGTTCTTGCTGGTAGCGCACCCAGAGCGACTGGTAAAAGGCCTGCATCTGATTGCCGGCATCGTTGATATAGTATTCAGTTTGCACATTGTAACCGGCGGCGGCGAGTATTGTAGCAAGAGTTGAGCCGAGTACTGCTCCGCGCCCGTGACCAACGTGCAGGGGGCCGGTGGGATTGGCACTGACGAATTCGACTTGGACCATCTTTCCCTGCCCCAGGGAGATTTCGCCGTAGTTTTCGCCTGCAACGAGGATGTCATCAACTTGGGCGGCAAGCCACTGGGGACTGCAGGTGAAGTTGATAAAGCCAGGATGGGCTATGGTTACGGAAGCAAGCTCATTCCCGGTTTGCAAAAAATCGCTCAGGGTCTGGGCGATGAGCATAGGGTTCATGGCGCAGGCGCGGGCGAGCTTCAGCGGCAGACTGGTGGCGTAGTCACCATGAGTGGGGTTCTGCGGTCTCTCCAAGGTTATCTCTGGTACGGCCACCCGTGGCAGCGTTCCTTGTTGCTGTGCTTTTCCCACAGCTTCCACCAAGAACTCGGTCAGTCTTTGTTTTAAGTCGAGAGCGGTCAATTTGCTAACCCCCAAAAAGCTAGAGAAGCGTTGATTATAGCATGGCAGTGGGGGGCTCTGCATAAATACCACATTTTCGATGTTGTTGTATTTTGATGTAACACGAATATCACTTCCGTCTGCGCCTGGTCCTAAGCTCCAGCAAGCGTGTTGAAAAAATAAAATAAACTTATATTGACAATAGGATAGTCTTATTGCTATACTCTCAACGATATGACAAAACCTCGGTCGATTATGCTTACTGGCCAGATCTTTAAACAAGTCGGCGGTATCGCTGAAAGTGTAGCAAGATTGGGCTCATCTAAATCCGGGTGCTTATAAAAGTATGAATGTTAATCTTATTCTGATAATAGTCGACAAGCTAATGGGAGAAGGAAAAAGCCAAAACCGATAGTTTTCAATCCGAATAATGACCCTAACGGAAAGACCGCGCAGGGCATCTCTGTTAGGAGATGCTTTTTTGTTCCCAGCTAACCTTAAATTTCACATCTTATGGTTAAAGTCGATGGAAGTGAACAAACAGTCCAGCAGACGAGAGGAGTTTGGGTTCTCGCAAGAAGGGGTCCTGCCGGGGGAAACCAGGGTGGCCCGCTGTTTTTCTTCCGGCGGGGCTTAAATAGATAACCTCCCCCTCCCGTGTGGTGAGCCCTGGCTGTAATCGGGCCTAGCGGCAGGATCCCTTCGGTTGAATATTAAATATTTGGTAAGCCCTTTACCGGAAAAGCGGTTCATCGTCCATTGGGATTTACGGGCAATTATTTTGGGGAGGCATAGAGGCAAGAATGTTAGGATTATCCGTTAAACACCAGGGAGTTCTCGAGATGGATAGCGCCAATAAACATCTTTTACAGAAACGCGCTGAACTATACGATCTGTTGTCACGATTGTATGAACGCGAAATAGACATGCTGCTACTGGAGCACATGCTTTCTGGTAGCCAGGGCACCGAGGAAGACTGTGCATTGCCCCTCGAATTTGTGGCACAAGCAGTTTCCCGGGGAAGTGAGAAGACGTCATTGGATCTGGCGGCTGAGTTTGCTGCGCTGTTCATCGGGGGGAACCGCAAGCGCCGCGTTTTTCCCTATCCTCTACCCACTTGATGATGCGGAACATCTGAGACCCACTGACGCCATACCAGACAGCGATATGGGCATATGTACGATACTCCCTTAAGTATTCCAATAGAGCTCTTGCATAACTGAGCCAAACTTCAGATCGGCGCAGGCTGGTTTGCAATAGCTATATTATTAATCCGCCGCCTATGTCTTGCGCTTTTTGATGCCTAGCTTGGTATGCTAGAGTGCAATTATTGCGAAATGTTGCGGGCAACATACCCGATGTCACAGCACTTAAACTTACCCTGGAAGATGCGCAGGTCAAAAATGCCACGCTCATTGGCGATACCGGCTTTGCTTCGGAGGTGAACTTCAATCTACTGGCCGAGGCGCAACTTTCGTACATCGTCCCCTTAAAGCGCAACACCAAAGAAGTCAATCTTCTCGATATTAAGTACACGGATGTGTTCTCCTACCACCACCGTACGATCTGGGCGCACTCAGCCTCCAGGGACGGGTACCGCATCTGTGTCTTCCGAGATGAGAAACTGCGCTCAGATGAGATGACTGACTTCGTTGAGCGGACAGAAAAGGCAAATGCCTCAGCCAGAGCGCAAAAGTCGTTCGACCCTGCCAAAGATGCCATGCACAATGTGGCCGAAGAGGCCGGGGCCAAGGAGGACACCTTTGGCACCATCGTGGTGCGCACATCGCTTATACAGGCATCGCCGCAAGAAGTCTACGAGGCCTACAAGCTAAGGTGGGAAATTGAGCAGATCTTTGACACCATGCGCAATACCTGCGACAACGACACGAGCTGTATGCATGATGATGTGGGCTTTGAGGCTTGGTCGTTTATCGGCCACGTCACCCTGATGGCGGCCTGTCGCTTCCTGTCTCTCCTTAGGGAAAAGAAGCTTACCAGCCAATGGTCTCTCTCAGGGGTGATGGACTTCCTGGAGCGCGTGCATATGGTCAAGANNAATCACCTCTAAAAACCCTTTAACGTAGCAACCATGGATGATATGATAGAGCCATGAGGAGTTAATCACTAACTTTCACAATTTACCCCGATAGCTCATCCTTTCCAGGGATAACAGCCGGCTGATTATCTGTGTAATCAGCCGGCTTTCTGTTGCATTCAAGCTAAGGATGGAGTATTATGAATATATACCTAAGTAGGGATATAAGGAGATGACAAGCATGGCACTGCCAGAATGGGTCTCAAAGCACAAGAGGAAAGGTCACGAAATAAAAGAGATAAACGGAAACTATTACATGTACAAACTCAAATCTGCATGGGATCCTGTACGAAAGAAAGCCAAGAAGGTGAGCGGCGAATACCTTGGCAAGATTGCCCCTGAAGGCCTGGTGCCCAAGCGCGAGCATATCCCGGCAGACATCCTAGTATTTTCCAGGGAATACGGCGCATCGGCCCTCGCGGCATCACTTTGCGGAGACCTGATTCAGTCTTTGCGAGCGCATTTTTCCTCCGACACGGCCAAACGTATCTGGGTGACAGCAATGATCAGGCTTATATCGCCTTGTCCTTTCAGTCGCATTGGTCTGCGCTACGACTCGTCATGGATGTCTGAGCTTGTGCCGGGCCTAACCCTATCGCCGGCTTCTATCAGTGGGCTATTGGATGCAGTAGGGGCTAACCGAACAGCTTGCGCTGCATTCATGCGCGACACAACGCCCGAGGCACCATACTATCTCATCGATGGAACTCGCACAGTCTCGGCATCGGGAGGTGTCATGCGCGCCTTACCGGGACATTCACACACCAATGGGTTTTTGCCACAGCTCAACCAGGTCTATATAGTGGCCATGGGCCAAGGGGGTGGAGGCATCCCTGTGTTTTACAGGAATGTTGCGGGCAACATACCCGATGTCACAGCACTTAAACTTACCCTGGAAGATGCGCAGGTCAAAAATG
>WRNP01000054.1 GCA_009776515.1 Dehalococcoidia bacterium | reverse complement strand
CGGCCGGCACCAAGCCGGCGGTTAATAAGCAGGGGCACGGCTCGCCGTGCCCCTGCTTGGAAACCCGTTTGGTTATGCCAGCCTAATGGCTGTGCTCGTGGTTATGAGTTTTACCCTCGACATGATCCTGGGTATGAAAGATGTCCTCGGCGTGCATGTGATCGAGTTCGCAATTCGCCAGGAGTTTCTCATCGGGCGAGAAGACCTGCACTGTGCAGCCCAGACAAGGATCAAAGCTCCGGATGGTGCGTACTACGTCAATACCGTTCAGCTCACCGCTAATGGGCTCGGTGATAGTTGAGCCTATGATGGCAGCCTCATAAGGGCCGGGGCGGCCTTCGGCATCACGCGGCGAAACATTCCAGGCGGTAGGGGTGATGATCTGATAGCGGTGAGTTTTACCATCGCGCATTACAACCCAGTGTCCCACGCCGCCGCGCATACCTTCGACCAGCCCAACGCCAATGCCGTTCTTGGGTCGTTTGTACGAATTCCATACCTTGGTGTTACCTTTCTTGAGCTCGGCTAAGGCGATTGCCAGAGTCTTGTAAGCCAAGAAACAGGAGTAGGCATGGAAATAGGCGCGGGCGCGGATGCGTTCTAGGGAATTGTTCAGGCGCGGCAACTTCCATTCCATAGTGACCTCTCCTGGTACACGGAAACCAGCCACTGTGCCTGCCGGCAGAGTGAATTTGATGCTGCTACCGGTGGACTCCGGAGTTTTCTGCGAGATGGCGGCCACATACATACGGGCGATGGGATTGGCAGTGAGCACATGGGTCTTGCCGTCCACACGCTTCTTCCAGTCCAGCCAGCGAGGTGTCTTAGCCCAAGTGTACTTGCCGGTCCAGTTCTTGTCAGGCCCGGCGGCGGGTTTGTTGGACTCGTTCCAGGGATGATCCTTGGTTAAAGGGTTGCCCAGGGGATCTTTGGCAATCTCTGCCCGCGGCGAGTCTTCATAATATGAGTGAGTAACCGTCTCTTGTACGCCGACTTGCATTTCAATCAGGTCAGAGGTGACGAGCTTGCCGCCCAAGACGACTCCCGGAGGCAACAAGCGCTTCTCGCCCCACTTGGACATGTTGGCGTACTTGGCATCGTAGGAGAAGGGATCGTCATATACGCCCCAAGACAGGAAGTCCATGGGCAGGTCTCCCACTCGGCAACAGTCGCTTTCGGCATAAAAATTAATGACATCGTCCATGATGGGTACGAGTTCCTTGGTGAAAGCCACCTGTTTGCCAAAGAGTATATAAGCTGCCTCAATGTCGGTAACGGTGATGGTGCGGGCAATGCCGCCGGGGACGAAGTTGTTCTGGTGAGGATGCTTAGCGCAGAGCATGCTGGCAATGTCCATGCCGTTTTTGGCAGCACCCAGGCATTTTAGCCAGAAGCTACCCGTGACAGGGTTCATGGCGCGCAGGATATCGCCGATGGTGGCATAACCATGTACGTCGGCGTTGGGGGCAGGGGTATTGTTAGCCTTGGCAACTAGCTCCGGATTCATTTTGGAGCTGACAGCCTCTGAATAGTCTGGGCCCTCTAGGATACCGCAACTTAGCGCCCCATCATATGATTCTTCGGCCATATGGGCTAGGTTGCGCAGGGCGATGCCCATGGGTGGGGGCGGTGCCTCGTAGGCCATCTCTACGGCCAGTACCGAGGCGGTGGCGTGGGGGGTAGGGCAGACCCCGCAACTCCGTTGGGCCAGCCAAATGGCATCTGCCGGCTCGCGTCCGCGCAGGATGTCCTCAAGGCCGCGGAACATGGTGGCATAACAATGAGCTTCGGTGTATTTTTTGCCATCAAGGTCGGCTTGGGCGTGGACACCCATGTGGCCCTCAATGCGCGTCATGGGTTCAATGTAGACGTCTTTTGTCTTAGCCATCTTAGATACTCCTCTTCACGAAACGGTGCAGGGTGGCCCTGACCTTGCCGATATTATCCAGAATGCCTTCTTTGACCCAAGGCGTAATCGGAGACTTTTGCAGGAAAGGAGAAAACGGTTTGTCAGGGAAGCCCGGTTCGGTACAGCCGATGCAGGGTGAGCCAGTGCTGGGGCAGCCGCCGTAGCCGTTGGCGAAGCCGTATTTGGGAACCCTACAGTGTACGATGGGGCCTTTGCAGCCTATGAGGCCCATACAGTAGGGTTCACCGTAATGATGAGCAAACTTGCCGTCTGCAAGATAGCCTGCCCGGGGGCAGATATGGTGTGCTAACTCGCCGAAGAGAAACAAAGGGCGGTTGTACTCGTCGAGCTCTGGTACGGCGGCCATGCCGCGGGCTACCAACACCATGTATGCGAGCGCTTTGAGGGTGCTGTCACCGGGAGAGGGACAACCGGGGATGTTAATGACGGGCAAGCCTAACTTGCTACGATAGCTTCGCCCGTAATAGTCATAAAGGCCCATGCAACCGGTGGGATTGGGGTCACCGGCGGAAGGTCCACCATAGGCTGCACAGGTGCCAACCGCAACCACGGCTGCCGCCTTGTCTTTCAAGGAATCTAAAACCTCGGTGAGCAGAACAATTTTGCCGTCTTTGTCGCCGATAGCGCAGAAGAAGCCGCCGGTGCGCTTGGCTATTTTTTCATCGGGGATTGCGCCTTCCAGAACGAGCACAAAGGGATCAAGTTTCCCTGCCTTGGCGTCGTCCAGGGCGGATACGGCATGTTCGCCGTGGGGTACCATGATGGTGGGATGGAAGGCGATGTTGATGCCCTCGACCTCGGGCAGCACACCGGTCATGACATCCACCAATGATGGCTCACGGGCGGAGATGAGAGCTACGGTATCGCCCGTACAGCCGGAGCCTTGGAGCCAGATCAGGTTGATGGGGGCTAGTTTTTCGGCCATGCTTTATTATTCCTCCTCGCGGCGAACTGCCTACAACGGCATTCGCGCTAAAAATTAGTAGCGATAACGGGGTATCTGTTGAGAAATGGCGAATAGGACATTACGCAGGTAAGATGACATTTTAATTAATGTACATACTTAAGCGCACCTGAGGAGACTCAGGGCGTGTTACGCGCTCTCTTCTCCTTTCGCAATTGATTTGGATATTGTATTTTATGATATCTAGCTTGTCAATGCTCCGCTTAGCATTTTCGGGCCAAGTTTTTATATGTTTTGCTTAACTCCCAAGAAAATGATGTTTCATTGGGCGAGGACGAAATAGTCGACAGTAACCTGAAATCCCGACAAACATTATACCTACAGAGGTTCTTTGATATCAAATGCTTCAAAAATCGCTCGTTGTTCTTTGGTTACAGGAAATAAAACTCTTGTTCCTTTGACGACCTGTAGCTTTAGTCTTGACAGTATCAGGATGAGTTTCTTCATCGTCATGGTACCATATAGCTTTTTTCGACCATGACATTGTGAATCCCCGAAAGTAGTATAAGTGCGATAAATCCAATGAATACCTTATTCTGCATACTTTCCTCGCTACGAACGCGGATTCTTCTCAAATCCAAACAGTTCTTTAAGCGATTGAAGCCTTTTTCAACGATATCTTTCTCACGGTATATTTTGATTGCCTCTTTTGCGTCAGAGATAAAACTGCTGATGATAATCAGCCATCCCGCAGTTTTCAGTTCAGCTTCAACAACATCCTCTCGAAGATTGACCGTATATCCAATAGCTTCCTTCTCAGAACGTCGAATGATTAAATACTTTGTATACTCCTTGTTATTGATATACTTACAGGGATTTTCCAATGCTTGATCGCGCAGAATGGCAACATTAGCGTATAAATCCTCGCTTAATCCCTGTGCCTTGCGAGCGTTGTAGAAAACATGTGCATAGCTAAATGAGTGAAACTCAGTTTCCCGATTGAGTTGCCACTGCTATGTGGTGAGAAAAACATCGGGAATTAAGGCTAATCCAAATGTTCCCATTACCGAAGCAAGCGATTCTCAATCCCGTCCCTTGACCTTAGCGCTGTCTAGACTAACCGCTGTTACACTTGCAGGTGCCTCCTTTTCAGTTCTTGCCTTTTGCGTAGTGAATCTCCCGTTCACCATTTGCATTTGTCTTGGGTGTCCGGGTTAGTGTATCTTTAAGTAATGGTGCGTAATAATCGTGCTTCTTTGAGGCGGACTCGCATTGTCTGCACCCTAGGTCCGGCAGTGGCTGAGGTATCCGTGATGCGGGAGCTTATCGCGGTGGGCATGAACGTAGCTCGCCTCAACCTTTCGCACGGTAGCATTGATGAGCATCGGGGTTATGTTGAAATCCTCCGGCGCCTCACCGCGGAGGAGGGGGTGCCGGTGGCTTTGCTTATGGACTTGCCCGGCCCCAAGTATCGCAGCGGACCGCTTATGGAGGGAGCCGTTACTCTTAAAAAGGGTGACCGTTTGGTGTTGACTACGCGTCCAGTGCCCGGGAGCGCCGTTGAAGTCTCGGTCAACTTGCCGACTTTTCCTTGTGATGTTAGTGAAGGGGATTTGGTGCTGCTTGACGATGGTGCGCTACAGCTTCGGGTGGTAGCCGTCGGTGACACCGATGTGATCACGTGCGTGCTGGTCGATGGGTGTCTTATGCCGCGTCGGGGTATAGCTGTGCCGGGAGGGCGTATTTCCAGCCCCTTCATCACTGATGTGTTTTTGGCGGGGGCGGACTTGGCCGCTGAGCTAAAGCCGGACTTCGTTGCCATCTCTATGGTGAGCCATGCGGAAGACGTTAAAGAGGCAAGGCAGCATCTGCGCTATCGAGGTTGTCGGGCGGCAATAATTACCAAGATAGAGCGCAAGCAGGCCTTGGATAATTTTGAGCCGATTTTGGAAGAGAGCGATGCTGTTATGGTAGCACGAGGCGATTTAGGAGTAGATGTGCCCCTATACGAGATCACCTTGATGCAGAAAGATATCATTCGCCGTTGCAATCGGGCAGGCAAGCCGGTCATCACCGCTACCCAAATGCTTGAGTCCATGATTTCGGCGGCGCGTCCTACCCGAGCTGAGGTCACTGATGTGGCTAATGCTATCTTTGATGGCACCGATGCCGTCATGCTCTCTGGAGAGACCTCTGTCGGCAAGTATCCGGTGGAGGCGGTGAAGTTCATGGCGGCTGTGGCGCGCCATACCGAGGGGGTGTTGCCATATCGCAAACTGCTCCAAGAACGCGGAGATTGGCTTGCCCGAGAAACAGATGAGCTTATTGCCTATAATGCTTGCCATACGGCAGAGCTTCTTGGTGCTAAAGCGATAGTGGCTTTTACCACTTCTGGTAGCACTGTCAAGCGGGTAGCCAAGTTTCGTCCGCGTATGCCGGTGTTGGCTATTACTCCTGACGATGATATCTATGGCCAGTTGCTTTTGAGTTGGGGCGTGCGTCCGGTAAAGATTACCAAGCCACACTCGGTGGGAGAACTCTTTTCTGAGGCGGCACGCTTGGCAGAGGAGATGGGTCTGGCGCGGTCCGGTGATCGCATTGTGATCACCGGTGGTGTGCCTGTGGGCGTTACAGGTACAACCAATCTCTTGAAAGTGGAAGTAATAAGCTAAAATCACAAAAATATGTCTATGCCGGCAGGCTTACTCCAAATCCTTGTTGTGGGTGGTTTGCCAATGCAGGATGCCATCTCGGCGGCATTAGTGATGCTACTACGTGGGTATGATCGAATAAGGCCACACATTACTCTGGGGTACCAGCCGATGGGTTCTCCAGTACTGCATAAACATCGTTTATTACATAGCTAGAGGGGCGAACATCATGAGTTATAAGCTACTTTTCAAAGATGCTGAACCCGCAGATACGATTACCAGGATAAAAAAAATCTTATCAAATAATGGAATCGCTGTGACCGAAAACATGATGGAAGGTTTTGACGGAGTGTTTTCTGCTAGCGTTATAATTGATGGATTAGGTTTAGGGCATAATGGAAAAGGGTTGTCAAGAGAAGCGGCTTTAGCAAGCGCATATGCTGAGTTGATGGAAAGAATCCAGAATTTTGGGTTGTATAAATTTCTATTTCCCGTAAAAGATGAAATAGATAGTGCGAAGTTTTATTATGCACCAGACGAAAAGGCGATTACCTACAATGAATACATGCAACGCATAACACTATTTAAAACTGCTATTGACACCAATAGCATTAGTGTTAATGATCTTGTAATGATCAATACAAAGTACGAAATAAATAGCAATATTGTGCTATGTGTACCGTATATAGACTACAGTAATAATGAGTCGGTTTATATTCCAGCCAGGCTATGTGAGCATGTTTATGCTAGCAATGGTATGGCTGCTGGGAATACTTATACGGAAGCACTCGTCCAAAGTATTTGTGAAATATTCGAGCGTTATGCCAATAGGGTGATCTACGAAGGAAAACTCATTCCCCCCGACATTCGATCAGAGGATATCCCTTTTTCAACTGAAATTATTAATATCGTTTCAAAGTTAACACAAAGGGGAAATTATATTATAAAATTTAAGGATTGTTCGTTGGGAATAGGCTTGCCCGTTGTTGGCATGTACTTTATTGATAAGGCAACTGGAAAGTATTTTGTAAAATTTGGCAGCCATCCAGTACTGTCCGTAGCAGCAGAACGAACCATAACAGAACTTTTTCAAGGACGATCTTTATCACGTTCTAGCTTTTGGTTAAATGCATTTACGTTTGGTACAAATATTGATACCGACGTGGTCTTTGAAAATATATTCAGAAGTGGTGATGGGAGTTACCCGTACACAATTTTTTCGGAAGCCTCTTCGTATGCATATTATAATTGCTGGTGCAAGGCAGATGGTGTTAATAATGAAGCACTCCTTAATTACTTGTTAAATATTATTAAGCAGAATAATTGGGGATTATTTCATCGAGACGTATCCTTTTTGGGGTTTCCTTCACTTCATGTATTTATTCCGGAAATTAGCAATATTACACAAGTGAATAAGCATTATTTAGAAAAGCAAATTTGGTATAAACGTATAAAGAAATTTATGAAAACTTTAAACCAATGCAATCAGAAAGAACTGGTGGAAATAGTAGACTTTATTGATTCAAATTATTACTCTGAGTTTGATACTATACGGCGCTTGACAGGGTTGCCATTACGAGGGAATTCCTCTTTTAATAATACAAATAATCTTTTTTTTAAGTATCTTATTTGCTGCAAAACGGCAGAATATGATAGAGGGGTTAAAGAATTAAATAGATTTTTAAAAGAGAGTTTTCTATCTTTTGAAGAGCTTGCCTTTTACCGTTGTTTAAGAGAAGCCACTATTGCATTATACGTAATGAAAATGGAACAAAGTGAGGTGATAACTATTTTGAATACCGTGTTCAGTTCAGACCTTGTTACACGTGTAATGGCTACCATACTGAATAATCGATTTGAGACGTTCAATTGTTTTGACTGTAATTATTGCTTGTCAAAAAATGCTTGCTACTATCCGCAAATTATAGCATTTGATAATCACATATCAGAGAAATATATATCGTGGAAGAACCGTTGAACTGCCACGAGTAATTCGTGGCAGTTCAACGGCATAGAGCCAACCGATTGTATCAGCCTGAACCGCAGTCATCAAGTGTGTTCGTCTATAAATAGTGGTGGCACAGCTGGTGTTTCAATGCGCTGACTCGCAACGAGAGTATCCCTTAAGCTTTGGGAGAGTGCCAAGGTATTTAGGGCTACCTTGCCTGTACCTGCACATGTTCTGCATGCTGTGTTGCTCCTTAGCACCTCTGTCTGAATCTCGGTGCGGTTTGGGTGGTCGATAGTGCTGCTTGTCATAAAATATATGGCGCAGGTATGCTCTACTGAGGTGCCTGCTGGTATCTCGGCTACGGTGAATTTTGTGTCAAGCAATTGGCTCGTAAAATAGTCTATTAGGACTAGGTTTATGTAGCCGCCCGCATCATGGTCGGCGTAGTTATCAAGCGTTAGAGTTATATCGTACTGGTAAACGCGGTAGGTATCGCAGCCAACCAAAAAAATGCCCACCTCAGTACTTACCAATCTGGTAACGTATACTTCCTCCATGCCGGTACTGGAAACCACGCCATTGCCATGGCAAGTGGGGCACGGCACCTTAACGAAAGCTGTTGCCACGAGCAATGGCACGATAGTAAAGAAAGCAACATGTTTCTTCTGGAGTATGAATTTGTTGCCAATATTATTGACGGTCATAGTACCACCTCCGTTATTATGGTACCCCATTCTCTCATTATTATACTATGAGCCTGCGCTAGAATCCAAGGCGTGTATTGCCCTGCTGTTGCTCTAATTGGATACACCTATATGTTATAACGTATCAATGATCAAAAGGTAAGGAGTGTATAGCGCCACCATTGAATACTCTCGGGTTCAACTTTGGCCGCCGCAGCCAGTAAGGTTCTCGACTCATTTCACGACACATTTTGTTGGCAGCTTGCGTACAGTGCCATTGCTGAACATCAGCGAACAGAGAGGTCGAGCCTGAGGTTAAAAACGGGAAGCCCTGTTGGAGCAGGGCTTCCCGTAAGTGGTTGGAGGTTGTGCTATTCCAAGAGGAGAAGTGTCCGGCGCACAAGGGTCTTGATGATTTGGAGTTTGTAGTGATTATTGATGAGGGGTTGGCTACCAGTGGTTGCGGCATCGCCAGCGGCCGTGGCTCGCTCAGTGTTGAGAGCCCCGTTGTTGATGGCCGTTTCGGCACCAGTAGCGCGGCGCGGAATGCCATATACGCCCCCTAAAACGATGGAAGCGTTAGAGACGTTGCCGCCGCTAATGGTAGCGACTACTGCTACGCTGACCACAGGGAAGTCGATCGACTTGCGGAAAGAGAACTTTCTGTAGGCGCTTTTCGTGCCTGCGGCTGGTGTGGGTACTTGGATTTCTTTTACGATTTCATTCGCATTGAGGACGTTGATGCCCTCGCCATTGGGGGCAACATTGTTGGCGAAGAAATCTGAGGCCTTGATAGTTCGGGACGATGTCTCAATGCTTGCTCCCATGGCAACTAGGGCAACGCCGACATCGGAAGGGCAGGCTGCAAAGCATTGGCCAATCTGCCCGAAAACGGAATGGTACTTTCGGTGGTAGCCGGTCAGGGCGTAGCATCTCCCGCCCTGAACCTTGCGCAGGCAAGGGAAATCGTTGTACTCGTTGCGATAGTAGGTGCAACGAGATGATTGGCAAATGTTGCCTCCGATCGTGCCCATATTACGGAGTTCTGGGGCAGCGACTGCCTTGGCCGCTTCTGCTATAGCGTTATACTTGCTTTTCACCGTCTCGTCCTTGGCGATCTCGGCAAGAGTGGTGAGGGCACCAATCTTGAGAATACTGCCCTCTTCCTTGATACCGGATAGGCCGGAGATGGTCTTAAGATTGACGACGGTGTCGGGGATGATGGGGCTAAACATGCCTTTCAGGTAGGGTACCAAATCGGTGCCACCGGCAATGGCCATAGCCTTGCCTGTGCCTAATGCAGCAGTCGCCTCATTGACAGTATTGGCATTTACATGTGCTACTTGATACATCTTCTATTCCTCCTTCTACCGGGAGAACAAGTTCGTCCCGATTTCTGCTTTACCCAGCGCGTTAAGTACGATGTCTGGGGTTACGGGGCCACCGCGCTGGTTGACCCACTTGCCGGTAGCGTTATAGATGGCATTGATGATTGCTGACACATTTGTACAGCATGGTTCGCCCATGCCGTGCGCACCAAGAGGGCCGGCATAATTGTCGGACTCAATGTCATAACTATTGTACTTAGTCACATTGAGGTCCTTGGAGGTCGCATGCATGGACTCATCGAAAGTGGAGCCGATGACAGCAGCGGTTTCGGGGTCGAAAACATCGCCAGCGTATAAGGCCATCCAAGTCAAGATCTCGCAACCGGAGTTTATTTCCTTCGTGGTGCCAAATCTATTTATTGTGCGTCCGGTATCGACGGCATTCCATAGGCCAAGAATTTCGACCTCACCGGTGTCGGTGTCAACAGCTAACTCAACGCAGGTTGCGGCACCGCCGTTGGCGTTGACAGCTGTTCCTATAGGGGGAAGGCCATCGCGAGTGCGCTGTAGGCCTTGGTCGCCACCGGCAGTCGTGGAATTCCAGCCTACTGATCCTGCTGCAATGGGGGCGGTGCCGGCCATGGCTTGTCGATAGGTGATACTTTTTGTTGGATCTGGCTTGTAGAAGATCACGCTATCCTTGGCATCTAGGTCGTTCACGGTAATGCCCGCAATATCCTTTAGACCGGCCTTGGTGATAGCCGCAGCGAAGATTTTGGCTCGAGCCTCCTCGGCGGTGCGGACGAATGCCGAACCTGCCCCGCCAGTAAAGCCAGAGCCTGCCTGGATACCAGAATCCAAGGAAATATCGGTGTTACCCCATTCACCTATG
>WRNP01000053.1 GCA_009776515.1 Dehalococcoidia bacterium | reverse complement strand
ACCTATCAGAAAAAGGGATACAGCGAGGAATGGATTCACCAGCGGTTGCTTTCTATTCGTGTGCGTAATGCATTGACAGAAGAATGGGATAACAGAGGGGTCCAAAAAGGTGTTGAGTACGCCATCTTAACCGATGAAATCTCTAAAGCCTGGGCAGGTATGACTACTCGCCAATACAAGAATTTCAAGGGTCTCAAGAAAGAAAACCTCAGAGACAACATGACAGACTTGGAATTGGTACTGAATATGCTGGCCGAAGCAACTACCACTGAACTTGCCAAGGCACATGATGCAAAGGGATTAATCGAAAACCAAAAGATTGCAAAACGTGGCGGTAAAGTAGCAGGTGATGCCAGAAAAGCTATAGAAGCTGACTCCGGCAAGCCGGTTATCACATCCAAGAATGCCGTTGATTTCAGTAACCTCATTTCTGATGTAATTGAGATTCCAAAATTAGATACTAAACAGGGTAGGCCTTAGCTCTTAGGACCAGTTAAAATATTAATCTATCGCCACGTCTTGTGTTCTAGATGCCTAGTGTGGCATGCTTGAGTGCGAATGTTGTGCAAGACATTCTTGGTGGATTAATAATATAGGCACCCTCCGAAAACCTCCTGCCCTCTTAGCTTTGCAGGCATGATGCATGATAAAATAGGGGCATCAGACAGGAGGGGTTTGTAGCCATGAACAAACAGATGCACCTATTCGGAACAGAGACCCAATTGGAAAAGATCTCCAAACCCGGTGGCCCCCTCCTGAAGATCAATGAGCTTATAGACTGGGAGATGTTCCGCAGCCCCATAGAACATGCCATCCGTAAGGATATGAGTAAGGGCGGCCGGCCTCCCTATGATGCCATCTTGATGTTTTAAGATGGCCATGCTTCAACAATGGTACGGACTGTCCGATATGGCCCTGGAATACGAGGGCCTTGGCTGTCGCCTGCACATCTGCAAAGGAGTTCGAATGTCAAAATCAAGTAAAATCATCTGGGCCTCGCTCGGGGCGGCCGTATTGCTGGTCGTCACTTTTGTGGTGGGGGTATTTTTTGGGGCCTCTTTCCTGGTGTTCTCCGTTGATAAGGAATTGGCGGCTATCGAACAGGCATACCGTAATATCGTACGGGATTACGTTGACCCAGGGAAAGTGGACCAGGCCACCCTCTCCCAGGCTGCGATTCAGGCTATGATAGATGCTTTGGATGACCCCTATTCCGCCTATTTCGATCCGGAGGTGTATCGTTGGTACACAGATGACAGTGCCGGGGTCTACGGCGGCATCGGGGCCGAAATTGGCCTCATAGACGATCGGATAACCATCGTCTTGGCCTACGCCGGCTCACCAGCAGCCGGGGCCGGCCTAAAGACGGGCGACGCCATATTGGAAGTGGATGGTGTTAGCACTAAAGGCCTGAGCGTGACTGAGACGGTCAACCTGGTGCGCGGCGAAAAAGGAACCCAGGTCAAGCTGTTGATATTGCCTGAAGGAGAAACGGAAGCGGTGCTCTTTACTATTACCCGCGATGAGATACCGGTGCCGAGTGTGAACTATGAATTGATTGATGGCATTGCTTATATTGTGCTAGAACAATTCGGCGATCGCAGTGATAGCGAGATTAAGGAAGCGCTCATCCGAGCCAATGATGAGGCTAGGGGCATCATCTTGGATCTGCGCTACAATCCGGGCGGCGGTTTGCAGACGGTGATAGACATTGCCAGTCGTTTTATTGCTGATGGTACGGTGCTTACAGTGCGCTACAACGACGGCAAGACCCAAACGTACTCCGTAAATCAAAGGGATGTGAGTACCAGCTTGCCGATGGTAGTGCTGGTGAACGGCTTTTCCGCAAGCGCAAGTGAGGTGCTTTCCGGAGCGCTGCAGGATCACGGTCGTGCCGTGATTGCCGGCGCGACTACCTATGGCAAAGGCAGCGTGAACTATCTTGAGCCACTGCCGAATGGATCGGCAATATACATAACTGCGGCTCGCTGGCTTACCCCCAACGGCCATCTCATTGAGGGGGTGGGCATCACCCCGGACTATGTCCTGGAGACGAATGACTGGGTGGCATGGGCGATAAACTATTTGAACACAGAAAACCCTGGTTAAGGAGATGCTTTTGCGGACGGCTTTGATATCATAAGCTACATCCGGGATGTCATTGAATACGATCGGTTCAGTAGGCAGTACCTAGAGAATAACAAACAGAGCTATACGAAAGCCAGAATGACAGCCCAGGCGGTCACTATAAACCGCTTCTTGGCAACGAGTTGAACTGCTGTCGTTTTGGCGAAGAGTCTCAGTCAGTTTGACCCCCTGAACTTAATTGCCTATAATCCCTATTTAATCTTATGCCTGATATCAAACAACAAATAAGCGAGCTTCGGGCGTCTGCCCTAAAAGAGCTGGATGGACTGAGCCAGGCCAAAGAACTTGAGGAATGGCGCATCGGCTATTTGGGCAAGAAAAGTCGCCTTACCGAATTGTTGCGTTCGCTGGCCTCCTTGCCGATTGAGGAGCGCCGAGAACTTGGCCAGGCATCAAACGTGCTTAAGACCGAGCTTGAGGCTGTCTTTAAAAACAAGGAGCACCAGCTCCGGTGCGGTGAGCTTGTTGCTGCAGGTGAAATGATGGATGTCACCTTACCTGGCCGACCTTTTCCGGCGGGACATCTGCACCCCGTAAGTCAGGTACTCTCCGAGATAAGCGATATTTTTGCCGGTATGGGTTTCCAGGTGGTGGAAGGGCCCGAGGTGGAATGGGACAGCTACAATTTCGATGCCTTGAATATCCCGCCGGAACATCCTTCCCGTGACAACATGGCAACCTTTTGGTTGGATAGCCCGCCCAAGGAGCCAGAGGGCTGGCGTATGTTGCTACGCACCCACACCTCACCTATGCAGGTGCGCACTATGGAACAAGTAGCTCCGCCAGTGCGCATTGTGGTGCCGGGGCGCGTTTTTCGCTATGAGGCTACCGATGCCACCCATCTCGCCATGTTTACCCAAATTGAAGGCTTGGCAGTGGACCGTGGCATCTCCATGGCCGATCTCAAGGGCACGCTCTTTGAGTTTGCGCGCCGCTTTTTCGGGGCGGACCGGGCAGTGCGCTTCCGCACCGACTTTTTCCCTTTTGTGGAGCCGGGGGCGGAGATGGCTATTGAGTGCGCTGTCTGCCGCGGAGGAGGCTGCCGCCTGTGCGGCGGCTCCGGGTGGATAGAGATCCTGGGGGCGGGTATGGTTCACCCTCGCGTGTTGGAGCGTGCGGGTATTGACTCCACTGTATACTCCGGCTTTGCTTTTGGCATCGGCATTGAGCGTATTCCCATGCTGCATTATGGCATTGATGATATCAGGCTGTTCTATAGTGGCGACCTGAGATTCCTTAAGCAGTTTTAGCATTGGGATTTGGGTAAAGTAATGAAAGTCTCTCTGAAGTGGCTTAAAGAATATGTCGCAATTGGCGACTCGCCTGCCGAGCTTGCCCGGAAGATAACCTTGGCCGGTACGGAGGTAGCGCACATTGATGCCCGCGGCGGCTGGCAGAATGTTATGATCGGCGAGGTCGTTGGCATTCAACCCCATCCCCAGGCCGATCGGCTTCGCTTGGCTACGGTGAGCCTAGGATCCGAACAGGAGACCGTAGTCTGCGGGGCTCCCAACCTTACCCTGGGTGATCGGGTGGCCTTTGCGCGGGTTGGAGCGGAGCTCATTGACGGACATACCGGGGCTAAGACAGTCCTGAAGCCTGCCGTCATACGAGGCATCTCTTCGGCGGGCATGATCTGTTCGGAGAAAGAGCTGGGACTTTCTCAGTCGCATGAGGGCATACTGGTGTTACCGTCTGATGCTCCGCTGGGAGCTTCTCTGGCGGATTATATGGGTGATGTCATCTTTGATTTGGAGGTTACCCCCAACCGTCCGGATATGCTTTCGATGTTGGGGGTGGCTCATGAGGTGGGGGCTCTCACCGGAACGGCAGTCGGCGAGCCCGTCCTAGATTATGCAGCCGCAGGTGATTCCATTGAAACGATGGTCAGCGTGGAAATCAGGGATACCGAGTTATGCCCCCGGTACTCCGTCAGTCTGGTTACCGGGGTTAGGGTAGGCGAATCCCCCGCTTGGCTCAAAGAGCGCTTGGCGGCTGGTGGGGTGCGCTCCATCAACAACGTGGTGGATATTACCAACTATGTAATGCTGGAGTATGGTCAGCCGCTGCATGCTTTTGATTTCGATAAGATTACCGACGGACGGGTAATTGCAAGATGTGCCCGAGAGGGAGAGGAGATGACCACCCTGGACGGCATCGCGCGTCGTCTTATCCCTGGCACATTGGTCATCGCCGACCCGATGCGCCCTGTGGCGGTGGCCGGCGTTATGGGTGGAGACGTAAGCGAAGTAGACGGGGGTACGACGAGTGTCCTGTTGGAGTCTGCTAGCTTCAAGCCGGCGAGCATCCATCGTACCGTAGCTGCTCTCAAGCTGGGCAGTGAAGCCTCGCGGCGCTTTGAGCGAGGAATAAGTCCTTTGATCACACTGCCGGCTCTTAAGCGGGCTACCCAGCTTATGGTGGAGCTGTCAGGCGGCACGGCTGCCGCAGGAGTTATTGACTGCTATCCCGGCCAAGAGGAACGCTCGGCGGTGGCGCTGTCTTTGAGCGAGGTGAAGCGTATTCTGGGCATGAGTGTAGAAATGCCGCATGTGAGTCGCATCCTTACTTCGCTGGGTTTTGAGTTTCGAGAGGGACCTGGTGATGAGTTTGCTGCGGTGCCGCCTTACTGGCGCAGCGATATAAGGATTCCGGCGGATGTTATTGAAGAAATTGCGCGTATCATCGGCTATGCTGACATTCCGTACAGTCGTCTACCATCAGCCTTGCCCGAGTCGCTGGTCTCACCCATGATAGAGTTTAAGCGCCGGGCGCGGGTGGCTCTTAAGGGCTTTGGCGGGAGCGAGGTTATAACTTATGCTTTCGCCAGCGAAGAGACGCTGAGTCGGGGTCTCAATTGTCAGCCTGAGATGCTTCCGCTTCGTGTTGCGAACCCTATGAATCCGGATCAGGGCTGTATGCGCACCAGCTTGCGCGGCAATTTGCTCCAAGTTCTCGCGGCCAATATCCGCCGCGAGGAAGGTCCGCTCTTTATCTTTGAGCTGGGGCGCGTTTACTTGCGCCGGGCGCAGGAGTTACCGGAGGAACCGGAGATGCTCTGCATCCTGCTTGCCTCGGCGGGGCCGGATAAACGCTGGCATGGGCGGAAAGAGGCGGTGGATTTCTATGATGCCAAAGGTCTCATGGAAGGGCTGCTTGGCGAGCTCAGGATAGAGGCAACGTTTGTTCCGGGCCATGATCCGGGGTTGCGCCCTGGTGCCCAAGCAGCCATTATGGCGGATGGCGTCCAGATAGGGGTGCTGGGTGAGCTCTACCCGGAAGTGGCACGAGCCTTTGACCTTCCTGCGGGTGTCTATCTCTGTGAATTCAATCTGTCGGCGGCACTGCCGCTGGTTCGTGATCTTGTCTATCGGACTCTGCCGCGCTTCCCCGGGGCGGAGCGCGACCTGGCACTGGTGGTGGACGAGACGGTTGCCCATCACCAGATTGTTGACATAATCGAGCAATTCCGCCTGGTGACGGGCGTCAGGCTGTTTGACGTATATGCCGGGAGCCAGCTTGCGCCGGGCAAGAAATCGCTAGGTTACAACCTCAGTTTTCAGTCGCCTGACCATACCCTCAAAGATGCCGAGGTAGACGGTGTACTCGGTGCTATTGTCAGCGAACTTGGCACCAGACTCGGTGCCGTTCTAAGGACATAAGGGCAACAAATGTTGCATTGTGGTGGCGTATGAGGCATCTGAATACAAGCCAATAGTATCTCAGCGGATAATTGGTGGGTAGCATCGGAGGTTCCTTGTGCGCGACAATGCGGAGGAACGGATTTTGAGCTGATACTTTTTGGCATTGCCGCTATCCTATTTGGGGGATTTCTAGAGGTGGCAGAACAATCATCCATGGGATTTTAATTTCCCCCCGTTGGTTTGGCTATCTCTTGTGTGGGCGTCTTCAGGCCAGAGAAAAATTGAACAATATAGTCGATGCGCTTAAGACGTGCCAGCGCCAAAATAACTATAAGTGCTATTAAAAAAGTTGATGTTGATTAAGTTAAGGACTATACCATCGTATACGAGTGATCTTTGGTAGTCATAAGTGCAGGATTCGCCGACTTCAACTATATATTAGACACCGAGGCTGTCCTGGGTACGGGGTTCGGATCAATATTTGGAAATTATGAGAAGCCGAACATGGGCAAGTTTGGATTTTATGCATACTTTTCGTGTGAACGCCATAGCAATAAAGATTTGCAGGTACGGCGAGGGCCATATGGGGGACAGCGATGCATCTAGCACGGATTACAATATTCGCTGGTCATTTCGGTAGCGGGAAAACGAGTCTAGCGGTAGCTTATGCTCTGTGGGCTAGTAAGCAGAAAGACCGCGTGATCCTATGCGACTTGGATATTGTTAACCCATATTTCCGCACGGCTGATGCCGCTGAGGCCTTGAAGGGAGCGGGCATTCGGCTTGTGGCCTCGCGTTTTGCTAATACGAATGTCGATGCTCCAGCCATGCCGTCAGAAACGAGGGCCTTGTTTGATGACCCGGATACCACGGGGATTATTGATTTGGGGGGAGATGATCGTGGGGCGCTGGCGCTTGGGCGGTATGCGGGGCTTTTGCAAAGTAGGGGCGGATATGAGATGCTCTTGGTGATTAACCAATACCGTCCGCTGACACGCAACTTGGACGATTTGTGCCAAATCAAAGAGGAAATTGAAACAGCCAGCAAAGTCGGCTTCACCGGACTGGTGAACAACTCCAATCTGGCGGCGGAGACGACGCTGTCGGATGTACTCGCCACAGCTGAGTTTGCGGCGGGGGTTGCAGCAAGGCTTGGGTTGCCGCTCAAGATGACGGCGCTGGAGAGATGCTTGGTACAAGGCGAAGGAGTAAGAAGAAAGGCGCAACTGACCCTGGGAGAGATATTCCCGCTGGATCTGTATAAAAAACAAGGCTGGAAATTGTAGAGCTTGGCAAGGGGGAAAATATGGCGACTGTGATATTCAAAACAGACGAATGCAAGGGTTGCGGGTTGTGTGTACAGGCTTGCCCCAAGAACCTTGTTAAGTTGGGTGAGCACACCATTAACGCTAAGGGCTTCCGCCCGGCAGGCCTAACAGACCAGAGTGCTTGCAGCGGATGCGCTTTCTGTGCGCTCATGTGTCCCGATGTGGCTATCAAGGTTGAAAGGTAAGAGGGGGGAGATATGGCTAGCAAGGTATTGATGAAAGGGAATGAGGCGATTGCTGAAGGGGCACTGCTCGCAGGTTGTCGTCATTACTTCGGCTATCCCATCACGCCGCAGACGGAAATTGCGGCTTACATGGCCAAGAAGATGCCCAAACTAGGAGGCACTTTCTTGCAGGCTGAAAGCGAGGTGGCGGCCATCAACATGGTTATCGGTGCCTCGGCGGCCGGCAGGCGTGCTATGACCTCCTCCTCCAGCCCCGGCTTTGCTCTGAAAAGTGAAGGGTTGAGCTATCTGGCGGGCTGCGACCTGCCGGCGGTGGTGGTCAATATTCAGCGCGGCGGGCCTGGTCTAGGCGGCATCCAGCCCTCTCAGGCGGACTACTACCATGCCACCAAGAGCGCCGGGCACGGCGATTTTCGCATGCTGGTATTAGCCCCAAACAGCGTACAGGAGATGCTGGATTATGCTTTTGAGGCCTTTGAACTGGCGGATAAGTACCGCATTACCGCTATGTTGCTATCCGATGGCACGCTGGGGCAGATGATGGAACCGGTAGACACCGCGACCAAGGTGCCGGGCCCATCTATTGATAAACCTTGGGCGCTCACTGGGACGGGAGAACAGCGCCCGCCCAATTTAGTGAATTCACTTTACCTCACGCCTGAGGAGTTGGAGGGCACGGTTTTTGTGCGTTATGATCGCTACAAAGTGATTGAGGAAAAAGAAACGCGCTACGAGGAATATCTCACCGATGATGCTGATATCGTGGTGGTGGCCTATGGAGCAGCCTCACGCATTGCCCAAAACGCCATCGATGCCGCGCGCCGGGATGGTCTAAAAACTGGGCTATTGCGTCCCATTACGCTCTGGCCTTTCCCGAAGAAACCACTCTTCCGTCTTGCCCAAAAAGCTACGGCCTTTGTGGCGGCGGAACTGAGCATGGGGCAGATGGCTGAAGACGTGGAGCTTGCCGTACGCTGCCAGCGGCCGGTGTTCCTTTGCCGGCGCACCGGAGGGGTAATGATCACCCCCGAAGAAGTACTGCAGAAGATTCGCGAAGCTGCCTTAGGGCAGGATCCGGCGGCTTAGGAAAGGAGGGAAGCGATGACGATCGTATTTGATAAGACGAAAGCCTTGACTGAGGCGGCGATGCACTATTGTCCGGGATGCACTCATGGCATCATCCACCGTTTGGTAGCGGAGGCGCTGGATGAGTTGGGTTTGTTGGGCCGGGCCATCGGTGTGGCACCGGTAGGCTGTGCTGTGTTTGCTTACAACTACTTCAACTGCGATATGGTGCAGGCTGCCCATGGACGGGCTCCGGCCGTGGCTACCGGCCTTAAGCGGGCGCGGCCAGAGTGCATGGTGTTTACCTATCAAGGTGACGGCGATTTGGCGGCCATTGGCACAGCGGAAACCATCCATGCTGCTATGCGCGGCGAGAATATCACGGTCATTTTTGTCAATAACGCCATCTATGGCATGACTGGAGGGCAGATGGCCCCCACCACTTTGCTGGGCCAGGTGACGCAGACCACTCCCTACGGACGCGATAAGGCCCTGGCGGGCAGTCCGCTACGAGTGAGTGAGATGTTGGGTACGGTGGATGGGGCGGCCTATGTGGAGCGCGTGGCGGTAGACTCCGTAAAGAATGTGCGCGGTGCCAAGCGGGCTATATTAAAGGCTTTCAAAACCCAAGCCGCAGGCCAGGGCTTTTCTTTGGTGGAGGTGATATCCTCGTGCCCTACCAACTGGGGCCTTGAGCCGCCGGCGGCCCTAGAATGGCTGCGAGAGCATATGCTGCCGGTCTATCCGCTGGGGGTGTACCGGGATAAGATAGGTGATGAGGTGGCTGCATGAGTGCTGAGACGAAACGCATCTTGCTGGCCGGCTTCGGCGGCCAGGGTATCCTGTTTGCTGGCAAATTTTTGGCTTCCTTGGGTTTATCACAAGAGCGGGAGGTTTCCTGGCTTCCAAGCTATGGACCGGAGATGCGCGGGGGCACTGCCAACTGCAGTGTGATCATTTCGCGGGAACGCATCGGTTCGCCAATAGTGTCCGCACCGAATATCCTGGTGTGCATGAACGGGCCGTCGCTGGAGAAATTTGAGCCTGCCATGGAAGGGGGAGGGGTATTGTTTTATGATAGTTCCCTTATCAATCGTCAAGCGGTGCGCGATGACATAAGTGTCTTTGGCATCCCTGCCACACAAATGGCCACCGACCACCAAATGGCTGCCTTGGCTAACGTGGTGCTTTTGGGGAAACTGCTACGCGAGACGGGACTCTGCGACGAGGGGACGGCTGGGCAGGTGATGCAAGATATCGTGCCGGGGCGCAAACAGGATCTATTGGAGGCCAATATAAGGGCTCTGGCGCTGGGATTTCGGTATGAGGCTGCAGTATAGAGAGACTGGTTTGCCAAGTAGGCAGAACCAACGGGGTGGTGGTGTAAACCGTGGGCTAGCGTACCAATCTGACAAAACGGGCGCGCCTGAGCATGATTAATTTCGCATACTTGTTGGTATTTTGCATCGCGTTGTGGGCGTCATTCATCTTTTGGGGCTTCGGTGTGAATGCCTTGGCTGTAATCGCGCGGGTGGTCTTGGCGGGAATTGTCGCGATCATTCTCTTCAAAGCGAACAAGAGAAACTGGGTGGGGCGCTCTTTACCTGATGGGCCCGCTGATCCTGGGGACAGAAGGGGTAGCGTTGGAGAGTGATATACTATCCGCAGGATTGCACCTTCGTGGCGGTCTGCGTGGCTCTCGGAGTTGCGGGGCAGTATCAGTATATTGTGCCGTCGGTTGCTCTGGTCATTGGCATGCACTGGTTTCCCATAGGCGCGCTATACCGTACGCCAATCCACATTTAGTGTCTTGGCGTATCCATTAGCATCAGGGCGGCCTACCCAGCATGGATTGGCTATACTTTTACAGATAATCCACCAAGGTATAGATTCCCACCGATAGAGCTCCGTCGCCAAGGGGCTTTTGTTTCGGAGGCTACTTGCCATTTCAGGCTGATACGAACTGAAGGCTGAAGGTGCCGCTTGCTGGAACGCAAGTTTGCCACTGTGGCAGGGTTGATGGTGGGCCCTTACGGCTGGTGG
>WRNP01000052.1 GCA_009776515.1 Dehalococcoidia bacterium | reverse complement strand
TAACAAGCCAATAAACGGAGGCGATTAAAACAGAAATATTTCGGCGATGATTCCGAAAATTCCTGACGATTATTTCCGAAAGAAATACTTGACGAAACACACAGCGCCGAAGAGGGTTCGGATGGGCGGCAGGACTACTATTGGCTGGTGCGGCGTAAGAGTACTGTCAATGCTCCAGAGAATACCGATATCTCAGCCATCAACCAAGGCAAGATATCCATCACGCCCTTGCATACCATCCTCTTCAACCGTCCCCTGCTCGATATGGACGAGTCTTTCTGTCAAAACTTGCTCGCCGACCTAAAAGCCCCCGCTCCGGCATATTGACAATGGCAGGGCTCCAGAAATAGAATAGTACGTTCAGAAACCTCATATAATGAGGCTGTGAGCGGTACAATCGGACACTAATTTCAGCGTCGCTTGGACCATACGGCCGAGACGACCGGAGCAGGAAAACTTGTATACCTCCGCCCGGGCGGAGGTATTTGTTTTTAAAGTAAAGGGTCTAGAAAGATGTTGGTTAACCATGGGCAATAGGCAGGGGCTGTCAATGGGCTTTATCGGTGCAGGCAGGGTAGCCGGCAGTCTGGCCGTTGCCCTCCGCCAGGCAGGGTATGCCGTCTCGGCGGTGGCCAGCCGAACCATCGCCTCAGCCGAACACCTTGCGGCCAGGGTTGAGGGTTGCAGTATCTGCCAAAACAACCAAGCGGTGGTGGATAGCTGCAAGCTGGTCTTTATCACCACCCCAGATGATGTGATCCCCGCAGTGGCTTCGCGTCTTAGATGGCACCCCGGCCAAGTTGCCGTACATTGCTCTGGGGCTGACTCAGCAGAGGTGCTATCAACTGCGGCCAGCCAGGGAGCAGCGGTGGGTGTCTTCCACCCCCTCCAGACCTTCGCCGGAGGTAAGGCAGACACCACCGGACTCCAAGGTATCACTTTCTCTCTCGAGGCTCAGGAACCACTCTTAGCCGAGCTTAAGGACATAGCCCAAATGCTAGGTGGGCACTGGATCGTCCTGCGCGCAGAAGACAGGGCGCTATATCACACAAGCGCGGTTATAGCCAGCAATTATCTGGTAGCCTTGATCAGCACAGCCGCCAGTCTGTGGGAGACATTCGGCACAAATGCTCAAGTGGCCACGTCCGCCCTCCTGCCACTAATGAAGAGGACTCTCGACAATATCGAAAGGGTCGGCTTACCAGGCTGTCTGAGCGGTCCAATCGCACGCGGTGATGCTGGCACCATACGCCGACATCTGCAGGCTATCCGAGCACACGCGCCAAATCTTGAGGTAATGTACCGAGAGCTTGGGCAAATCACCTTATCAATAGCCCGAACCACTAGGCGGCTAGATGTCGCAACCATTGAAGATTTATCTAAAGCACTTGCTGGCTGAAGCTGACAGAAAGAGGGACAAGATCATGACACGCAACATGTTAAAGAGCAAGATTCATCGCGCCCGGGTAACAAATGTGCATCTGGACTACGAGGGGAGCATCACTATCGATGCAAGCCTCTTGAAAGCAGCCGACATTCTGCCCTACGAGGAAGTTAGTGTGCTAAACGTGAACACCGGAGCGCGCTTTACGACCTACGCCATCGCCGGGCGCCCTGGGGCAGGCCAGGTTGAGCTGAACGGGGCTGCGGCCCGACTCGCTGCCAAGGACGACATCGTTATTATTCTTGCCTATACTTCCCTGCCAGATGCCGAGGCTACAGCCTTTACCCCACACCTAGTCTATGTAAACAAGTCTAATCAAATTACAGGCACGAGAACCAACACAGACCCCACCCTCGGTACTCTAGTATTGGGAGCATAAGATGCGTACCACTATCAGTCAGGTCAGGGAATTCAAAAAAAAGGGCGAGAAATTTGCCATGCTCACCGCCTACGATTATGCCACCGCTCGCCTTGTGGATAGCACCGGCGTACCGCTTATTCTAGTTGGCGACAGCTTGGGCATGGTCATCCTAGGCTACGAATCCACCATCCCTGTCACCATAGAGGTCATGCTGCACCACACCCGAGCCGTATCCCGAGGGGTACAGAAAGCCATGGTGATAGGTGATCTACCTTTTCTAAGCTATCATCTAAATGCCGAGCAGGCGCTCGCCAGTGCGGGGCGCTTCCTCCAAGAAGCAGGAGCCCAGGCGATCAAGTTGGAGGGTGGCGTAAATGTAGCCGACAAGGTGTCGCGCATTGTCGAGTGCGGTATTCCTGTCATGGGCCACATCGGCCTCACGCCGCAATCGGTCAACCAGCTCGGCGGCTTCAAGGCACAGGGCAAGACCGCCATGGACGCCCACCGCCTGTTGGAAGATGCTCAGGCACTGGCAGCCGCCGGGGCTTTTGCCGTCGTACTGGAAGCCATACCAGCAGAACTTGCCAAGATCATCACCCAGCAGATAGATATCCCTACTATCGGTATCGGTGCCGGCCCTTCCTGCGATGGCCAGGTGCAGGTCTTAAGCGACATCTTAGGCATGTCGGAGACTCCCCCGCGCCACTCAAAGGCATATGCCCACTTCAACGAGCTTACGGCTCAAGCGGTTAAGGATTATGCGGCAGAAGTCGCAGCCGGCACTTTCCCCACCGCCAAAGAAAGCCTGGCGCTCGACCCAGAAGTCATAACTGCATTGGAAAAACAGCTCGGCAGCGCAGCTCTGGACTAGCAAACTATGGACACCGTCAGAACCATCGCCGCTATGCGTTTAGTTCGGACCCAGCTTGCGGAGCCGGTGGGGTTCGTGCCCACCATGGGTTCTTTACATGAAGGGCATCTTTCGCTTATACGCCGAGCGTTAGTCGATAATGCCTCCGTGGCAGTGAGCATATTTGTTAACCCCACCCAGTTCGGCCCTGGTGAGGATCTTATGCGCTATCCGCGCGACATCCCGCGTGACCTAGCCATGTTGGCCAACGAGGGTGCTGATGCCGTTTTCGTACCTGATGCCGCTGAGATGTATCCAACTAACTTTACAACCTGGGTCACCGTGGAAAAGCCCAGCGAACGGTTGGAGGGCGCGGTGCGCCCGGGGCATTTCCGGGGCGTGGCTACTATCTGTGCTAAACTCTTCAACATCATACGTCCGGCACGTGTCTATTTTGGACAGAAAGATGCCCAGCAGGTTCTGGTCATCAAGCGCCTAGCAACCGATCTTAACTTGGATTTGGATATCGTCACTCTGCCCACCGTGCGCGCCCCAGACGGCCTGGCACTCAGTAGTCGCAATGCCTATCTCGGAGTTGAGGAGCGCCAGGCGGCCACTGTCCTCAGCCGTGCCTTGCGCCTGGCCGAAACGAGATGGCTCGCAGGCGAGCGTCGAGCGGATGTCCTGCGCCGCGAGATGGCCGAACTCATCCAGACTGAGCCCATGGCACAGATAGACTATATCTCCTTTGCCGATGGCGAGACACTTACCGAGTTGGAAACAGCCTCAGCGCCAGCACTCATCTCGCTTGCCGTATACATTGGCCAAAACCGTCTCATCGACAATCTGGTTCTGCCGCAAGCGCCTTATTAGGCAATTTTACCTTGACAGTGGCGAGCGTGTGAAGATACAATTGTACAGCGTGCCGAGGTAGCTCAGCAGGTAGAGCAGCGGACTGAAAATCCGCGTGTCCTCAGTTCGATTCTGAGCCTCGGCACCATCACACCCACGTTTTGGGCCGAAGTGGCGGAATAGGCAGACGCGACAGTCTCAAAAACTGTTGAGGGGCGACCCTCGTGTCGGTTCGACCCCGACCTTCGGCACCAAGCACTGCCGAGTTGTGTAGCGGTAGCACAGAGGACTTTGAATCCTCTTGCCCAGGTTCGAATCCTGGCTCGGCAGCCAATATAGTGATAGCGTTGGCGCATCAAATTCTTCCCACTTCCTAGCTATCGTACCATATATCGTCTCGAAATCAGTTAACGGAGAAAGGTGGTTGCTATGTTGCGCGATAAGGAACAAACTATTGGCAACCTAATTGATAAGCAAGGTGTTTCTTTTATTAGCTCAGTAGACAGCGACGGCTTCCCACACACCAAGGCCATGATGCCGCCAAGAAAACGCGAGGGCATTAAGATCTTTTATTTTTCTACCAACACCTCATCTATGCGAGTAGCACAATATCTGACTAACCCGAAAGCGTGTATCTATTTTTGCGACAGACGTTTTTTTCGTGGCGTTATGCTAAGGGGAACTATGGAAGTTTTAAAGGATGCGACCAGCAAAGAAATGATTTGGCATGATGGTGATACTGCGTATTATTCTAAAGGGGTTACCGACCCTGACTATTGCGTGCTGAGGTTTACCGCTCAAACAGGCAGGTATTATGCTAATTTCAGCTCAGAAGACTTTGTCATCGAATAGACAATGATACCGAAGGCCATTACTCCCTAGCCATTATTAGCAACAACTTGCCTCAGTGGCAGATATGCCTACTCAGCGCAAATAGTGATAGAGAAACACCGAAAGTGGCTGGGGATCCAGGATTCGAACCTGGCCAAGCAGATCCAGAGTCTGCTGTCCTACCGCTAGACGAATCCCCATTGCATAATTCATTATAACACCCGAAGTAAGTCAAGTCCATATTTCAAGCAATCTTGACACCTGGCGATGATCGTCCTATTTTTATACCAGGAAAGTATGTCGGACAATAAACTTAAACAGCTACAAGAGGTTCTGGGGGTCACTTTCAGCAATACCGCCCTGCTCCAAGAAGCCCTCACCCATAGCTCTTATGTCAACGAGAATTCCCCTGCCACCGCCAACGAACGACTGGAATTTGTAGGCGATGCCGTGCTGGGACTAATATTGGCAGAAAAGCTATTCCTAGACTACCCCGACCTCGCCGAAGGCGACCTCACCCGTATGCGCTCACAGCTCGTCTGCCGCAGCTCGCTGGCTACCATTGCCCGCACTATCGGTCTGGGAGATTATTTGTATCTCGGCCAGGGCGAAGCGACAAGCGGCGGGAGGGGCAAGCCAGCCAATCTGGCCGGGGCCTTGGAGGCACTCTTCGCCGCCATCTATCTCGACCGTGACTGGCAGAGTACACGGGAATGCGTCATGCACATCTTTAAAGACGACCTCGCACGTATCAGCCGTGAACGCCACAGCGATGATTATAAATCGCACCTCCAGGAAGCTTTGCAACACCTCTTTAAGGCAGCCCCTTCCTACCATATTATCGCCGAGAGCGGTCCCGATCATAATCGACAGTTTACCGCTGAGGTCGTGCTTGACGACAAGGTGCTTGCCTGCGGCGTGGGACGTAGCAAGAAACTGGCTGAGGCTGATGCCGCCCGCACGGCACTGGAGGCGCTAAGAGAGACCGCTCCTTCCAGTACTCTGCCGCCTTTGCTTTCCTAGTCTGCCTTTGTTAAATTAATAAAGCGAGGCGCGGTGGGCTTAGCATATGTCTCCCGCCGGCGTGGCATGGAACACGAGAGAAAAATTTCAGGAGGTAGTTATGGGCTCCCGTGACAAAGGCGGCCGTGAGGCCAAGAAACCGAAGAAAGACACCAAGAAGATAGCTTTATCCCCCACCACCATGTCACCTCCACAAGAGGTAGAGCTCATCCGTAAAAAGCGCAAGCCAACCGATGAGGAATAGCCCCTGTAGTGCCATTGGATAGCCATATGTTCGACCAAGCCAGCCTTTAAGGTTATTATCGCAAGGAGGGTTTGGTTTACTTTTGCGATTTTGTTTGCCAGAAAGCAATTGAGCTCGGCATAACAGGGTACGATAAAAACTTGCCAGATGAATCCGTTGAAATAACAGCCGAGGGGACGCGTCCTGCACTTGAAAGGCTGCTTATATACCTGAGATGCGGTTCGCCGTATGCTAGTATCGCTCATGCCTTTGCAAGCTAGGGAGCATACTTTGGCCAACGACACCACTTTGCAACAAGGTACTGACCTGGCTAAGTCTCCAGATCTGCCCGCGCCTCATCAATCAGCCTGAGGTAATCGGTCTTAATCCCTAGCACCTGCGAGACCTCGCGGTCAACCTGATATGGATCGCCCATGAAGACCTTGCCATAAGGCTGGGTCTCACCTACATCCAGAGTCTCGCCGGTGAAGATCTCTCGAGCCTCAATGATGCCCAAATCAAAAGGCATGGTGTAATAGAGATCAGCCAGCACCATGTTGATATCCAACTCATACAACTCCCTCCAACCACGCGGCGCACCATCGCCATATCTCACACTGGGAAGCAGGCTTAAAAGGTTGGCAATGGAAAGCCAACCTTGTTGCTTAATCACTTTCAGTGGCGCAACGCTGATAAGATAATCGCTAGAGAGGATGACATTGGGCACCATGAAAGTCGGGATGGCCAGCGGTTTTAGGAGTGGGCTATCGACCTCAACCAAGGTGGCATCTTTCACGTCAAGAGGCAAGACCCGCGGGAAAACGTATCCCAAATTCTTGAAGACTGGGGCCACCGGAGCGCCAGTAGGCGTTCCTTCCAGAATAATGATATCGGTATCGCTAACATCGCGGATGCCCTGGATGATGGAGGCCATCATCTCACGGCTGGTGCTGACGGGATAAGGCGCCAGGTAATCCGCTGCCGGTTTAATGAGTACCCGCCGAGCCCGTGTGACCGCCGGTGGCGCTTTAAAAACAAATTCTTCTGTGTTATATATCACTTTTAGTCCTCTGGCAACTTCCGCTACCCCCAGGGTAGCAGGGGCATTGATATCAATGATATGTCACAACAAGCAAATCTATGAGTACACTCAAGTGCATGGGTTTGTGCATACATCAATGGGGTCTCAACCCAAGGCAACATTGCGGGCTACGTTAAGCCTGTAATCTCAGGTAGCCGCCATGATGAGGAGCTCTGTGGCACTCTGGCATTCCAGGTTAGAACCTGCTTGTTGTATTAAGGGTCTACTCTCAGACCCCAAGCCATGCTTTATCCTACCAGAAGCGACCATGAGGCCGGATGATACGACCTCTCAAACTAAACCGATTAAATAGCTTGGCCGACTGCGGTACATAACTCCCTTATAACTATTTTACCATTGACGTCAAGCCCCCTGTTAACCATAATTTAACATAGCCACAGATAGCGACCTTGGTACCCTCAAGACAGCCGTGATATAATCCAGCCATGAAGCTGACGGACGTGGGCGAATTTGACATGATAGACCAATTGGCAAAGATTGCTCGTGAGAGTTGCCCGCCCTCTGCGGTATCCCGGCAAAATCTTACCATCGGCATAGGCGATGATGCCGCCGCCTGGCAAAACGAAAGCGGCCGAACATTGGCAACGACAGACTGCCTTATTGAGGGCATCCACTTCACCAAGGCAATAACCGATTGGCACGACCTAGGCTGGAAAGCCCTGGCCGTCAACTTTAGCGATATCGCCGCCATGGGTGGCCACCCCCGCTATGCTCTAGTTACTTTAGGATTGCCCGAAGAGACATCCACAGAGGATGTTCTGCAGTTTTACACCGGTATGGCTGAACTTGCCAATAGATATGAAACGGCCATCATTGGAGGCGATGTGAGCGCCGCCCCCGCAGTCTTTATCAACCTCGCTGTCACTGGTCGAGCGGGGAAGCATCTTCTCACGCGCAACATGGCTCGCCCCGGTGATGTAGTAGCCGTCACCGGCAGCTTAGGCGGTGCTGCAGGGGGGCTCAGGATCCTACAGGCCCACCGCAAGCCGAGTGAAATCGGCAAGGCGCTTTGCGAAGCTTTTCTGAGGCCATGTCCCCGCCTGGAGGAGGGGACACTACTTGTCGCCGAAGGAGTGCGCTGCGCCATAGATTTAAGTGACGGCCTCGCCACCGACCTAAAGCGCATCTGTCAGCAGAGTAGCGTAGGAGCGGTAGTCGAAGTAGCCATGGTACCGCTACCTCCCATGCTAACCGCCCTTTTTGGCACGGAGGCGTTGGCGCTGGCACTTGGCGGCGGCGAGGACTATGAGCTCCTCTTCACAGCCCCCATCAAAACCGTAGAGCAAGTAGCCGCCAAAGCGCCATGTCCGGTGACGATCATCGGCAGGGTAACAACTGAAAATCCCGGCAAGCTCAATTTGATCAGCCCGGACGGCCAGGATTTCACACTTGATAATCAAGGATGGCAACACTTTGCCCACAGAACTTGAGATCACTACTCATGGTCCCGGCGAGACACGGGCAGTGGGAGCAATCCTCGGCCGCCTCGCCTGCCCCGGCGACATCATCATGCTCACCGGGCCGCTTGGCACGGGGAAGACCTGCTTAGTCCAGGGTCTAGCCCAAGGACTTTGTATTCAAGAATTAATCCCCAGCCCCACTTTCATGCTGGCGCGAGAATACCGCGAGGGAAGGATGCCTCTTTACCACCTTGACCTCTATCGTCTGGAGTTCCAAGAGATCGCCGAGCTGGGGCTCGATGAATACCTCTACGGGCAAGGAATAGCTGCCGTGGAGTGGGCAGAGAAAGACCCCGAGCTTATGAGCAGTGATCATCTTTTAATCGAGATTACTTATGCTGACAATGACGCCCGACACGTACGCCTTAAGGCCTGCGGCAGTCACTACGCCGAGCTGGTCAGTGGGCTGATGTGCGAGCTCGTTCATAAAAATGAGTCATGATGTACTTAGCGATAGACACCTCTACCAATACCGCCGGTCTGGCGCTTATTGCGAACGGGCACCTTGTAGCCGAGGATACCTGGTGTTGCACTCGCAATCACTCGGTAGAGCTCTTGTCTCACACCATATCTTTACTGACCATGACCTCGGTCGATATCCGGGATATCACCGGTATCATCGTAGCGCGCGGCCCGGGGGGGTTCAACGGCCTCCGAGTAGGGCTCGGCACCGCTAAAGGGCTGGCCTTTGGACTGGATGTCCCCATTGTCGGCATAAGCACCCTGGCCGCTGCCGCTTATCAACACGCTGCGGCAGGATTGCCTGTCTGCGCAGTGTTGCCCGCAGGGCGCACCGAGGTGGCTTGGGCCATCTTCCAGGGGTCATCTGGAAAATGGCAAGGGGTATTGCCAGAAACTGTCTCCCTACCGAGCGACATCTATCATTGTGTAAATTCGCCAACCATATTCGCAGGCGAGTTGAGTGAAAATCTGTTGCACGAAGTACGCGACAAGTTTGACATGCTTGCCATTATTCCCACTCAAGCGCCGATAAGCCGCGCTTGCGCTTTGGCAGAACTCGGTACACAGCGTCTTAGCGAGAGAGAAGAAGACAACGTCGCAACAATCCAACCATTGTATTTGCGCCGCCCACCCATCACGCAACCAAAATCGAAAGCAGCTGGGTTGAGGCCACCTCACCAATAACAGCCGAGCTACGGAGACTGATCAGCAAAGTCCGCGCTTGACCATACCTCGTCAAGCTCCTTGCTATGCCGATAAAGTCTGTGTCATTTCCATTGGCCACAATCATCATCGGTGACCCCACCATAAAGGCCACTAAGGCACAACAGGCTACAATTAGATTAGGACGATGCAAACCAACACGGCAATCACTGCGCTTACCAAGTTCACGCCGAAGATATCGGGCAATGTCCTGAATACTTGAGCGCAAGATAGCCAAAAAAGCAAGGCAAAATATTAAGCCGCCATGTAAGACTCGTGCCATAATCGCACTCTAGCATGCCAAGCTAGGCATCAAAAAGCACTAGGCATGGATGGCGGATTAATATATAATAGCCAGACACTGACAATCATCAAGTCCGACAGAAGGAGTAAGAAATGGAACGCTCTTTGATGCTGATCAAGCCCGATGCCGTCACCCGAGGGCTATCCGGAGCCATCCTGAGCCGGGTGGAGGCCAGCGGGCTCAAAATGACAGCTCTTAAAATGCTACATGTAAGCCCGGAGCTGGCTGCAAGCCACTATGCCGCACACCAAGAGAAGCCTTTCTTCCCTGGCTTGATCGCCTATATCACCTCAGCACCAGTGGTAGCAGCCATTTTTGAGGGCGATGGTGCTGTCGGGCGCATCCGCGCTCTTATGGGCCCCACCAACCCTACCCAAGCTGAGCCAGGCACCATACGCCACGACTTCGGCATAGATATTGAGCGCAATGCTGTCCACGGCTCGGATTCAGCTGAGACGGCCGAGAAAGAAGTAAAACTCTTTTTCGATGAGCAGGAGTTCGTGCACTACAATCGAGCCGACTAGCCGATGCGTAGCACGAGGCGGCTTTCGCGCCACATCTCATCCAATCTATAGATCTGCCGTTCGGCTTCAGAGAAGATGTGGACAATGACATCACCATAGTCCAGTAGTATCCAACCAGACTCAGCCGTACCCTCACGGTGTAGCGGGTAAGTTCCAGCTTGCTTGAGTTGATGGACAACCTCCTCGGCAATGGCCTGTAGTTGACGCGCCGATTCGCCGGATGCCATGACGAAATAGTCGGCAAAGCTACACACGCCACAGGCATCAAGCAAGACGATATCCGCAGCCAATTTATCGCTTACTATGTCTACAATGCGCCGAGCCTTATCCATCCCTGTGAGAGCTTCGTTGTCCATATGCTTTTATTATAGCATAGGCACGGTCAAACAGAGCAGAGTTGGTGATGCTCCCATGTCGTGTTATACTCCCCGACTTTGCCACTTGGTTAGCTAAAAATATCGAAGGCAATTGAAGAAAGTGTTGAAAAGGCAAGGCAAACCCTTGCTTTTTTTGTGGGCTTATGATAAT
>WRNP01000051.1 GCA_009776515.1 Dehalococcoidia bacterium | reverse complement strand
GGATGCGACGAGCCGACATCGAGGTGCCAAACCTTGCCGTCGATGTGAACTCTTGGGCAAGATAAGCCTGTTATCCCCGGGGTAGCTTTTATCCGTTAAGCCACGGCCCTTCCACGCGGTACCGTGGGATCACTTTGACCGACTTTCGTCTCTGCTCGACCTGTAAGTCTCGCAGTCGAGCCCCCTTATGCCAATGCACTCTACGGGTGATTTCCATCCACCCTGAGGGGACCTTTGTGCGCCTCCGTTACATTTTGGGAGGCGACCGCCCCAGTCAAACTGCCTGCCAGCCACTGTCTCCCGGCTTGATCCGGGGTTAGAGGCTAGATTCACCAAGATTGGTATTTCAACGTCGGCTCCACCCCGGCTAGCGCCAGGGCTTCAAAGCCTCCCAACTATCCTACACATGGTAAACCCAGACTCAATGACAAGTTGCAGTAAAGCTCCACGGGGTCTTTTTGTCCTGTGGCGGGAAACCCGCATCTTCACGGGTATTTCAATTTCGCCGAGTCTATCGTCAAGACAGCGCTCAAGTTGTTACACCATTCGTGCGGGTCGGAACTTACCCGACAAGGGATTTCGCTACCTTAGGACCGTTATAGTTACGGCCGCCGTTCACTGGGGCTTTTGTTCAAGGCTTCGCTTGCGCTGACCTCTCCCATTAACCTTCCAGCACTGGGCAGGTATCAGCCTGTATACATCAGCTTACGCTTTGGCACAGACCTATGTTTTTGTTAAACAGTCACTTGAGCCCATTTAGTGTCACCCACCGAAGTGGGTACCCCTTCTCCCGAAGTTACGGGGCTAAATTGCCGAGTTCCTTAACGATAGTTATCTCGAACACCTTAGGACATTGATCCTCACCCACCAGTGTCGGTTTCGGTACGGGCGCCTTAGTTTCAATGGCAACGAGGATTTTCTAGACGGTATGACGTGGACTCTGTCGCCTTGTATTTCTACGCAACTCCCGCCCAGCCTTAGCATAATCGGAGTGGATTTTCCTGCTCCGAGAACCTTAACTGAGCGACACACCATGTCCAATGGGTATGCAGAGTTTAGCCTTCCGTGTCCCCCCTTTGCCTCCACCACGGCGGTGCAGGAATATTGACCTGCTGTCCATCGCCTACGCCTCGCGGCCTCGGCTTAGGCCCGACTAACCCTAAGCGGATTAACCTTGCTTAGGAAACCTCGGGTTTTTCGGTGGCAGTGTTTCTCACACTGCTTTCGCTACTCATGCCGACATTCTCACTTCCCTGAACTCCACCGGAGCTTACGCTCTCAGCTTCGCTGCTCAAGGAACGCTCCCCTACCCCTTTCCTTCCGAAGAAGGAAAAGCCATAGCTTCGGTGACAGGTTTAAGCCCCGCTAGGTTGTCGGCGCAGCATCACTCAACCAGTGAGCTGTTACGCACTCTTTTAAGGGTGGCTGCTTCTAAGCCAACCTCCTGGCTGTCTATGCAATCCTACTTCCTTTAACACTTAACCTGTTCTTAGGGACCTTAGCTGATGGTCTGGGCTGTTTCCCTCTCGACCACGGAGCTTAGCCCTCGTAGTCTCACTCCCGGAATAAAACTAACGGCATTCGCAGTTTGATTGGAGTCGGCAAGATACTCTCTCACCTATTCCATTCAGAGCTCTACCTCCGTTAGTCAGTTATCCGAGGCTGTACCTCAATACATTTCGGGGAGAACCAGCTATCCCCCGGTTCGTTTGGCATATCACCCCTATCCACAACTCATCCAGTAGCTTTGCAACGCTATAAGGTTCGGGCCTCCGCGAAGTTTTACCTTCGCTTCACCCTGGTCATGGATAGCTCACCGGGCTTCGGGTCTAATCCGTGCAACCATTGCCGCCCTATTCGGACTCGCTTTCGCTGTGGCTCCGCAACTTAATTGCTTAACCAGCTGCACAGATTAACTCGTCGGCTCATTCTTCAATAGGCACGCCGTCAGCCTGGCAAACCAGGCCTCCGACTGCTTGTCGGCACACGGTTTCAGATCTATTTCACTCCCCTCTCGGGGTGTTTTTCACCTTTCCCTCACGGTACTTGTTCACTATCGGTCATCAAGAGTATTTAGCCTTACCTCGTGGTCGAGGTGGATTCCCACAGGGTTCTTCGTGCCCCGTGGTACTCAAGAGCGAAGCGGAAGCCTACTTCTTTCACCTACTGGACTATCACCATCTATGGTGGTCCTTTCCAGGGACCTTCGGCTAGAGTTCGGTTGGTAACTTCCCGGTCTGTTCTGCCCAGACCCGCTCCGTCTTACTACCCCGCATAAGCATAGGTCGCAGAACCACTAAGCTCATGCGGTTTAGGCTGCTCCCCGTTCGTTCGCCACTACTAAGGGAATGGGTTTTCTTTTCCTCGGGGTACTGAGATGTTTCACTTCCCCCACTTACCTCTACCCAGCCTATGTGTTCAGCTGGGAGTATACCGATTTTATCGGTATGGATTGCTCCATTCGGGCATCCCCGGCTGTGCTTGTTAGACAGCTTACCGAGGCTTATCGCAGTCTTGCCACGCCCTTCATCGGCTCTTGATGCCAAGGCATCCACCGTGCGCCTTTTCCCGCTTGACTTGCTTCAGATTTGATATTAGCTTTGCGATATTCGGTTGTTAAAGAGGCTTTACACAAGAAAGCCCGCTTGGCAAGTCACCAAGCGAGCGCTCGGATATCTCACCAGAGACCTTACTTTATGTTAGAGCCTTTTTCATAGCCGTCTTGTATAAAGACAAAGGACATACTACCACGACTGAAAATGCCTGTCAAGTCTTCAATATGAGCTAAAAACCCGATGGCTTCCAGCGCACGCTGTATCAACTTTGGTTGGTTTTTGTCTGGTGTCGGAAAGCAAGCACTATGCCGATGATTTCCATTGCGAGGATCGCAGACTGTAATATAGTCCATAGGTCTGCTGTCGCCATCTTATTGCTCATATCCTCTGTGAGCAGAAACACTGCTACACCAGCGATGCCCATGACGATAGTAAAAATAAGCCATAATAGTTTTGGTTTTTTGGTAAGAAATGCCCAGATAACAGCTACTGCCGCAAGTAGGGCTCCTAGTATGCAGAGCATCAGGTTCAGGAGACCCCAGCAGGCACTGCCATCCTGGCCTGACGGCTCGGTTGTCGTTAGGGGAGGCGTCGACGTGGTCGGAGACGTGGTGGGCGAAGTCGTGGGTGATGTTGTTGGCGACGTGGTCGGAGACGTGGTGGGCGAAGTCGTGGGTGATGTTGTTGGCGACGTGGTCGGAGACGTGGTGGGCGAAGTCGTGGGTGAGAACGGGGACGTCGGTTGTACCGCTGGNTTCGTGGTGGTCGATGTTGTTGCTGCGGAACCCCACTGCGCATAGAGAATGAGATCGCTGGTCATGGCCCAAGGGTTAAAGGCTTGCCCATTGGTATAGCTCGCCCCCAAGCCTTTAGCTTGGGTATTCCAGCCGACAAAGGTGTAATTTGTTCGGAAGAAAGCGTTTGGGGTCAGCGTAAGATTCTGATCGTAGGTGGCGGATTGGCTGGCCATTGAGCCGCCAGTTGCGCCGTTACCGAGATACGTGATGGTATAGGTGCCAGGTATCCACTTGGCGTATAGAGTGTGGTCATCGGCAATGGCAACAAGGGTAGTGGTGGTTACGGCGTTATCACAGGTATCCTCAAAATACCATCCACCGAAGATGTAGCCGGTGCGACTGAGGGTGGGTAGCGATCCGTATGCTGTGCCATATGTCGCCGTCCTCTCGGCAGGGATGGGCGCGTCCGTGGTGGTTGATCCGCCGTCCTGGTCGTTGACACTGAAAGTAACAAGGTGTTCTTCCGCTTGCCACTGCGCATAGAGGTCCAGATCGTAGCCTATGTCCCAGGGGGCCAAGACTTGCCCATTTGGATAACTTGTCCCCGAGCCGTTGGCTAGGGTATTCCAACCGACAAAAGCGTAGCCGGTTTTGGAAAAATCGTTTAGTGCTATGGTGAAATTCTCGCCGTAAATAGCCGTATCCTGAGTCATGGAGCCGCCGGTTGCGCTGTTACCATCATAGGTGACGGTATAAGTTTCCCCCTGCCATACGGCGTACAAAACAGCACCAGTAACCGTGTCATTGACGAACAGGGCGCTGATGGCCGCAACATCCAAGATGAAGTCATCGGTATAGGCAGGGGTACTTGCGTCATCGGCAGTAGCATAGCCCAGCAGGACATAGTTCACTCGGGAATAGTTGACTAAAACCACGCTGTCGCCGAGTTGCCTTATTTGGTATGACGGTGCCCCGCCACCGCCGTTAGCATCAAAGCCAATCGTATAACTCTGTAACCTCCACACCGCATACACAGTGATGTCGCTGTTGGCAAATGTAACGTCTGCAATTGGCGTGTCATCGTCTTGTTCCAGCGACCACCCGTGAAAAGTGTAGCCAGTTCTACTAAGTTCGTTCCAGGTCGCCAAATTTACATGACTGTTGCTAGCATAGCCGCCACTGGCTGCGGGTACATTGCCGTTGCCGCTGTTGGCATCATAGGTAAGTACATATGGGGGTAAATACGCCCATACGGCATAGAGCGTGATCTCAGTGTCAGTGGGAAATAGGCTCACAATGCCCGCATCGCCTTGCCCCAAGGTGAACGAAGATCCAGTGAATTCTGGAGTAGAGGCGCTTGCTGTATTGGCAAAGCCCATCAAAGTCCAAGATGGTGTACTGTGCACAAAACCTGGGAAAGTGACCACCTCATTGATGTGTATACCGATCATGGTGATGGTTGGGCTGCTATCATCTATAACCGAACCGCCGTTGCCATCAAAGATGATAGTGTAGTCGACCGGTGTCCATTTGGCGTAGAGGACGTGGTCATCCGCGATGGCAACAATGGTTGTTGCAGTTACAAGATTGTCACAGGTATCCTCAAGGTACCATCCGTCGAAGTTGTAGCCGCTACGGTTGGGAACAGGCAGGCCATCTAGGCCACCGTAGGTTTCCCCATAAGCCACAGCCTTGCTTGTAGGGCTCAGGCCAGTCACGATATCATCGGTATTCTCATTAAAACTCACGTTAACGGTCGCGGTCACCGTCACATTGAGAGGGAAAAAGCCCATATTCGCCTCGTTTTGATATGTAATACCGTAAGCGGGAGCGCTTATATCCCATATTGCTGTGGCACTTGCGGGTTGGATTGTTAGGTCGTTGGTGGTGCCCTTGGTATATACGATGTTACCAGCCTCCTCATTCCAGGCAACGACTACGCCGGGGTTGGTGATGTTAGCTACCCCACCGCTCGGTATATAGACAACATTGCTGTTGCCCATGATGGTGCTACCATAAGCGAAAACGAAGCCGCCGCTGATATTAATGGCGGAGGATGCCGCTGAGGCGCGGATAGCGTTGCCCGTGGTGGCCGTGACCACGCCGCCCGTGACTTCGACGATAGAGTTGGCGCCGGTCGTTCTGATGGCATAGCCTGATGTGGCAGAAACGATTCCCCCCGTTACATATATGGATGCGCTTGGGGGAACTGGCGAGGTGGTAGCGGTGCTGACTGCGACTCCGCTTGTGCCGGCGGCATGCACTTTGCCGTCGTTTATGGTGGCGGTGGAGTCGGGGCCGACAAGATTGATGCCGCGACCATAGGGTGCCGCGCTGTAAACCTCGCCGCCGTTAATTACCACGTTGCCGTATGTCTGAATAGCGTAGCCGTAGCTCGTGGTAGACAGCGCTCGCACTTGAGCATCATCTACCACAAACACATTATCTTTGACGTTTTGTTCGCTGCTCATATTGATAGCCGGATTCAGGTTAGAGGTTGCGTAGTTAGACACCAGGCCGAAGCCTTTCACAACAACGATGGTATTGATTCCAGAAGCATAAATAGCAGCGCCGGTACCGGCTTCCACTATGCCGCGGACGGCGCTGGAGGTACCGGTCACAATGACCTCGGCAACTGCCGCGCTAATAACGATGCCACTGCTGGTAGGGGCCTTGTAAATATGGCCGCCCGGTCCAATTTCAATGGTGCCGTCGCCGGTAAAATTGATCAATGGCCCCGCTGTTCCAGAATAACTTGCCTGCCAGGCCACCGTTACGCCGCTAGGGATATTCAATGCGAGGCTTGTTGTTCCAGATAGGAAAGAGCCCGTGATGGTGACGGTTCCACTGCCGCTTGTGTCGTTGATTTCGTTTTGAATGGCGGCTTGTATTCTGGCGACCGTGTCCGTGGTGCCGGATACCCCCAATTCCACCGTTCCCGAAGCGGCGGTTATGGTGCCAGAGAGCGGAGTAATCGCCAACACCACTGCCACGACCAGTAGCGCCGGCAAGACACGAGGCAAATTCCTTGTTCGCCATGAATGGAAGTGCTTCATTTTAAATGCCCCTCCTTATGTTCTGCCAGACTGCGTTGTACCCCAACACTGCTGAGTACGGCGCAACCAGATGCTTTGTCTGGTCTCGATGGGTCGCCATGTCTATATAGACGGTAGCAACCTGCCTTTGACCGCTCGTTTTCAAACTCTACCAGGCCGCCTCATATATCCTGGAAATTGCCTCCCGGCCCAGCTTGGAGGGATGCCCCGAGAGCCACGGTGCGGTCCTTAGGGCACACTGGGCAAGCTCGGACAGCTTCTCGCGAGCCACCTGCAGGTTGCGCAATTTCAAATCCATACCTATTTCTCTTAGCCAGGCGTCTGTAGCCATAAGGCCGTCTGCCTGGCCGAAAACGTTGCTGCCGAGCTTGGCTAGGCGCGCCGCGCGGATATCGGCTAGTGACTCAAGATAAGCGGGCAGCAGCGCCGCGAGACCGTCGCCATGGGCGATATCGTAGTAGCCTGAAAGCGGGTGCTCCAAACCGTGCATGGTCATACTGCCGTCTCCGCCACCTAGTGAAGCAAAAGCCGAGCAGGCGATAGTGGAGGCCCAGGAAAGCTGGCTACGGGCTTCCAGGTCATCCGGCCTCTCAAGTACCTGCGGCAAAAAGTCCACAACAAGCTTCATAGTGGTCTCCGCAATGCCGTCGGTCAGGGATTGGGGCGCGGCGGCAGTAACATAAGGCTCTAAGAGATGGCAGAAGATGTCCACGCCACCCTGGGCGGTGGGCTTGGTGGGTAAGCTTAGGGTCAGCTCCGGATCCACTAGGGAGACGGCGGGATAAGCGCAGCGGTCGCTGAGGACGCATTTCTCGCGCGTTTCCCAGTTGGTGATGACTGCGCCGCAGTTAGCCTCGGAGCCGGATGCGGCCACAGTGGGGACGGTGATGAGCACGGGGCTTTTGCCCGCCGCTCTCACGCCGCCCTGAACATAATGCCAGACCGGAGAGTTGCCCGTGGCGGCGACCACCATGCCCTTAGCGGCATCCATGGGGCTCCCCCCGCCCAGGGCAATGACGAGGTCAAGTTTTTCGTTGCGGATAAGCTTGGCACCGGCGTCTATGGTTGAAGAGCGCGGGTTGGGTTCTACCCCTTCGAAGACGGTTACGGCTACGCCGTGCTTTTTCAGGTCGGCGACAGCGCGCTCCAGGAAACCCATCCGCCGCGCCGATGACTGTCCGCTCACTAACAGGGCACGCGCTCCGCGCTTGCGTGCCTCCTCACCTAGGAGGCTGAAGCTACCGGCGCCGACGATAAGCTTGGTTGGCATATCAAATGTGATAATCATGACACTATTATAGCAGGTTGAATAAAGGATGGCATTGACTATCGCTGTAAAGTGCGGTGATGAATACCCGTGTTGTAAACCATTCATACCGACATTTTCCGATTACCGTGTAGTCGCTAATTGTAGGTATCCTTTAAAACCTACCCGTGTAATCGGGTGATGGAATAACCGCAATGTACCGTTGGGTCCCTACTATAACTGCTTCAGTCCTTGCCGCGCGGCTAGCCACCTCTGCTTCTGCGTCAGTCTCACAGTCTCATCGGTAGGTCGGTAGCGCGAGAGAAAGTCATTTCTAAACGTTGCAAACGTACCCTCAAGAATGGCCTGCCGAATCTGTGCTGCCAGGCGAGCCATGAAGCGCAGGTTATGGATGGTGGCCAGCCGGTAGGCTAAGAGTTCATGGGCATGAAAGAGGTGGTGCATGTAGGCTGCCGAAAAATTACGGCAAGTATAGCAGTCACAGCTGGCCTCAACGGGATCAGCCTGTGTGCGGTAGATGGCATTGCCTATGTTGATGCGCCCATCTGCCGTAAAGAGCGCCCCGTTACGGGCTACTCGGGTGGGAAGAGCGCAGTCCATCATGTCGATGCCGAGTTCAACCGCTTGCACGAAGTCCTCAGGCGAGCCCACTCCCATTAGGTAGCGTGGCTTATCTTTTGGTAAACAGGCGACTGCCGTTGCGGTCATTTCCCACATTACCTCTTTCGGTTCACCCAGGCTAAGGCCACCTAAGGCATAGCCGGGGAAGTCCAGCTCTGCCAGGGTTGTTGCTGATTCACGCCGCAATTCGGGCGAGAAACCGCCCTGCACGATGGCGAAGAGTTGCTGAGCGGTGGTATGAGTGTCAAGACAGCGGCGCGCCCAGCGGTGAGTGCGTTCCATAGCCTGGCGCACTTTTGCTACTGGCGCGTCTACCGGTGATGGTTCGTCCAGCGCCATGATGATATCTGCACCTAGGACTTCTTGGAGAGCGACCGCCCGCTCTGGCGTGATGATGTGGATATTACCGTCCAGGTGCGAGCGAAAGCTCACGCCATCGTCCGTCACTTTGTTGAGAGCTGCCAGGCTAAACACCTGGTACCCACCGGAGTCGGTAAGGATAGCCCCTTCCCAGCGCATGAAGCGATGCAGTCCGCCAAGTGCCTTTATATTCTCCACCCCTGGGCGCAGATAGAGGTGATAGGTGTTGCTGAGGAGTATGTTGTAACCGCACATATACACCTCGTCCGGTGTAAGCGCCTTGATTGTAGCCTGGCTTCCTACAGGCATGAAGACTGGGGTGAAGATGGTGCCGTGGGCGGTGTAGAGTTTACCAGAGCGAGCACCATCAATTTCACGAATTAATGACAAATTAGACATATTATGTGTTTGGTAGTAGGGGGAGTTACAGCACGACATCCAATACAATTGCCAGGAAGATAAGGCCGAGGTAAGGGAAGCTCGAGAGCTTATAGAGCCGCCAGGCATCGCGCGAGGGGGCAGGTGAGGTAAGGAGGCGCGTGGAGCCATAAAGCATCATTATTCCTAGCCCCAAGGCGGCAACGAGGTATAACAATCCGAGATGTGCTACAAAATAGAGCCCGATGGCGATTGTGTTAAGGATGAGAGCAAAGATGAGCAGAACGCTGGTGGCAAGCCTGATCGGGACATTCATGGGGAAAAAAGAGAGACCTGCCTCTAAGTAGTCGTCACGGTGTGAGACCATCACGCTCCAGACGTGGAGCGGTAGCCAGGCGGCGATGAGCAGGCAGAGGAGCCCCAGTTCCCATGCCAGAACCTCCGAGACGGCAAACCAACCCATAAGCACTGGGGCACAGGAGGCAATAACCCCTTGTGGGAACACGCACGCTACGCGCTTGCGGTAGATAGCAGCGGCTACCGTGCCGACAAGATCGGCGGTGAATGCCCAGGGATGTAATGTCCAAGCCAAGACCAATCCCGCGATGATCCAGCCGAATATCCAAGGGAGTGCCTTTTCTGGCGGATGGATGCGCTGTGTGGGAAAGACCCGGCCCCGAGTGCGGTTCATGCGGGCATCAAGCTTCCGGTCGAGGTAGTTGGTAAGGCCGTTCGCACCCCCAGCCGCGAGGGCAATGGTAGCTGTGGCAAGGAGGAGGGTACCAAGAGGTGGGGTACCCTCTGCGGCAATGATCGCTGAGCACAGCCCGATAAACCCCAAGAGAATGGTCTCGCGGGGTTTGAGCACCTCAAGGTAGTTGCGTAAAGTAGCCAGGGCGATCATGGATAGCTTGCATTATATCACGGAGGAGGAACGGCTGCAGATATCAAACCCTGATTGAGCCCATATTCCCGAAAGTGACTATTGGAAGTATGCGCTATACGGAGGAAATAAGAAATAGGAAAGACCAGAGGATATTTGTGTTTGGAGAGCTCCTGTCGTTAATCGCCGCTGTAATATTGCGGAGCGGTGGAGGGCTCAGGAGTCTTGTCCGCGAGCTCTGTCCAGGTATGACTGCAAAATGACTGCAGCTGCCATGCTGTCGTCAGGGGCACGGCGCTTCTTTTTCCTGGCACCAGATTCCAGGCGGTACTCGCGCGCAGTAACCGTACTAAAACGCTCATCATATAGGTCCAGCGGTATGGCCAGGATAGTCGCCAGCAGTGTGGCAATCTGCCTCACTTTCTCAGTCTGTGGTCCTAGATGGCCATCCAGAGAGAGTGGCAACCCTACGACGATTCTTCCAACATCCTGCTCGCGGGCTAGCACTGCAATGGCCTGGATATCGGCTGGGGTGCTCTTGCGTGTGATGAATGCCAAAGGCCGGGCAATCAGTCCGGTGGGATCTGAGACTGCCACGCCGATGCGTCGGTCACCCATGTCTAAGGCCAGGATGCGCATATTTTTTATGAGAAGGGAGAGCTTGCCATTAGTTCTTTGCAGTATTGAGTAGGCATCCTGTCGAGGGATGGGATGCCCCTAGGTCCAAGCTGTCACGGTGGTTATGATGGGTCATGGTTTTAAAGTGGTCAATATTGTGAAAGCCCCGTGACCTCCTAGTGCAAAACGCATAAATACTATTCGCATAAATCAAACGTGAAAAGATCGGTTTGTAGAGCAAGGTTATTTTGACGAACTTATGTGGTTTAACGCTAGTAATGCTTTCTGCCACAGAGTTAATCTCTCCATGGCTACCGAGATGAACCACCCCGCAGCAGAGCTGCGAGGTATCTACCAGGACCAGCGTAATTGCTGACTGTGTAGTCTTTGGTACTCGCACTCTTTGCCTTGGTCGCGAAC